>NZ_NFKR01000014.1 GCF_002160495.1 Erysipelatoclostridium sp. An173 | reverse complement strand
CTAAAGATAAATAAGTTTGATTATAAAAAAACATCTTATTGGCATATTTCATATTAACACTCCATTACTATAATATTTAAATAATTTTTATTGTTTAATATGCCAAAGTTATTTTAAAGACAGTTATATTATAACATATAAAATACTATATATTATCTCAAATTTATCTCATTTTTATAAACGATAAATATACACAAAAAAAGTGAAATCAGTTTATTGATTTCACCTTTTTACAATTACTTAATTGCTTTATGATATTCTTGTAATGATTTAACTTCATGGCTACCATGAATTTTCATTTCCATAATTCCTTCTAATGAAGCTTTAGCAGCTGCAATATTAGTTACATAAGGAATTTTCATCTTGATAGCTGATTTACGAATATAACTATCATCATGGGCACTTTGTTTTCCATTAGGTGTATTAATAATCATTGCTAATTCACCATTTGTTAAAGCATCTGAAATATTTGGACGTCCTTCATAGATTTTCTTGATTTTTTCTGCTGGAATTCCATTTTCTTTAATTAAGTTATATGTATTACTTGTAGCAACAATTGTAAATCCAGCATCATAATATCCTTGAGCTAATTCAACTACTTGTGGTTTATCTAAATCACTAACACTGATTAATACTTTTCCTTCAGTAGGTAAAATAGTTTTTGCAGCTTCTTCAGCTTTGTATAATGCTGCACCATAAGAGCTTGCAATTCCTAATACTTCACCTGTTGAACGCATTTCTGGTCCTAAAACAGGGTCTACTTCAGGGAACATATTGAATGGGAATACAGCTTCCTTAACTCCAACATGTGGGATTTTCTTTTCTTTTAATTCAGGTACTGGTGATTTACGTCCTGTTAAATCTAAAGTAACAATATCAGTAGCTATTTTAACCATATTAATGTTACATACTTTTGATACTAAAGGTACTGTTCTTGAAGCTCTTGGATTTGCTTCTAAAACATATACTTTATCATCAGCAATTGCATATTGCATATTCATTAAACCACGAACATTCATTTCTTTTGCAATTTTTTTAGTATATTCTTTAATTGTTTCTAAATGACGCATTGGAATATGTTTAGATGGTAAAATACATGCTGAATCTCCAGAGTGAATACCAGCTAATTCGATATGTTCCATTACTGCTGGAACGAAAACATTTTCTCCATCACTAATAGCATCTGCTTCGCATTCCATTGCATTGTTTAAGAAACGGTCAATTAAGATTGGACGATCTGGAGTAACTCCGACAGCTGCAGCCATATATTCTTTTAAGCTATCATCATCGTATACTACTTCCATACCACGACCACCTAATACATAAGAAGGTCTAACCATTAATGGATAACCAATTTTAGCAGCGATTTCTAATGCTTCATGTACATCAACAGCCATTCCTGATTCTGGCATTGGAATTTCTAATTTTTCCATCATTTCATTGAATAAATCACGGTCTTCTGCCATATCAATAGTTTCTGGTGTTGTACCTAAGATATTAACACCATTCTTTTTAAGTTGTGCTGCTAAATTAAGTGGTGTTTGTCCACCAAATTGAGCGATAACTCCAACTGGTTTTTCTTTTTCATGAATACTTAAAACATCTTCTAATGTTAAAGGTTCAAAATATAATTTATCTGACGTATCATAATCTGTTGATACAGTTTCAGGGTTACAGTTTACAATAATAGTTTCAAACCCTAATTTTTTTAGCGCTAAAGAAGCATGAACACAGCAATAGTCAAATTCGATACCCTGACCAATACGGTTAGGTCCACCACCTAAAATCATAACTTTTTGTTTATCGTGATGAATATCGCTATGATCTTCAGCATTATAAGTTGAATAGTAATATGAACTATCTTTTGTACCACTTACATGGACTGGTTCCCAAGCTTGATTAATTCCATTAGCTTTACGTAATTCTCTAATTGTTGTTTCATCTTCATCTAAAATTTGGCTTAAATATTTATCAGAGAAACCATTTTGTTTAGCGTGTTTTAAAACATCTACTGGTAATTCTTTACCTTTGTATGTTTTAATCATTTCTTCTTCTTCAACTAATTCTTTCATTTGTTCAATGAAATAAGTTTTGATTTGTGTTAGCTCATGTAATTCTTCAACAGTAGCACCTTTACGTAATGCTTCATACATAATAAATTGTCTTTCACTAGTAGGATTAGCTAATAATTTAATTAACTCATCTTTTGATAATTCATTAAAGTTTTTAGCATAACCTAAACCATAACGTCCGATTTCTAAAGAACGAATTGCTTTTTGGAAAGCTTCTTTGTATGTTTTTCCAATACTCATTACTTCCCCAACAGCTTTCATTTGAGTACCAAGTTTATCTTCAGCACCTTTGAATTTTTCAAATGCCCAACGTGCAAATTTAATAACTACATAATCACCATCAGGTACATATTTATCTAATGTTCCATATTTACCACATGGAATATCTTCCATTGTAAGACCCGCTGCCAACATTGCTGATACTAAAGCAATTGGGAATCCTGTTGCCTTACTTGCTAAAGCTGATGAACGAGAAGTTCTTGGGTTAATTTCAATAACTACGATACGATCACTTACTGGATCATGAGCAAATTGAACATTAGTTCCCCCAATTACACCAATTGATTCAACAATTTTAAATGCTTGTTCTTTTAAACGATCTTGAACTTCTTGAGGTACAGTTAACATTGGTGCACTACAGAATGAATCTCCAGTATGAACTCCCATTGGGTCAATGTTTTCAATGAAACATACTGTAATCATATTGTTATTAGCATCACGAACAACTTCAACTTCTAATTCTTCCCAACCTAAAATAGATTCTTCAATTAAACATTGATTTACTAAACTAGCTTGTAATCCTCTAGAAACAACTGTTTTTAATTCTTCAACATTATAGACTAAACCGCCTCCGGCTCCACCCATTGTATAAGCAGGTCTAACAACAACTGGGTAACCTAATTTATCAGCGATAGCTAATGCTTCATCGACAGTAGTTGCAATTTCACTACGAGCCATTTCAATTCCTAATTTATCCATTTCTTTTTTGAATTCTAAACGGTCTTCACCACGTTCAATTGCATCAACTTGAACACCTAATACTTTAACGTTATACTTATCTAATACTCCGGCTTCATTTAATTCAGAACATAAATTTAAAGCAGATTGTCCTCCTAAGTTAGGAAGTAAAGCATCTGGACGTTCTTTTTCAATGATTTGTGTTAATCTTTCTACATTTAATGGTTCAATGTATGTAACATCAGCAGTTTCCGGATCTGTCATGATTGTTGCTGGATTTGAGTTTACCAAAACAATCTTATAACCTAAACTTCTTAATGCTTTACATGCTTGTGTCCCTGAATAGTCAAATTCACATGCTTGACCAATAACGATTGGTCCTGAACCAATTACTAATACAGTGTTAATGTCTTCTCTTTTTGGCATCTTTTATTCCTCCATCTATAAATTTTATCTTACCCACAAAAAAACATATCAATAAAATGATATGTTAATTTAAAAAACAGAAATATAAAAGAATTGAAAATGATTAAACATAGCTAAAATTACTTTTTTCATCATTATCACTCCTTTTACTTTTTATCTACTCCAGTATACATAACCTAGAACAACTATTCAATAATTTTAAAATAAGTTATCACGATAATAACTCCTCCTTATTTCAACATTTTTTTCATTAAATAATCATTAGTTTAAAACAAATTTAAATGTAAATAATATAACTAAGGTGATTCAATGAAAAAGCTAACACATACAAAAATAATCAACGAAATTTTAGAAAATGTCCGTGATGATATGGACGATGAAGAAATCATTCATCTAGTCTTAGAAAAAACAGTTTCCCTGCCGGATAAAAGCAGTACAACTAAAGGGCAGAAACTAGCAGATATAATAGCCAAAATTGCTGGAAGCTGGACTTTTATAATTATTTTCGTTATTTTATTAGCGACCTGGATGATCTTTAATCTCATTTTTAAAAATAGTATCGATCCCTATCCATTTATCTTATTAAATTTAATTTTATCTTGCGTTGCCGCTATTCAGGCCCCAATAATTATGATGTCACAAAACCGCCAAGAACAAAAAGATCGTTTACGAAATGAAAATGATTATAAAGTAAATCTAAAAACTGAAATTATCATTCAAGATTTACATAGTAAACTTGATGAAATTATCGAAGAATTAAAAAAGAACAATCAAGATTAACAATCATCAATTCGACAATATTTAATCAGTATGATAAAATTGTGTCATCGAGGTGATTTTAATGACAAAGAAAAAAAAGTTACCCATTTTAAGTCTTAATAAAATTTGGCTTCTTTTTACTATTAGTGCCATTATTTTTTCATTATCACTTTATTATAAACAATATTTAGCCATTTACATAATTCACAGTATCGTCATTTTACTAATAATGTTAGTGGCGATACTGCCCTTTATTTTTAAAAAATATAAAAAGAAACAAAAATTACTTAAAATTATAACTATATTATTATCAATAGCATTAATAACCAGTGGTATTACAATCTATAATCATAACGACCGTCTAGCTAGTGAAGGACAATACATTGGTATTGATGTTTCTAAATGGAATGGCAACATTAATTTGCAATTAGCTAAACAAGAAATTGATTTTGTAATTATTAGATGTGGCTATACCTCTTTATCAGATGGTACAACTATCAAAGAAGATCCTTTATTTGAACAAAATATCAATCAATGTATTCAGTTATCAATACCATATGGTGTTTATTATTACTCACTAGCTCGTGATGAAACCCAAGCAAAAAAAGAAGCTGATTTTGTAACCTCTAAATTAAATGGTCGTATTCCAGAATTAGGTGTTTTTATCGACTTAGAGGATGAAGAATATCAAGGTAATCTTTCAAATCAACAATTAGCTAATGTTGCTGTTTCTTTTCTTGATAATATTCAAAATGAAAATAAAAAAGGAATTTATGCTAATCATCACTGGTGGTCAACTAAATTAACAGATTCAAGATTAGATAACTATATAAAATGGAAAGCTCGTTATAATGACAATAAAGTTTTAGAAGATGGTTTTAGCATCCTGCAATATAGTGAAACTGGCAATGTTAAAGGTATTAATACTAACGTTGATTTAAACTTAATTACTAATAAATACTGGTAAAAGCCACGAAATCGTGGCTTTTATTCTACATACATAATTGTTTGATATGGTTTTAAAGTCTTTTGGTCATATTCATGATAATTATTTAGTATAATTTGTTTATCAGTAGAATATGATTGTTCTTGATTAGAGAAGTTACATACATTTACTACTGTTTGACCTTTATAACTACGTTTATAAACAATTAACAAATCATTTTCATGTTCTACTGGAATGAAATCACCAAATGTTAATACATCACTATATTCGCTTTTTTGTCTTAAAGCAATCATTTTCTTATAAAAACTATAAACTGAATCAGGATCATTAAATTGATTTTTAACATTAATTGTTTTATATGTTTCATTTAACGCTAACCAAGGTTCAACATTAGAAAAACCAGCATATTTACTATCATCAAAAGGCATTGGTGTTCTAGCATTATCACGACTACGTTTATTAACTAATTCTAATGCTTCTTCTTCACTAAATCCTTCTTCAAGCATTCTAGCGTATTGACCATGTGTACTAATATCATCATATTCATCAATTGAATGACGAACACAATTAGCCATACCTAATTCTTCACCTTGATAAATATATGGCACTCCTCTTAAAAAGAAATACATAGAACCAATCATTGTTGCACTATGATAACCATGATCGGCTTTATTAACGATTAACTTATCTAACGAGCGAGGCTGGTCATGATTTTCTAGAAAAGTCCCAACCCAACCGATCTTATTAACTTCAGTTTGTGAAGTAAAAATTAAATCACGGAATTGTTTAACAGTCCAATCTTTTCTAATAAACCATTCTTCATTATCTCCGATATCAAAATTAGAATAGTTAAAATCAAACATTGAATCGAAGCAGCCATCTTTTCCAATATAAATACCTAATTTGTCATATGATACTCCATAAGCTTCTGATATTGTCATACAATCGTATTTTGCAAAAGTATTTTCTTTTAATTCTTTAAAGAACACTTCAATTCCTGGCTGATTACGAGCAAATGGAATGCAAGATACTAAACCATCTTCACCATCAGGCTCACCATCTTGATAACGTTGATCTTTTTTAATAAAGTTAATAGCGTCAACTCTAAATCCGGCAATCCCTTTATCTAGCCACCAGTTAATCATTTTATATACTTCTTTACGTAACGTCGGATTTTCCCAATTTAAACATGGTTGTTTTTTTGAAAATGCATGGAAATAATATTCGTCATCCCCTACTTTTTCCCAAACTGAACCACCAAAAATACTGCGCCAGTTACAAGGAGCATGTCCATCTACTCCTTTTTTAAAAATATAATAATCACGATATTTACTATCAGGATTTTTCAAAGCTTCTTGAAACCAGGCATGTTCATCAGAAGTATGATTGACTACTAAATCCATAATAATCTTGATACCTCGCTCTTTACCTTTTTCAATTAATTCATCTAAATCCGCCATAGTTCCAAACATTGGATTAATATCGTAATAATCACTAATGTCATAACCATTATCATCCATTGGTGAAGCATAAATCGGACAAAGCCACAAACTAGTTACTCCTAAATCACTAAAATAATCTAATTTTTCAATAATCCCTCTTAAATCACCAATTCCATCATCATTACTATCTTTAAAACTTTTTGGGTAAATTTGATAAACAACTTCTTTTTGCCACCATTTTTCTTCCATTTTTATTTTCCTACCTTTTTTAAATCTCTAAATGAAATAATTTCAATTTGATTATCAGTTAACCATTTTTTTAATTTAGCACTAGTAACTAAAGCATAATCATATAATCGTGGTTTTAACATTGATGATGTTATTGCAACATCATAGTCAATAAAACCAGGATGAGTAACTAAAAGATTAATTCCTTCATTAATTTGATAATGTCCATCGATAAACACTTTTTCAAAATCACAATCATGATCATTATAATAATCATATTGGGCCATAGATTGTTTAAAAATATTATTATCAAAACATGTTTGATCAAATAAACATACCGGTACTTGATACTCATGATAAATTCTTAATACCGCATTTATTAAAGGTTCAATTTCTAAAACATGAACATCAATATATTCTGGAATTTCACCGACTAATTCAATATATCGCTCTATTTGATACTTTGCCTCAATATAAGCCTCTTCTTCGCTAAATAATTGTTCATTATTAGCCAGTTGTTTTCTTCTAATTGAACTTTTAATAAAATAGCCATCTTGATCAACTAAATTAGGAATTTTATCTTTTGGCGCTAAAGCTTTTCCGTTAGTTACATTAACATGTAACCCTAAACATAAACCTTTATGCTTTTTAGCTAAAACTACTGCCTCTTTAGCAAAAGGCATATTAACCATTAATGCCATACTATTTACTATCCCGTTTTGATAAGCTGATAGCATTCCCATGGTTACCCCTTCACTATATCCCAAATCATCACCACGAATTAGCAATTGTTTCATTTTGATAACCTCCATGTTTATATTATAAAACATGCCAACAAAAAATGGAAAACTATTTATTTAAAAAAATAAAAAGGACATGCGTCCTTTAATCGATTTTTGTAATTGTATATCCAAGTTTTGTAAACTCATCAATAATACTTTGAATATGAGCATGTCCATTAGTTTCGGCAGTAACTCGAAGTTCCACTTCAGAAAAACGAGCATAGTTTTTAAATTGATTATGATCAACACCAATAACATTAGCATTCATTCGTGCTAATACTTTAGAAATAATTTCTAATTGTCCTGGTTTATCTGCTAATTGAACAGAGAATGTAAAGATTCTACCACGAGATAACAATCCTTTATTAATCATTGAAGAAATAGTCAACACATCAATATTTCCACCGCTAATTAATGAAACAACTTTCTTACCTTTAACATCCAATTTTTTCAACCCAGCTAGCGCTAAAATTCCAGACCCCTCAGCAACAAGCTTATGTTTTTCAACTAATACTAAGAACGCTTCCATTAATTCATAATCATTAACTAAAACAATATCATCAACATATTCTTTAATGTATTTAAATGTTTTAGAACCGATTTGTTGTACTGCTGTACCATCAGCAATTGTATCTACTTCTTTTAATAAAACAACCTGATCTTCTTGAATAGCTGCTGAAGCACTAGCAGCCCCTTCAGGTTCAACCCCAATAATTTTAATATCTGGTTTAATCATTTTAGCAGCAGCAGCGATTCCTGAAATCAATCCCCCACCACCAATTGGTACTAATATCATATCAGTATCTGGTAATTCATCTAAAATTTCTAAAGCAATTGTTCCTTGTCCTTCCATGACATCTTCATCATCAAATGGATGAACAAAAGTATAACCTTCGCTTTCTTGCAATTCTACTGCTTTTGCGTAAGCATCATCATATACTTCACCAGCTAAAACTACTTCAGCTCCATGAGCTTTAGTGGCTTCAACTTTAATTAATGGTGTATGGCTTGGCATAACGATAGTTGCTTTAACTCCAAGTTTATTAGCAGCATAGGCAACTCCCTGAGCATGATTACCTGCTGAAGATGCAATTAGACCACGTTTTTTAGCTTCATCATCAAGTTTTACAATTTTATTATACGCACCTCTAATTTTAAAAGCGCCAGTTCGCTGTAAATTTTCCGGTTTGATATAGACATCATTGCCACATTCTTCTGAAAAAGCATCACTATGAATCAAATGAGTTTCTAAAATTACTTCATCAACCCGTTTTTTTGCAGCTTTAAAATCTTCTAATTTTAACATTTGGCTATTCCCCCTTAATAAACGTATTATAGCATTTATCATTAAAAAGTAAAAGAGAGTATTTTTTAGCAAAAATTTCATTTTAGAAAATAATAAAAACGAAGAAAATAATAATTCTTCGTCTTTTAACAACCACATATAATATTATTTAGCTTTTATCTGATTATTACTTTCATCATAATAAAAACCATTAGCTTCTAATTTATTCATTATTTCTTCACTATTTCCATCATTAATTTCAATCACTGTTTCTAATGACATATCATCATCTCTTAGTTTCATATTTAACATACTTACTAACATATTAATATCATTTGGCAACATTAAATTTCACCTCTTTCTACTAACTTATTTAAACAATCATAAATTCCTTCATCATCATTAGATAAAGTAATATAATTAGCACGCTGTTTAACTTCATCAACAGCATTTCCCATAGCAACACCTAATCCTGAAAATTCTATTAAGCTAAGATCATTATAACCATCACCAAAACTAATAATTTCTTCTGGTCTAATATTTAACGAATCAGCCAATACTTTTAACGATGCCGCTTTATCAATATTTTTAGCCATAACTTCAATAAAATACGCTGCTGAACGATAAATACTTAATGAATCTTTAAACGGCGCTTTAAACTCATCTTCAATTTTAGCTGCATATTCTGGTTTACCTGTCAATAATACTTTATTTACCGGATAATCAACAACCGCTTTGAAATCATCTACCTGTTTTAATGGCATATTATTTATTTTAGATTCAATTTGTACATATTGATCAGCACTATCTTCAGTAATAATTTCCTGATCAGTATATGTCATAACTGCCAAATTATATTTTTTAGCTCGATCATAAACTAAATGAGCAGTTGTGGCATCGAATATTTTTTGAAAAATAACTTCTTTAGTTTGATAATTAACAACTTTAGCTCCATTAAATGATAACAAATAACCACCAAAGTCATTTAATTGCAACTCATTAGCTTCTGCATATAAACCTGCAGTAGGTCGCCCTGATGCTAAAACTATTACAATTCCTTTTTTAGCAAGCTCAATTAAGATTTTTTTGGTTTTGGGCAAGATTATTCTTCCCGTAGCATCACTACTTTTTAATGTACCATCTAAATCTAACGCAATCATTTTATACTTCATTTTCATACCTCACTATTTTGCCACTAGTTTATGCTAAAACACCCATTATTGTCAATTGATTTATAATTATTATCATTTTTTGAAAATTTTTCTACTCTTTAATAAAAAATTTTATTTATATTAATTATTTTTTATTGCTTTTAATAATAAAATAGTATATACTAACTTCAATAAACAAAGGCATTGACGAGGAGAGTAGTTTTCTATCAAAACTAAAGCGAGTCAGGGATTGGTGCAAGCCTGATAGTGGAGTAGATTACCAAGAACACCTAAGAGCCGTCTACCGAAAGCTTTTGCAAGTAGGCTAGAACGTTACCAATGACGTTACCATTGGCGGGTATCGAGTACTCTATGAAGTATTTTCCGTACCATGTAACTAGGAAAAATATAGGTTATAAGGTACTCGCTACTTAGCGAGTTTTTATATTTATAACATTAATTTTTAAGGGGGAAATTAATTATGTGTGGATTTTTAGTTGTCGGTAGTAGCGATATCGAACTACAAGTTTTTAATGATGCACTAGACCAGGCGGCGTATCGCGGCCCTGATCATCAGCATGTAAGTGTTAACGAAGGAATCACTTGGGGATTTAATCGTTTATCAATTATGGACTTATCATCTAAAGGTAATCAACCTTTTGTTTATAAAGATTGTGTATTAGTATGTAATGGGGAAATATACAATTATCCAATCTTGAAAAAGGAATTAGAAAATGAATATACTTTTAAATCTGGTAGTGATTGTGAAGTTTTAATTCCTTTATATGATAAATACGGTATTGAGATTTTATGTAAATTTCTTGATGCTGAGTTTGCGATGGTTTTATATGATGTTAAAGAAAAAAAGATCATGGCTGCTCGTGATCCAATGGGGATTCGCCCTATGTTTTATGGTTATAGTAAAACAAGTGGTGATATTTGCTTTGCTTCAGAAGCTAAAAGCTTAATTTCATTATGTGATGATATTATGCCTTTTCCACCAGGTCATTATTATTTAGATGGTAAATTTATTTGTTTTAATGATTTAAGTGATCCTAAAACAATTAACACTGATGATTTGGATACTATTGCGATTAATTTAAAAACCAAACTAGAAAAAGCCGTTAAAAAAAGATTTATGTCTGATGCCCCAATTGGGTATTTATTAAGTGGCGGTTTAGATTCATCACTAGTATGTGCTATTGCAGCTCGTTTAAACAGCAGACCAATTAGAACCTTCGCTATTGGAATGGAAACTGATCCAATTGATTTGAAATACGCAAGACAAGTAGCTGATTTTTTAGGTACTGAACATACTGAGGTTGTTATGAGCAAAGAAGATATTCTAACCAATTTAAAAGAAGTTATCTTCCATTTAGAAACTTATGATATTACTACAATTAGAGCAAGTATGGGAATGTATCTTTTATGCAAATATATTCATGAACATACTGATATTAAAGTAATAATGACTGGTGAAGTAAGCGATGAACTATTTGGTTATAAGTATACTGATTTTGCACCTAATGCTTTCGAATTCCAAAATGAAGCTAAAAAAAGAATCAAAGAATTGTATATGTACGATGTTTTAAGAGCTGATCGTTGCATTTCTGCTCATGCTTTAGAAGGACGAGTACCTTTCGCGGATATTGATTTTGTCGATTATGCTATGAGCATTGATCCAGCTAAAAAAATGAATACTTATAATAAAGGAAAATATCTACTGCGCAAGGCTTTTAAAGACCAGGGATATTTACCAGATGAAATTTTATTTAGAGAAAAAGCGGCATTTTCTGATGCGGTAGGTCATTCTATGGTTGATTATCTTAAAGAATATGCTGAAAGTATTTATAGCGATGACGATGTTATTGCTGCTAAAAAGAAATATCCTTTTGCAACACCATTTACAAAAGAATCTTTGCTATATCGTGACATTTTTGAATCTTTTTATCCTAATCAAGCTAAATGGGTAAAAGATTTCTGGATGCCAAATAAAAACTGGGAAAACTGTGATGTAAACGACCCAAGTGCTCGAGTTTTAAAAAATTATGGTGATAGTGGTAAATAAACTTAATAATAAAACTTCTCTAGTTAAGATTACTTAGAGAAGTTTTATTTTGGTGTTTTAATTTTTGAAAAACATGACTTGATTTTTACCACTTTGCTTAACTTCATACAAAGCTTGATCAGCTTTTTGGAAAGCCTGATTAAAATCAATTGTATTATCCACAGCTGTTACTCCAACACTATATCCTAAACAAATTTTATTTCCCTTTAAGACCAATGTTTTTTTACTCATCTTTAAAAGCCGTTCTATTTTTTGAACAACTTTTTCTTTATCACAATTTAAAAATAAAATGACGAACTCATCCCCACCATAACGACAAACATAATCCTCACGTTCTAACAACAAAACAATTCTTGAGGCTGTTGCACAAATAACTTCATCACCAACATTGTGACCATAATTATCATTTATTGCTTTAAAATCATCAAGATCAACAATACAAAGATAACCATCTTTATTCTGATTAATTTGAAAATACTTTTTGTAATAGTATTCAAACATTAACCTGGTCGGAAACAATGTCAAACTATCACTATATTTCAACAAGTTTTTACTAACCTGCATATAATTAACACCTTTTTTATCTTTAGTAGTAATTGGAATTAAATAATTCTTATCATGACCAATAAATTCAAACTGACTGCGAAATCTTGTTTCATAATTAATAGTTTGTCCATGAATTACAGCATTAAAAATATCATCATAACTTTGCCCTAAAACATGACTACCAATTAATTCTTTAAATGTCTTAGCTTCTTGATTATAATAATCACAGTTTTGAGCTCGTTTATTTTTATAAATGATTTCACCTTGGGCATTACTAATTACTATTTTATTAGGAATACTATTTAAATAAAATTCTAATCGTTCGCGTTCATAATCCAGACTTTTCATTTCAGTAATATCCATAATAGTTACATACCAGCAATTATTATCACGATCATATTTAGCAGTATCATGAACCCAAAAAATTTCGCCATTTTTCTTTCTTAATCTAAATTCAAAATCCAAATCTTCTTTTTTAGAAATCTTTTCATCAATAGCAATTAATATTGCCGATACATCATCAACTACTAAATCAGCAAAACGATTATCAAAATTATCTTTAATCTCTTTAGCAGTATAACCAATCATTTTATAAAAGTAATCATTAGCATAGATTATTGTTGAATAGGGATCATTTTTACAATAAAGCACCCCTGAATGAATATGATCTAATACCTCTTTAAAATAAACATTGAAATCCATACCGATACTTTTCTCCTTATTACCATAATATTGCAATTATATAAGATATATTCTTTTATATCAATCAATGTGATAATTAATATTATTATTGTTAACTTAAAAGTTGTTATTATACAAAAAAGATGTATAAAATCATTTATACATCCAAGACTCTTTCTAATTGTTCTAAAAAATACTTTCGAACTTCACTATCTCTTTTTTTAGGCCCTTTCAAATGAACATTAGACCTTCTTTCTTTACTTGATAAATAACGTGACAATAACAATTCATCAATATTATCATTATCGATTATTTTTCCGGAAACATGCAAAACCTTAGCCTTTCTAGTCAATGCTAATGAAGCCAATCCATAATCTTGAGTAATAACAATATCATCTTCTTTAATATCATTAAATAACGCTAAATCAACATTATCTTTACCATTTTCACAAAAAACAGTAACAAAATAATCATCCAAAATATTATGACTATAATCAACATACACAATCATCTTTTGAGCTTTTTTGATTGCCACATCTTTTATTAAATCAAGATCTGGACAAGCATCACCATCAACTAAAATCGCCATGACATACACCAGATCAATAACATCATTGCTAAAAAGCCACCAATTAAACCACCTAAATGACCCGCTTTAGATACTTGACGATTCATAAGTGTAAAAGCTATATTTATAACAATTATATATAAGTACTGTTGTAACATATATTCAAAATATCCACCAACAAATAAACCTAAAGCAATCATCGCTCCTAAATAGCCATAAAAAATACCACTAGCTCCCAAAGTAACAGTGTTGTAGCTAGATACAGAATGCTTTCCTTGATAATAACAAGCCAAACTAGTAGCTATACAAGTTACTAAAATTAAATATAAATATTGACCTGTTCCTAAAATATATTCAAAAAAATGACCTAAATTATATATACAGTACACATTCATAAAAATATGCAAAATATCAATATGAACAAAATTGGCAGTTATAAACCGCCAATATTCCTTTTTTATTTCAATCCTTGGCATGTAAAATGCCCCATATTTAATTGCTAATGAAACTTTATCATCACTTTTATCAACAAAATTAATAATGATAAATATTATAATCGATATTATAATTATCGCATTTGTTATCAACTTTAATCACCTGACTTTTTTGATTTTAAAACTGTTACCTTTCTAGTTCTTTGTAACGTATTTCCTTTATCATTAGTAACCGAATAGATTACTTCATATTCTCCTTCTTCTTTGGTATCAACATTATTTTTTAGGATTTTTATTTTACTTGTAATATCATTGCCATTTCCATCTGTTGCAGTTACACCGTTTAATGGATCAAACAATGTATCTTTTAAAATCTCGACATCATCAATACCAGATAATGTTGGATTATTACCATTTTGACCAACAACTATTTTAACTCTTAATTGGGCTGATTCATTTCCAGCACTATCCTCGACAAAGATTTTTTCAACATAAGAACCTTTTTCACTAAAAATTTTATAAGTAGCGATTTCGCCATTTTTATCTTTAAAATATGCTGTATATTCAGAATTATCTTCGACTGTTTCAATTAAGTCAATTGCATAAACTTCAGTATTCAAAGCAACATTGAATGTTACTGCTTTTAAAGTAAATACCGGTTTAGTTGTATCAACAATTTCGATTTCAAAAGGATATTCAACACCCAAATATGTTGCAGCTACTTGATATCTTCCTATTTCATTTTTCAAATCTGAAAAATCCAATTCTACCTGTTTTAATATTTCTTCGTTAGCATTAACATAATCCTGTGGCAAATTAGAAATCTCACTTCCATATTCATAGACAAAAACATCACGTTTTATTGTCAAAGGAGAAACATCAAAAGCACAGGCAATCAGCATTGTATCAACGATGATAAAAAAAACTAAAATTGCGGCAACAATTCTATTTTTCACGTCATCATCATCTCCTTTTCCAATAAATTTGTTCACGGAATATATTAGTCTTTTTCAATACAAAAATCAATGATAATAATCAATAATTAAGAGTTTTTATATCTTATAATTTTTAATCATTATGCTCGATACATATCATACTTAATCTATATGAACTTTAGATTAAACCCTCTATATTTATTATACCATCTCACCAATATTAAATCGAATATTACGATTATTTATCTAAAAAAATATCCACATATACTCACTTTATAAACTATAGTATTTCCAAACATTTATGATTAAAAAATAATTTTTGGTTTTAAAAAAAATCCACCAGATCAATCTAGTGGATTTAATAAAATACAATTATTATATATTTATAAACGAGATAATACTTTTTCTTTTCCTAATAAACAAATTGAACTAGCTAAATCAGGACCATGCATAATTCCAGTAGTTGCAATTCTTAGTGGCATATATAACATTTTTCCACGCACTTTAGCTTCTTTTTGAGTTGCTTTGATACAAGCTTGAACATTTTCTTTAGTAAAATCTTCAACAGCTTCTAAATGTTTTTTAAATACTGCCAATGTATTAGGAATACTTTCATCTTTCATAAATTCTTTAGCTTCATCATCTAATACTAATTCATCATTAAAGAATAAATCAACTAATCCTACAATTTCTTTACCATATGACAATTGATCATGATAAGTAGCAATTAAATCATTGATCCATTGTTCACTTTTTGTTGATAGATCATATGCTTCTTCTAAATAAGGACGACATAAAGCTACTACATCTTCTAATGATCTTTCTTTAATATAACGGTTATTAACCCATGTTAATTTATTTTTATCAAACATTGAAGGTGATTTTGAAAGACGTTTTTCACTAAATTCTTTAATTAATTCTTCTTTAGTAAAAATTTCTTGTTCTCCTTCTGGTGACCATCCTAATAATGCCATGAAATTAAACATTGCATCTGGTAAATAACCTTCATCTTTATATTGAGAAACAAATTGCATGATACTTTCATCACGTTTTGATAATTTTTTTCTTTGTTCATTAACAATTAATGTCATATGTCCATAGATTGGTGGTTGCCAACCAAACATTTCATAAAGCATTAATTGTTTTGGAGTATTACTTAGATGTTCTTCACCTCTAAAAACATGTGTAAT
Organism: Erysipelatoclostridium sp. An173; assembly: GCF_002160495.1. GTDB lineage: Bacteria > Bacillota_I > Bacilli_A > Erysipelotrichales > Coprobacillaceae > Thomasclavelia > Thomasclavelia merdavium. Next base: position 49,509 of record NZ_NFKR01000014.1, on the reverse strand, counting down.
ATCCATAGTATGATCATCAATAACTACTGCAAAATTGTATGTAGGAATACCATTTGCTTTAACAATTACCCAATCGCCAATATCATTTGATTCAAATGATACATGGCCACGAATCATATCTTCAAATTCATAAGTTTTATTTTCTGGTACTCTAAGTCTGATTGTATAAGGAATTCCAGCTGCTTCTTTTTCAGCCACTTCTTCAGCTGTTAAGTTACGACATTTTCCATTGTACATTGGCGCTTTTCCAGCAGCAACTTGACGTTCATGTTCAGCATCTAATTCTTCTGGTGTACAGAAACATTTATAAGCTAAACCACGCTGTAATAATTCGTTAGCATATTTACGATAAATATCCAAACGTTCCATTTGACGATATGGAGCATATTTTGGATTAGGATTTAAAGGTGATTCATCAGGAACAATTCCTAACCAAGCTAAATTATCTAACTGACTAGCTTCACCACCTTCAATATTTCTTTCAATATCAGTGTCTTCTAATCTAAAAATAAAATCTCCATCATAGTGTTTTGCAAATAAATAATTAAATAATGCAGTTCTTGCACCACCGATATGCAAATGTCCAGTTGGACTAGGAGCATATCTTACTCTTACTTTTTCCATCTTATATTCCTTTCTTTTTTAACATTACTACACATTGGCTGACAGCTCCTTCACTTTTACCGACAAAGCCTAATTTTTCACCACGAGTAGCTTTAATATTGATTCTATCTGGATCACATTTTAAAATCCGGCTAATGTTTGCTTTCATTGTTGGAATGTGAGGTGCCATCTTTGGTTTTTCAATCAAAATAAGGGCATCAAGATTACTGATTTCATAACCTCGCTCATCCATCATTTCATAGGTTTTTTCCATTAAAACAAGTGAACTAATTCCTTTATAACGTTCATCAGTATCACTAAAATGTTTACCAATATCGCCTAAGCCTAAAGCACCGATAATACTTTCAATTACGGCATGACTTAAAACATCGGCATCACTATGACCTAATAAGCCTAATTCTGATTCAATTTCAACGCCACCAATTATTAACTTTCGACCTGGTACTAATTGATGAATATCTGTTGATTGTCCAATTCGATACATATTCTCACTCCTTCACGCCATATTCTAACACAAAAAAGCCCCATATTCTAGGGGCTTTAATCTTCTATTGTTCTTTTGTTCTTTTTACGTTTATAATCTTCTTTACAAAATGATATTGTAGCAACGGCAGTAGCACCTGCCAAATCAAGCATTAAATCTTTCATCGTATCCGCTAGTGCTTCATGACCAACTAAAGGCTCATCGGTTGTTTTATATAACGTTCCACGTGTAGTTTTCATATATTGTTGATTGTTCGTTTTAAAAACATCATCTACTAAATATTCACCAATCTCCCATAAAGCACCTAATGATAGTGAAAATAAAACAACACTAATACAGATCCAAATATTTCCCATCGAAATATTCACATTATCTTTTTTTACAAAAAACTCTAATAAAACTATCCCAACATATGATAAAACAACGCCTGAAAATGCATGTAAAATCGAATCCCAGACCGGAATCTTGCCATAGAAATCAAAAACATCACCAAGAACAAAGCCACAAAAAGCAAATACCGTTAATGTCGTTTCTAATAATAATGGTATTTTTAACCCAATTCTTTCTTTTAACTGTTCAGGTAAAATTATTATTACCATCATTAACAATAATTGCCCAATAGTAAAAATTAACCGTCCTTTACGATCTGGATTTTTTCCAATAAACAAAAAGACAATCGCTGTTAATAACATTGCTGCTGTAAACAACGTAATTATTTTCTTTATTACTTTCAAACTTTTATCCGTATTTAACTTAAGCATAATATTGCCTCCAATATGCTATGTATTATACCAAAATCTATCAATAAGAATCAACCGATTATAATGATAAGCTTAAATATAGTCATAATTTAAACATAAACAGCTTAACGTATCTTCAAACAAACGTTCTAATCTTGCTTTTCGATAATATAAAGGTCCGTCAGTTTCTATTGATATTTGATAATCTACTAAACAAGTTTTGGAAAAATCAATTTCGCCTATAAAAACAACCTTACTTGGGCAGTCAAATTGAAAATATTTAATATCATTGTAATAGACTGTTCGGCTATTTAAAAAACTTTCAAAAGTCTCATGCAAACTTACGAAAATAACTAAATCATCATCTTTTAAATCATATTCTTTAAAAACAGTCTCTTCTTTCCCTAAATATATTGGAATTTCCATATCTATGCCTAAATGAATAAAGCCTTTTAAATACAAAATCAAACCAAAACAATTGCCATCACCTAAAATCAAGATTCGATTAGCCTCACTTATTAAATATGCTAGATTAATCACAGTAGAATCAAATTGTTTTTGAGAGGCATCTTTTTTTTGTTCTAAAGCTGTAAGTCCTTTGATACTCTCTAAAACAACGACTTCTTTAAACAAAGAAAATGTATTTACTCCTAGATTGTCTAAATACCTAATTAATGATGTTTTAGATACCCCTATTTCACGAACAAATCGATCAATAGTATATTTTTCAATATTTTTACCTAATCTCAACACACTTTTACAAATTTGATAATCAACACTACCGTATTTACTTGCTGATTGAATCATTAATATTTTACCTAAAATCATTTATCGCATTCCTTTTTATAATATAGATAATAGTATCTTGTTTTAATAACATCTAAATAAAATAATACAATATAATATGTTTCATAATACTCATTTTTCATGTTCAGCCGTAAAATATAATCAGCTGTTATTATTGAATTATTCTGAGTAATTAATAGTTTTTTATTTATCGAATTAGTAATATTTATTCTAGTAGACTCACCTAATACATTAACTATCCGTCCGGTTAAAGAAAAAAAACAAGTAAAATCATCAGTATTGGGAAAGATCGCTTTATCTTCATTTAATGAACTTCTAACTACTAATTTTCCTAACAAACGCATATCTATTTGAAAATCATGCGTTAAACTAACCATTGACTCTGATCCATACAATATAACTCGATTGCATTTTTTTATTTGATAACAAATATCATCGATTATTTTTATATCCAAAAATTCTTCTACTGATTTATAATTAGTTAAATTAATTAGTATATTTGAAGTTTTTATAATATTTTGCCAATTACAACGTGTAGTTAATTGTTCTAAACGAATTTGACACCATAGTGTAATATTTTTTTTTAAAGCATTATAATTGTTACAATTTAAATTTTGGTAAAATTTTTTAAACTGACTTGTACTTATATTTATCTTATCTAAAAATTCAGTTAATGTCATTTTTTCTATTTCATCACAATATTCAAATAGTTTATAAGCTATATAGCGATCATTACTAGAAATATTAAAATTATTTGCAATATCTAAAACATTATCCAAAATCGTCATTGTATATATCATATTTATTCACCTCAATTAATTGATATTATAATTACTTTAAATAATATTATATCACACTTATTTTTTATAACCATAGTAAAAGGTGCTACAAGCCAGCACCTTTTTGCATCGATTTTTTGATATTATTTTATTCAAATCTTTTTCTTGTTGATAAATAACCACCTAATATAGCTAATCCTGCTAAGCATACAAATATTTCAGAATTACTTGAATCACCAGTTTTTACAGCTGTTGCTTTTTGATCTACTGGTTGATTTTGATCAGCTGGTACATCGACTACTGGCGTTTCTGGAACAGTTGGAGTTTCTGGAACTTCAGTTACTTCTTTAGATTGTTTAAATAACCAGTTCATTGGACTACCTTCTTCATTATGATTCAACACTTTTACCCATGACCAGTGTAATATTTGTGGTGCAATCCCATCTTCAGCCATTTCACTATCGCTCCATACTGTTAAATGATTATTTTTTGCACCTAAATTATTTAATGCTTCATACATTGCTTTAGAACTTGTAACAGAACAAGTTGTATCATTTTCAGCATGAGTGAAATATATTGGTAAATTAATTAAAGATTGTGTATCAACTGCTTTTTCAACCATTTGTCCTTGTGATTCATCCCAAGTATAGACATTTCCTTGAAAAGCGTTTTCAAAATTAGCAACTATTTGTTCATATGAATCTTGATAATTGTAATGTACCCAAACAATTGGATCCATTGAACAACATGCTATAGCCCCAGCAAAAAGTTCAGGATATTGCATAGCAAATCTCATTGTTGCTCCACCACCACTAGATGCACCAGTTACATAAACACGATTAGCATCTACATAACCATCGTTTATTAATTGTTTAATCAAATCAGCTTGTAAAGCGTTATTTTGATCAATTAATTTCTTTTTAGATTCATCAAAGGCAGCTCCATAGCTATAATTTTCATTAGAAATTTGCACTTCTAATACTGCTGTTTCATAACCTGCTTCTACCCATGCAGTAAGTCCACGGTTAGCAACTAATGTATTTTCTATTTCACCAGCATATTCACCACCACCATGGTTCCAAACTACTAATGGTACATCTGTTTTATAGCTACCGTTACTATTTTTTGGTAAGTATAAAGCATATTCTCTTGTTAGACCGGCATATGTATATTCGCCTCTAATTACATTATCCAATGTTCTTGTTTTTAATTCAGTTACATTATCCTTATTGAAGCTTAATTCCGGATATTTTTCACAAGTAATTTGCCATGGATTTTTTGTAAAATCGGCATTATATTTCCCAGTATAATCGAATGATTTTACATTCATTACAATAGTATTATCTTCAATGGCAATACTAATACCATCATCAACATAGTCAGTTACCATTTCTCCTGTTGTTAAATCATAAGGAATAGAACTAACATTATTAGTAATATCAAAATCATCTGCTGTTAAATCAGCAATCAAACTAGCATCATTAACCTCAATTTCAAAAGAACTCACTTCTCTTTGACCATCGCCTACAAAAGTATTAGCTACAATTGATTGTACTTCTAAGCCAGTTGTTGCACTAACACTACCAAAACTTAATCCTAATGTCATTGATAAAGTAATGGCTGTCAAAAATAATTTTTTTAACTTTTTCATTTTTCTCCTCCTAACTCCTATCCACATTTTAAATGTAACCGGATACAATTAAAAGATAAAAAAAAAGACACTTAGTTCCATATTATGGTACTAAATGTCTAAAAATATTATTTATTGTTCGTATTTTCTTTTATGAGCCGCAGTTATCAACCCTTGAAATAATGGTTGTGAACGATTAGGACGACTAGTAAATTCAGGATGGAATTGACAAGCAACGAAATATGGATGCTCTTCAATTTCAATAATTTCAACTAAATTACGTTCTGGATTCACTCCCGAAATAATCAAACCATTATCAATAAGCACTTGACGATATTCATTATTAAACTCATAACGATGACGGTGCCGTTCTTCAATAATTTCTTTACCATACAATTTATGTGCTTTAGTTCCTTTTGTTAATTCACAACGATAATTACCTAGTCTTTGTGTACCTCCCATATCCATTAATGATTGATCAGACATTAATGTAATAATTGGTGTTTTACAGATTTCATCAAACTCAATTGAGTTAGCATCTTTTAAACCACAGACATTACGCGCAAATTCAATAGTTGCCAGTTGCATTCCTAAGCAAATCCCAAAAAATGGCAGCTTATTTACCCTAGCATATTCTATCGCAATGATCATTCCTTCTATACCTCGGTTACCAAATCCACCTGGCACGATCATTCCATCAGCATTCTTTAATTTTTCAGCAACATTATCTCTAGTTATTTCTTCAGAATCAACAAACTCAATATTAATAACACTATTTTCATAATATCCTGCATGTCTTAAGGCTTCATTTACTGATAAATATGCATCTGGTAATTGAGTATATTTACCTACTAATGCAATTGTAATTTCATCATTCAGTCCTTTTACTCGCTCAATTAACTGTTGCCATTCACTCATATTAGCTTTAGGTACTTCAATTTGTAAATGTTTTAAAACTAAATCATCCATTTTTTGATCCAATAACATCATTGGTAACTCATATAATACATCAACATCATAATTAGAAATTACGTTTTGAGTTGGTACATTACAGAATAAAGAAATCTTATCTTTTAATTCTTTATCTATATGCTTTTCACTACGACAAACTATGAAATCCGGTTGAATTCCTAGTCCTCGTAATTCTTTAACACTGTGTTGAGTTGGTTTAGTTTTAACTTCATGACTAGCACCAATATATGGTAATAAAGTAGTATGAATATACAATGTATTTTCATATCCTAAATCTAAACGCACTTGTCTAATTGCTTCAATAAACGGCAAACTTTCAATATCTCCAGTTGTTCCACCGATTTCAGTAATTACAATGTCAGCATTAGAACTAGATGCTGCAGCATAAATTTTAGCTTTTATTTCATTAGTAATATGTGGTACAACTTGAACAGTTGCTCCTAAATAATCACCACGACGTTCTTTAGAAATTACATCACTATAAATTCTTCCAGTAGTAATAGATGAATTACGATTTAATTGTTCATCGATAAATCTTTCATAATGTCCTAAATCTAAATCTGTTTCAGCACCATCACTAGTAACATATACTTCTCCATGTTGGTATGGTGACATAGTTCCTGGGTCTACATTAATATAAGGATCCAATTTTTGCATAAATACTTTTAATCCACGTTGTTTTAAAATTCTTCCTAATGATGCTGCTGTTAGTCCTTTTCCTAAACCAGATACAACACCACCGGTTACAAATATATACTTTGTCATAACTTATTCTCCTTCTATTACAAAATAAAAATGCCTTCCTAAGGAAGACATGCAGGTGCCCTTTTATATTCTAGCAAATTTTTATTATCTAAGCAAGAATTTTTTATTATATACTAATAAAATAAAAAGGAAACTTGGGGAGAGTTTCCTTTACTGTATAGGTCATTACTTGGGGAAGAAGGGGGTGACCTATACATATATATTATTATCTTGTCTTGACGACATTTGATAATATACAAAAGAATTATGAACATAATATGAACTAATGTCAAAAATGTATAAAAAAAGGAACATTTTTCATGTTCCTAATTTGCATAGATGATTAATATGGGAGAGGGGTCATCTATGCAGTATTATTGTCATATTTTGACATGAGTATAATACACCAAATATTATGTATTATTTTTGAAAAAAAGTCAATCTGTTATAAACGTTTTTCGAAACAACTACTCCATTAACACGTTGATACTCTTTTTCAAGATAATTTTGATACGTTCCTGGTGATATTATTCCATTTAAATCAATAATATCTAAACCCCCTTTTCCAACAACACGCTCTGCTAATTTTACACAATTCGAACCTAAAACAAAGTAAGTTTTAAATTTCCCTTTTTTAAATTTATAAAAAAATGCATTTGTAACTAAAAACAATTTGCTTGCATAATCCTTACAATCATTTTTATTATAATAACTACGTGGAAACCATCGATAAGTATCAACCATTAATTTATTTATCTCATTTTTTACACTAACTAATTGTTTAGCTGTTAAACTCAAACCATATGCAAAGATTGTTTGTCGATAGTTTTGAATACAAAAATTCAAATAACGATCACGATCAGCAACAAATAAAACACCATCACCTATGGCTTCAAACATTCTTATTGAATCATGATCGTAATTTCCATAGGAGATAACTTTTTCATCGATGCAAACATCACAGTGTCCTACAGTTCCAAAACCATCAGCACTTACATGAATAAAAATTTCAATATTATATACTTCTTTAGGATCTAGAAAATGTTCTTTGGGTTCTATTTGTAGACGCTCATTTATATAATCCATCATTACCTTTGGAATTAAAGCCGATATCAACAAAGGAATAGGTATTCTAATCCTTCTTTTTAAACTATCCTTTTTTTGTTGAGGAATCGCAATAAATATACCATCAATAATATAATTGATTCCTAGCAGCAATCCATATGCACCAATAAAAATCATCATATTTCTAACATTAGCATATTGTCCAATTAAAAGAGCCAATCCATAAATAATTAATAATAAAGCACCACATAAAACTGGAAAACGATAACTCACACGGTCTTTTTTATAATTCAAATAAGAAATTAAAGTGATTATTCCATTACATGTTATATAAAAAGCAAAGATAATCAAAACAAGCCTAATTGGAATAGCAGTATATCCAATGATAAAAATACCAGCAATAATATTTAAAATGACACTTATTAACGACCCTTTAAAATGCTTACGATAATAATTACTAAGCTCATGAAGACCGTTAACAATCAATATCCAACCCAAAAGATCAAAAACACGCATTAAAAAATTTTCCTGGTAAATTAAAGCTAATAGTGAAAGAACTATTAAAACTACGCCCAAGATACAATAAAAAATAGAGCTGTAGATATTGCGTCGCATATTATCACCTCTTCACTTATATAATACTATTATATTATTGATATAAAAAGAAATAACAAAGACTAATTCAAAAAAAAGAGATAGTGCGTACACTATCTCAAAAAATACTATTTTTTAATAATTATTTTTTTGCATATTTGTTTTCATAATCCCAAGATACTCTTAAGATTTCTTCCATATCTTTAACCATAGGCATTCTAGGGTTTGCAGGAGTACATTGATCTTCATAAGCATTCATTGCAATTCTATGAATAGCTTCGTCCCAATCTTTCTTATCAATTCCTTGAGATTTGAAGTTAGAAGCTAAATGAACTTTTGCCATTAATTCTTCTACAGCATTAGCAAACATTTCAACCCCTTCAGCAGGTGTCTTTGGTTTTAAACCAATTAATTGAGCTAATTCCATATATTTAACGTCTGCTTTATAGTTTTCAATTTTTGGCCAAATGTTTAATTTAGTAGGAATAGAACCATTATATCTAATTACATGTGGTAATAAGATACCATTAGTACGACCATGAGGCACATGGAATTCTCCACCAATCTTATGAGCTAATGAGTGGTTCATACCTAAGAACGCATTAGCAAATGCCATACCTGCAATTGTTGCAGCATTGTGCATTTTTTCTCTTGCAAGAGGTGTACCTTTATTTACAGATTCTTCTAAGTAATCAAATACTAATTTAACTGCTTGTTTAGCCCATCCATCAGTAAAGTCTGATGCTAAGATAGAAACATAAGCTTCCATTGCATGAGTTAATACGTCAATACCAGTATCTGCAGCGATTGAAGCAGGTAAACTCATAACGAATTCAGGGTCTACGATAGCTACAGTTGGTGTTAAAGCGTAGTCAGTTAATGGATATTTTTTATTTGCTCTCTTATCAGTAATAACGGCAAATGGAGTAACTTCTGAACCAGTTCCTGAAGTTGTTGGGATACAGATTAATTTAGCTTTTTTACCTAATTCAGGGAATTTGAAAGCACGTTTTCTGATATCCATGAATTTTTGTTTGATATCATCGAAGCATACTTCTGGATGTTCATACATTAACCACATAACTTTTGCAGCATCCATTGGAGATCCACCACCGATAGCAATAATTGTATCAGGTTCGAATTTTCTCATTAATTCAACTCCAGCTTCAACTGTGTCAAGACTTGGATCTGGTTCAACATCGAAGAATAATTCGATATCAACTTTATTTCTTCTTCTTCTGATTACATCTTCAATTTTTTCTACATAACCAAGATTATACATACCTCTGTCTGTAATAATCATGGCTTTTTCCATTTCTTTCATGTCTCTTAAATATTTAATCGAATTTTTTTCGAAATAAATTTTTGGAGGAAGTTTAACCCATTGCATATTGTTATTACGTCTCCCTATTCTCTTAATATTGATTAAGTTAACAGCACTTACGTTGTTAGATACAGAGTTATGTCCATAAGAACCGCAACCTAATGTTAATGATGGAATGAATGCATTATAAACTGAACCGATTCCACCGAATGTAGATGGTGCATTTTCAATGATACGGATAGCTTTACATGCATGTCCAAAACGTTTAGAAATTTCATGATCTTCTGTATGAATTGCAGCAGAGTGTCCTAAACCGTTGAATTCAACCATTGCTGCTGATTTAGCAATACCATCATCAGTATTTTCAGCTTTTAATACAGCTAATACAGGAGATAATTTTTCTCTTGTTAATGGTTCATTTGGTCCTACTTCGCTACATTCAGCTAAAAGGATTTGAGTGTCTGCAGGAACTTTGATTCCAGCTTGTTCAGCGATCCAAGTTGCTGGTTTACCTACAACTGCAGGTAAGACACCTTTGTTTTTATCTGGGAACATATAGTTTTCTAATTTTGCTTTTTCTTCAGCATTTACCCAGTATACTTTAAAACGACTAATTTCTTTTTTGAATTCTTCATAGATTTCTTTATCAACAATAGCAGCTTGTTCAGAAGCACAAATCATACCATTGTCGAATGATTTTGATAATACGATATCATTTACTGCTCTTGGTAAAATACAAGTTTTTTCTACATATGCAGGAACGTTACCAGCACCTACACCTAATGCAGGTTTACCACAAGAGTAAGCTGCAGCAACCATTGCATTACCACCAGTTGCTAAGATAGTAGCAACACCAGGATGTTTCATTAATGCTGTAGTTGCATACATTGATTTAGTTTCCAACCATTGGATACAATCTTCTGGAGCACCAGCTGCTACTGCTGCATCACGCATAATTACTGCTGCCATAATTGAACATGCAGTTGCACTTGGATGGAATGAGAAAATGATTGGATTTCTTGTTTTTAAACAGATTAATGATTTAAAGATTGTAGTTGATGTTGGGTTAGTTGTTGGAACGATACCACAAACAACACCTACAGGTTCAGCAATTTCAGTAATTCCTAAAAGTGGATCTTCGTTAATAATACCAACCGTTTTTAAATGACGTAAGTTGTTAGTTACGTATTCGCAAGCGAATAAGTTTTTAACGGCTTTATCTTCAAATACCCCACGTCCAGTTTCATTTACTGCGGCTTCTGCTAAAGTACCGTGAGCATCAAGACCTGCTACTGAACATTTAGCTACGATGTAGTCTACTTGTTCTTGAGTAAAGTCTTCAAATTTTGATAAAGCTACTTGAGCTTTTGAAACCAGTTGATCGACATAAGCATCGATTTCTTCATTTGTCATTTCTGCTGGTTTGTTGTTAACAGCTTTCTTTTCTGCCATTATTTCTTCCTCCGATTCATTGTGAAATATTTAATTTGTTTCCACCGTTAGTGTACCTTAATTTATCAAAAAACACAAGCAATATTGTGCATTTTTTCACAATAAAATCACCTTCACCCTATGGAAACGTTTACAATATTATACCACACAAAAAAACTAGGGTAAATACTTTTTACCCTAGATATCTTTATTAGTAATAATAGTTTTTACACCCGCTTCAAGCAGAAAATCTTTAATTTCTTCATCGTTGACAGTCCATGTATTAACATCTAAATGATGTTTCAAATAATCCTTAATTTCTTGTTCGTTTAAAAACACATATTTACTATGACAATGAAAATGATGCTTTAAAACAAGTTCCTTATTTTTTTGATAATCATCTTCAAATAAATACCCTAAATATAAATCAGGATCAATTGACCGTAGTTTCAATAAACTATCTAGATGAAAAGATGAAAACATCACTTGTTTTAACATTCCTTTTTCCTTAACTAAATCATATGTCATTTGTTCAATGTTAGGATATTGAATCTTATCAGTTTTAATTTCCAAATTCAAAATAACATCTTTACCATAACAATAATCCAGTAATTCAGCTAATAATGGTATTTTAGCCTCAACATTTTTAAAGCGATAATTAAAATTAAACTTACATAATTCTTGATAAGTATGATCCTTAACATACCCTCTACCATTAGATGTTCGATTAATTGTTTCATCATGGATTAGAACCAGTTGATTGTCTTTAGTTAATTGAACGTCTGTTTCTACACCATCAAAATTACCATTTATTGCCGCTTTAAAAGCCATCATTGTATTTTCAGGATATTTATCACTATATCCCCGGTGTCCTAATTTTATCATTTCATTTCTCCTGTAAAGCTAAATCAATCTAAATTCTTTTAAAGCTTTTACAATTCCATCATTTTCAATTCGATCAGTTTCAAAGTCGGCAACAGCCTTAGCTTCTGGGACCGCATTCCCCATTGCTACCCCCATAGCTACAGTTTCTAACATCTCAATATCATTACGACCATCACCAAAGGCAATTGTATCTGCCATATCACGTCCTAATCGCTCAACTAATTTTTCTATTCCGACTGCTTTAGAAACTCCTTTTAATGTTAAATCAAATGAATAATCGCTTTGATGACGTTGGACATCAAAATAAGGGCTTAATTTTTCAACAAGAATCGGAATATCTTTTTTATCATTAACAACAATCATTCCAATATAAGTTTCAATTTTTTCGGGATCAAAATCATCAATAATAGTTTTATCTTTCATCCCCCAATTATTCGCAAATTCAAGATGTCTTGAATCATTACGGTCACGAACATAAATATAATCACTACTTTCAAAATAATAATTAAAATTATGCTGATTTGAAAGTTCCATCGTTGCTTTAATAGCTTCACTAGAAACAATAGCTTTATAAATTGGTTGGTTTTTATATTCAACATAACCACCATTACATGTTACATAACCGCTAAAAGGATAATCCATTACCCCATCAGTAATAAAACACTTACAACGCCCAGTCGCTAAAAAAACATCATGACCATTTTCTTTAAGTTTATCCAAAGCAATTCTAGTATTATCAGTAATTGCATAAATATCCTGATTACATTCTATCAAAGTTCCATCAATATCAAAAAACAATAACTTACCCATCTTTTTACCTCCGCTACTTTATTGTAACATAATCATAGTAAGTTTCTACTTAAGAAATGTAAATATTACTGATATAATTCTCTAATAGCACCACAGGCAATAATTGCTCCAGCATTTCCTGAAGGCTGGCTAGTAAAATCATAAAGTCCAGCATGAATAACGATTGTACGACCAACAATGTCTTCAGGTGTAAATTTATCAATATAAACTGCCATCCAAGCTAAACCATCATTTGAAAATAGCGGTGGTAAATCACCTGTATGATAAGGGTGAGGGCAACTATTTGTACTGTAATGTCCACCAGTATCAGCAAATGGTTCATCAGCACTACCCGAACAATTACCACCTTCATGAATATGCATAGCATGTATTCCTAGTCCACAACCAGTTACTGGCAAACCAAATGCTTCTACTACAATAATGGTACCTTGTCCAAATTCATAAGCTAGCATCGACCCATTTACTATCGCTCCTCTAATAATCGCATAAGCTTTAGGGGTTTGTTGACATAAAGCTCTAATAATATCAAATGTATCCATCTTATACCTCCCCTATATTCTTATGACGATATATAAAAAAAGAAAGGACGTTTATCCTTTCTTAATTACATTTTTATAAATATCTTCTTGCACAAACATAGTTACGGTTTAAACTAGAAACCTTAACAACATCACCAGTATGTGGTGCATGTACCATTTGCCCACCACCAATATAAATGCCTACATGGGTAATATTGCTTGTACTTGATCCAAAGAATACTAAATCACCTGGCTGTAAGTTAGCACGATCAACAGGAGTTCCCCCTCTTGATTGTCCTTGAGCTGTTCTTGCAATTGAGATACCGTGTTGACGATATACCCAAGAAGTAAATCCTGAACAGTCAAAGGCGTTAGGTCCACTTGCACCATATACATATGGTGTACCTAATTTAGTATATGCAGTTTCTACAATCTTAGATCCTGGAGTATAAACTTTAACACTTAAAGTTGCTGTAGATTGATTTCCAGAACTATCACTTACTGAATAAGTAACAGTTTTATTTCCAGTAGAACTTGTATCAATTCCACTAACAGCAACATTCGCTGTTACATCACCATCTTTATTGTCAATTGCTGATACTAAATATTGACGTGGATCAAAAGCAGAATCTTTGACAACTTCTACTGCAGTTGTAGATAAGTTGATTTGTGGCCCACCGATATCTTTTACAGTAAAGTTTAAAGTAGTAACCACTTTATTTTCCGCTTCATCTTGAGTAGTAACTTCAATAGTTTGCACTTCATTTTCTTTAGTTGTATCAACAGTTCCAGAAACTGTATTAGTTACAACTCCTAAATCATCTGTAGCTGTTAAATAGTTTTCCAATTTAAATTCGCTACCATAATCAATAACAACATCGTTTCCTTGAGATAAAGTAACAACAGGTGCTGTTAAATCTGAAACAGCAAATTCAAAAGTCTTTTCTCTAACATTACCAGCAGAATCAGTTACTTTTAAAGTAATATCTTGAATTCCAGCTTTACTAGCATCCAAGGCTTTATCTGATTCAATAAAAGGTGAAACATCACCGTCAACGTTATCAATAGCGCTGACATAACTTGTTATATCGCTACTTCCATTAATTGGAACTTGAACAACATAACCTTTTTTTGCTCCGGCAATTTTAAATTCTGGAGCTTCATCATCAACAACTTCAACACTAACTGTTTTTGTAGTTACATTTGAAAAACTGTCAGTAGCCGAAACTGTCATACTATAAGTACCTAATTGATCAACATCTACACTGTTAACATTCCCTTCAACCACTAAATCTTGGCGTGAATCTTGATTATCAGTGATATCAATTACGTCTAAATCCAATTTTTCACCATATGGAACTTCAATACGATTAGAAACAATTACTGGTGCTTCTTTATCGATTGCAGCATAACCCACTAACATAAATACTGATACCCCTAAAATTGGGATAAACATTGCGCGTCTTTTGATAATGTTTTCATTAATAAAATCAATTAATTGTTCTTTATTACGTTTTTCTTTCATTAATTCACTTCCTATCTTGAACGTCCTTTGCATAATAACATATTTTGATACAAAATGCAAATTTTATCGATATAATCAAAGAAATTTCAATTATTAAAGAACTTGTTTAATATATAAAACAATAATTTTCTTATTAAACCCCCTATTTTACTACGTTTTTTTACTCTTTATAAAAATTACAAAACCTTAAATTTTATTAAATTTATTTTTTCATATTTTGAAAAAAATATTTTATATTTCCTATATCTTTAATAATTGCCATTTTGTAATCATTTATACTTCTAATAAAAAAAGGCACAAAAAAAGGACTTAAACATATATTTTGTCTAAATCCTTTTTCAAAATTACACCATTTAACCCAAAAAAAAGCGAATATTAAATATCCGCTTTTTCTAACTGAACTAAATCGATTTCGATTGGTGTTAAATTTCCTAAAAAATCTATTAAAACTTTAGCTGATTCTTTTTCAGTATCAATTGATTCAACTTTTCCACTCTTACCAGCAAATGGACCAGAAATTACATTAACTTCATCACCTGGTTCATAATTTACTGATACTTCTGAAGTACTAATACCCATTTTCTTTAAAATTGGTTCTAATTCACTTTTTGGAAGTGGGAATGGTTTAGCTCCACCACCAGAAGATCCAATAAATCCAGTTACTCCTGAAGTATTTCTTACAACATACCATGCTTCATCTGTCATGATCATTTCAACTAAGACATAACCAGGAAACATGTTTTTAGTTTTATTAATTTTTTTACCATCTTTAATCTCAGTTTCAACATGTTCAGGAATAACAATTTGAAATAACACATCTTGTAATCCCATTGATTCAACACGCTTTTCTAGATTTTCTTTTACTTTATTTTCATGACCTGAGTATGTATTAACAACATACCAGCGTCTTCCTTCATCATTCATTCCTGTCATTTTAATTCATCCCCAATGCTTTTAATATAAAGGCAATGATTGCATCACCAGCAAAAAAGTATAACCCTAAAACAAAACAAAATGCTAATACAGTAGCTGAATTTTGGGCCAATTCTTTTTTCGATAACCAGCTAATTTTTTTAATTTCACTTCTAATTCCTTTTAGAGTAAACCAATCACGAAATTTCACAGCTAAACCTCCTATTTAGTTTCTTTATGCAATGTGTGTTTTCCACATTTTTTGCAAAATTTTCTTAATTCTAATCTTTCTACATTAACTCGTTTATTTTTTGTAATTGTATAATTACGTGATAAACACTCTGTACAAACTAAAATTACTTTTTCTTTCATACTATCAGCTCATTTCTATGCTATAATAATTTATCATAAATACCAATGATAGTCAAATACATTTGAATTTTGCTATCTTTTTTTGGATTCGATAGTTCGCATTATAAACACTGCGAATATCAATATTTAATATCCTGGCAATATCTTGATTTTTATAACCTGCCTGGTGATACTTTACTATCTTTTGTTCAAGTTCTGAACAAACTTGTAATAAATATTTATCAATTTCCTGCTGTTGCTCTTGTTCAATACAATATCGATTGGGATTCGGAGTTCGTTCATCAATCAAATTAGTAACATAACGAATTTTTTGAGTTGCATCATAATAATCATCTAATGAATATACTACTCTTTTTTCTCTAATTACTTTGCCACTATTTTTCAATACGATTGATTTTATCGCATTTTCAATCAGCATGGAAATAAAACTTCTCATTTTCATCCCTTTATCTGGACGATAATTATTTAATGATTTAAACACTCTTACCATAATAAGCTGAATATAATCTTCATACTCATCTTTATAAATTGTACTTATATAATACTTAGGTAAAATGATTTCTATTTGTTTATAACAAAATTTCATTAAATATCGTTTTGCTTCCGGACAATCCTGCAAATATAAATAATACAATTCTTCAACATCGTAACCATCCATGGTTACCTCCCTTCTGCTTATAAAGGGTTACGAGAATTATATACCTGGTATAAAATTACAGCAGTTGCTACTGAGGCATTTAGCGATGTTACATGCCCCACCATTGGTAAAACTACATTAAAATCACAATTTTTTTTCACTAGTCGTGATATTCCAAAACCTTCAGAACCAATCACAATTACTAAAGGCATGTTATAATCAATAGCTCGATAATCCTGAGATTGATTTAAATCACAGCCTACTACCCAAAAAGAACGTTTCTTTAATTCTTCTAATGTTCTTGATAAATTCGTAACCTGAGCTACTTTAACATGATCAATAGCCCCAGTTGATACTTTAGCTACCGTACCATTTAATCCAACACTACGATTTTTACCAATAATTACACCATCAACGCCTATTGCATCACATGTTCTTAAAATAGCCCCTAAGTTATGAGGATCTTCTAGTCCATCTAACATTAATAGCAATGGTTGTTTGCCCTCTGGAATAGCATCTAATATCTCATCAAGAGAATAGTAGCGATATCCCTCTACTTCTGCCATAATTCCCTGGTGAGTAACATTGCCAACTTTCTTGATAAATTCCGACTTATCAACCTGGCGATATGGAACTTTCGTTTTTTTACATAGTTCAATAATTTTATTGTCTTTAAAATTGTTTTGGACATACACAGTATATACACGTTTTTCTCCCTTTAAAGCTTCTAATATCGTGTTTTTACCATATATATATTGTTTCATATTTTTCACCTATTTTCGTCTCAAATTTATCTCAAATTTATATATTCTTTATATCGATTAAATATTTCATTCATTCTTTTAAAATCTTTTTGTAAATACAATGTACCAATTATTGCTTCAAAACCAGTCGAATGCAAATGCTCAATACTTTCATTTTTATTACCTTTATTATTACGACCCCGCTTATAAATTCCTACTTCATCTTCACTAAAAAAACCTTCTGATAACATATCATGCATAAACTTAGCATGGGAAGTTGCTGTTACATATTTAATAGCTTCTTTTTGAATTTCATGAGTCTTGGCAAGGCCACTTTCTCTAACTAAATAATCTCTTACTAAAAGTTCAAAAACACTATCTCCTAAATAAGCTAATACGCTAGGATTAATTAAATCTGGTCGCATTAAATTATCCCCTTATCAATTAACTCATCACGAATTTTATCAGCTGTTTGGAAATCTTTTTTAGCTTTAGCATCATTCCAGCTTTGATATAATTCTAATTCATCGTCAGAAAGCTGTCTTGGCTCATAAACAAAACCAATTACATTAACCATCGCTAATAAAGTTTGATAAGCCTCACTAATTGCCTGATCATCTTTATCTTTTTGTCTAAATAATTGATTCAATACTTTTACTTGATTTAAAATCTTTGTTAAAGCTAAAGATGTATTTAAATCATCTTCTAAAGCACTTACCATATCATCAACAATTTGCTTATTAACTTCACCTTTAGCAACATGATTTACTTGTAAATATAATGAAACAGTTTTAATAACATTATCTACTTTTGCAACTTCTTTTTTTACAGTAGCTACTACTTCATCAGTTAAATTCAACGGATTGCGATAATGACTTGATAACATTAGCCATTTATAAACATTACATCCTAATTTAGCAATCATATCTTTAGCCCAAATTACATTACCTAATGATTTTGACATTTTTTGATTATCAATATTGATCATTTGATTGTGCATCCAAGTATGAGCAATTGGGTGATGATGGCACGCCATTGATTGAGCAATTTCATTTTCATGATGCGGGAATTTTAAATCTTGTCCACCACCATGAATATCAATCTTACCATCTTCAAAAATATCATTGATCATTACAACACATTCAGTATGCCACCCCGGTCTTCCTTTAGACCATGGACTATCAAATTGAATCCCTTCATCTGTTTTTTTCCATAATGCAAAATCAGTTGATTCTTCTTTTTTATCATTTTCATCAACACGATCACTAGCACCAGCCACTAAATCTTCAATTTTAATTCCTGATAATTGACCATATTCTTTAATTTTAGATACTCTAAAATAAACATCACCATCGACTTCATAAGCATACCCATCTTTTACTAACCCATCAATAAAATTAATAATAGCATCCATAGTATTAGTAACTCTTGGAGCGTAAGTTGGGAATAATAAATTCAAATCACGGCGAACATCTTCATATGCTTTGATATATTTGTCAGTCAATTCCTTTTCGGTAATCCCTTCTTCTTTAGCTGCTTTGATAATTTTATCATCAACATCAGTAAAATTTGATACAAAAGTTACTTTATAACCTAAGTATTCAAACGTTCTTCTTAAAACATCAAACACAATCATAGGTCGTGTATTGCCAATGTGTACGTAATTATACACTGTTGGTCCACATACATAAATGCTCACTTCACCTTCACGAAGCGGTTTAAAATCTTCTTTTTTATTTGTTAGTGTATTAAATAACTTCATCATTACCTCCATAAATAAAAAAGCATAATGCTACATTCTCGATAGCAGATGCTTTAATGTTAAATGTTTTAATAGATTTCGATAAGCATATATCAATCCCCATTTAATTTTCTACCATCAAGCAGTTTAAATTAATATCCAAATAAATTACTGCTCACTAACTATTTAATATCTTACCAAAATCAATCTAAAAATACAACTTATTTGCCGACTGCCATTGAAAAGCTTTCCAAATATACAGTCATTTCCTCTTCATTATCCGCAAATTCATCTTTTACAGTACGATAACCATAAATATAAGTTTTATCCTCTAAAAAATATACTATCTCTTTGCTCTTTACACCAGTTTCACTATATTCATATATATACTCATATACATCTAAGCCACTATCTAAAACCGGCTTTAATACCTCAACATCCGATGCTTTACTTTGTTCAAGCATTCCCGTATATAACTCATCTTTATCTTCAACTAAATTATCAGTATTATCATTTACCACAGTAAAATACAACATATTATTATCTTTTGTAAATTCTACTGTATTTACTCCATTTAAATCATTTAAATCAGAAACAACACTAATCTCATAATCTTTAGGATAATAAAAGCTCACACCATCTTCAGTAGTATATAATTCCCCCGTTTTAGTTAAATTAACTTCTTTATCACGGGCACCACAAGCTGAAGTTAAACACATTAAAGAAACCATGATAAGAAACAGGATTGATTTTTTCATCATCATCCCTCCTTGCTATCATCATTTTACACAACTAACTAAGTTATTACAACCAAATTTTAGTCGATCAATTTAAAATGCTTTAAAGCACTTACAATTCCATCATTTTCGACAGTGTCAGTAACATAGTCACTACAAGCAATGGTTTCTGGATGCCCATTAGCCATACACACTCCAATGCCAACTAGCTTTAACATATCAACATCATTATGACCATCGCCAAAAGCCATAGTTTCTTCTAATTTGATACCATAATACTTAAGAACCGCTTTAATTCCTTCTTGTTTTCCACCATTTTTGGCAATTAAATCATATGCACCATCATGCCATTTAGTATATTTACAATTTTCTAACTCAGCAGTTAATTTAATAACATCCTCTTCACCTACAAATGGGTTAACTTGATAAACATCATTTTCTAAAGCTCTTTTAGCATCTTTAACTGGCGGTATTGACGTATTAATAGATTTCTGTGCTTCAACGACATAATCATTAACTAAATTAACATATAAATCATTACTTTCTACAAAACTGCACGCTAAATTATGCTCACTAATATAAGATACTATTCTTGCTATATCTTCTTTATTGATTGGATTTTTATAAATAACTTCTTTTTGATTATAACAATAACCGCCATTTAAAGTTAAATAACCATCGAAAATAAATTTATCATTAATCCCTAACTCCTCAATCTCTAAAGCATGGCGTCCACTAGCAATAAATAATTTTATCCCTTTTTCTCTTAAGCATTTTAAAGCATTAACTACACCATCACTTATTTGCGGATGATTTTTAGAAATTAAAGTTTCATCGATATCAAAAAAAATTGCTTTTATCATATATAGTCTCCCTTATAAAATTACCAGAAAAAAATTTTTTAATCGTTTATATTGTAAACAAAAAAATGTTAACATTCAATCGTTAATACGTTAAAAAAGGGCAGCTACTAACTGCCCTTATGAGGTTTCGAGTTTATCCTAACAATGAATTAAAAACTTTTAAATATTGATCAGCACTAGCATCCCAGTCAAGTTTTGCACTCATCGCTCTTGTCATGATACCTTTCCATGCTTCGGGATCTTCATTATATACTTTTAAAGCATAATCAATTGTTCTCATCATTTCATGAGCATTGAAGTTTGCAAAGCTAAATCCAGTTCCAGTGTGTGCATATTCATCATATGGTTGAACACTGTCTTTTAAACCACCAGTTTCTCTAACGATTGGAATTGTTCCATATCGAAGTGACATCATTTGTGATAATCCACAAGGTTCAAATAATGAAGGCATTAAGAACATATCACATCCAGCATAAATACGACAAGATAATCCAAAGTCATATTTTAACTGTAATGATACTTTATCAGGATGATGATAAGCGATACCTTTTAAAGCATCTTCATATACGTGATCCCCAGCACCTAAAATTATAATTTGAACATCACGGCTGCACATTTCACTGAATTGATTTAAAATCAAATCCAACCCTTTTTGTTTAGTTAAACGAGTTACTACCCCAATTAATGGTACATCTTTATTTTCTGGTAATCCAACTTCTTTTTGAAGTGCTAATTTATTAGCCACTTTGTCTTCAAATACTGTATTGATATCGTAATTTTTAACAATTTCTGGATCAGTAGCAGGATTGATTACATCATAATCTACCCCATTTAAAATACCATATAAATCATATTTACGCATTTCAAGGATATTTTGTAATCCTTCACCATATTCAGGTGTTAAAATTTCTTTTGCATAAGTTGGAGAAACTGTTGTTACGATATCACTATAGAAAATAGCTGCTTTCATCATATTAAAGCATCCATCATTACGACAATTTCCATTATAATATAGATAATTATCTAACCCAAATAATTCACTTAATAAATTAGGGTCTGCTTTTCCTTGGAAAGCAATATTATGAATCGTAAAGACAATTTTAATATTTTCATAATGTTCATAATAACAATATCTTTCCTTATACAACATAGCAATCATCGCAGTTTGCCAATCATGTAAATGTAAGATATCTGGTTTTAAATCTAAATGAGAAATCAATTCTAAGACTGCAAAATCAAAATATGCAAATCTTTCATTGTCATCATCATATCCATATAATCCAGGTCTTTTAAAGTATTGTTCATTATCAATAAAGTAGAAACGAACACCATCTAATACATAGGTAAATACACCACAATATACTTTACGCCATCCAACCCAAATATCGAAATTAGTTACATATTCAATTTTGTCTGCCAATTTCATATCTTGGTATTTTGGTAAAACAACAATACTTTCGACACCTTTTTTTACCATTTCTTTTGGTAAAGAACCTAATACATCAGCTAATCCTCCAGATTTAATAAATGGAGTAGCTTCTGATGTAGCAAATAAAACTCGCATTAAACTACATCTCCTTCTTTAATATATAATGGTGTTTTAGAATCCCCTTTTAAGTCTAATTGACGTTTAACCTTAGAATGTTTATCCATAATTACATTTTCTAAGTGAGCCCCTGGGCTAACAACAGATCCTGAGAATAAAATACTATTTTTAACTACTGCACCTGTTCCAATTGTAACATCACGTCCAATAATACTATTTTCAACAGTACCATTGATCATTGCACCATTAGCTACAAATGAACTAACAACTTCTGATTCAGATAAGTATTTTGCAGGAGGTGTATCATTAGTATTTGTATAAATTGGCCAGTTGCTTTTAAATACTGCAGATGAAACATCAAGATCCAAGAATTCTAATGAATATTGATAATAATGTTCTAATGAATCCATGCAACGTGCATATCCTTTATATTCATAAGCATTAATTTGTTTTTCATCACATAAATATGCTAATACATCTCTTAAACTAAAGAATGAACTAATTTTTTGAGCTTGTTTCATTACTTTTAATAAAGTTTTTGTATTGAAAACATATGTTTCCATTGAAATACTACAATCTTTACGGCTACCTCTATTTTTTTCAATTGCTGTTACTGTTTTATTTTTTACAGTTAAACAATCACATCCAATGTATGCTTCATTAGCATCATGAACTTTTTTATAAACCATAGTAATCTCAGCACCAGATTTTTCATGACTTTCAATAGCATCATTGTAATTCATTGTAGTAATAATATGAGCAGGAGCAACAACTACATAATCAGCTTTATTGCTTTCTAAAAATGCAATATTTTCAATTAAGTTATTAATATCATGATTATAATTAGGGTTATTAGCGTATTTTTCGTTATATAACAAAGATACACCACCGGCTTTAGAGTTGAAATTCCAAGAATTACCATTACCTAAATGTTTTAATAATGATCTTGGTTTCTTTTGAATTAATACTCCAACTGCATCAATAGTTGAATTAGACATGTTTGATAAAACAAAGTCAATCAACGCATAACGTCCTAAAAAACTAACAGACGCTGCTGGTCTTCTTTCTGTAAGACCTACAAAATCTACATCTGAATGTAAATTTACTACACCAATTACTTTAACCATCTCTATTTCCTCCCCTACTTACTATTATCACTAATCAAAGCTACATCTTTGGCTTCTTCATTAACTTTTGTATTAGCGCGAATTACAACACCTTCATCTACAATAGCTTTATAGACTTCAGCACCTTCTTCTACTAATACGCCTGGCATTAATACAGAATCAACGACTTTTGCACCTTCACCAATATTTACATTGTTGAATAATACAGATCCTTCAACAGTACCGTTAACCAAACATCCTTGAGTAACCATTGAATTTTTGATACTTGCTTTGTCACCAATAATTTGAGGTTTTTCCAAAGTATCTTCAGTATAGATTTTCCAATCTCTTTTAATATTGTAAAGATCTAATTCTTTATCGTTTAATAAGTCCATATTAGCTTGCCATAAGCTTTCAACTGTTCCAACGTCTTTCCAGTATCCGCTAAATTCATATGCATATAATTTTTTGTTATCATTCAACATACTTGGAATGATATTCATACCAAAGTCATGTTTACTATTTTCATCTTTTGCATCATCAATTAAATATTTTCTTAATTCTTTATATGTGAAAATATAAATACCCATTGAAGCTAATGTAGATTTAGGTTTAGCAGGTTTTTCTTCGAATTCATAAATCGTACCATCTTCATTAGTATTCATAATTCCAAAACGACTAGCTTCTTTTAAAGATACATTTAATACTGCGATAGTAGCATCTGCTTTACGTTGTTTATGAGCAGTAAGCATCTTATCATAATCCATTTTATAAATATGGTCACCTGATAAGATTAAAACATATTCAGGATCATATTGATCTAAGAAACTAATATTTTGATAAATTGCATCCGCTGTTCCAGCATACCAAGTAGCTCCAACTTCACCACGTTCACGTGCTGGTAAAATTGCTGCCAATGATTGTTTACCATCAAGGCCCCATTTAGTTCCGGCACCAACATAAGTACCCAATAATACAGATTCGTATTGAGTTAACACACCTACAACATCAATTCCAGAATTTGCACAGTTACTTAAAGGAAAATCGATAATACGATATTTACCCCCAAAATGCACTGCTGGCTTAGCTACTTTAGCTGTTAGTGCTTCTAGACGAGTTCCACGTCCTCCAGCTAAAATCATTGCGACAATCTCTCTTCCCATTTTTTAAAATACCTCCTTGTCTAATGTAAGCGCTTTACCTATAATACTATTTTAGCATAAAATAAAACTAAATACGAGATTTATTATATAAAATATAAGTATTATATCTTGTCATTAATTATACTCTCTTTTATTTTTTTATTAAACTATAAATAAATGCATTCTTGTAAATTTTTTATTATGTTTTATTTAAAAAACACCAAATTATTCCACAAAACCATAAACAAAACGATTTAAACAATAATAAAGGTATTTTATTTTTTTTAATACATATATTATAACGGGGTGATAATTTGGCACGAGTTAAATATTCTAACGAAGAAGTCGAATTACTGGCACGATTGATTCAATCGGAAGCACTTGGAGAAGGCGAACAAGGAATGTTATTAGTTGGTAATGTAGTAATTAATCGTGTCGTTGCCAACTGTGATGTATTTAGAAATACACGTTCCATTACTGAAGTTATTTATCAAAAAAATGCTTTTTCTGGAGTAGATACTCCATTATTTAACGAACCTGTTAATAGTCTAGTTAGGAGTCTAGCCCTTCGCTGTATTAACGGTTATCGTAATGAACCAGCTACAAATGCACTCTGGTTCAAAAATCCTGGTGCCAATGTTGCTTGCCCGCCAGAATTTTATGGCAATCTTTCTGGTCGGTATAAACAACATTGTTTTTATAATCCAGGGCATGATTTAAGATGTGACTTATAAAAATTTTTAACAAGGAGACTGCATATGAATTATTTTAATGATTTAAATCCTTTTTTAGTACGTCAAGAAAATGACAATTCATCTGCTGAAAATCCCAGCGATTCTTCAACTAATCCTCCACCTATAACTACTCCTCCTAATACAAGTAATACTCCTGGTACTGGTACTACAATGGTTCCTGCTCCAGTAATTGATCAAACTTATATCGAAAACATTTTAAGATTAAATATCGGTAAACTAGGTACTTTTTATTTTACTTACTCAAATAGCAACGAATGGCGCGATAAAGTTTATCGTGGAATTATTCAACAAGCAGGACGTGATCACTTCATCATTCGCGATAGTAAAACCAATCATGAGTATTTATTACAATTAGTATATTTTAATTGGGCAGAGTTTGATGAACCAATAAATTACCAGCATCCATATCAATAAGGGATTTCCCCTTATTGATTAAATGCTGGCAATATATAACTATACTATTTTTTAGCTACCAAATATTTTCTAACCGCACTAATAAAATGCAGCGATCCAGTGACAACAATATTTTTGTGATTATTCCAATTATCTTTTAATACTTTTTTAAAATCCGGCGCATCAGATTTTAAACGTTCATCATCAAAACTAGCTTCTATAATTGAATAGCGACAAAGTAAGTCTTTCATAATTTTTGTATCTTTATCTTGCAAAGCACTAAAGATAATCAATACATCATCAATATTTTGATCGATCAAAGTTTTTATCAACGATTTAATACCATCTACATTATGAGCCCCATCTAAATAAACCTTATCAATTTTTTCAAAACGTCCTGGCCAGCTAGCCTTGTTTAAGGCTTGTTGTAACAAACTTGGCTTCAATTCAATTAAATCATTTGCAATCGTTATCGCTAATGAAGCATTAGCAACTTGATAACTGCCACAGTTTTTTAAAACATACTGCTGATTTAAACAAGTAAAAACATAAGGATATTGATAGTCACATTGAACAGCTACCTTTATTAATTCACTTCTTTTTAAATTACATACATCTTCAAAAATATTTAATAATCCCGGATTCTTTTCAGTTGTATAACATTTTTGATTATCTTTAATAATTCCGGCTTTATGAACAGCGATTTTTTCTAAAGTATCTCCTAGCATAAACTGATGATCATAACCAATATTAGTAATAGCACTACAACGACTTGTTATTACATTAGTTTTATCATTCAAACCACCAATACCAGTTTCAATAATTCGAAAATCCAAATCAGATTCATTAAAATACTTAAGCATGATTAATGTATCGATTTCAAACATTGATAATTGATCATTTTCAATTATCGGTACTAATTCATTGATTATCTTTAAAAGACGATCATCGTCGATCATTTTACCATTAATACAAATACGATCATTATGACAAATTAAATAAGGAGAAGTAAATGTCCCAACATTATAACCGTGAGCCATTAAAATTTCTTTTAGATAATTTGTTGTAGAACCCTTACCATTAGTTCCGGCAATATGAATCATGTTTTTTTGATTAACATTAAATCCATATTTCTTTATAGTTGCTTTAAATTGATCTAGCGTTCTTTTAGCCCGTTTAGATTCAATATAAACTAACGCTTCATCAATTTCTTTAAATGTTTTCAATTTGCCAATCGATTGGCTCAATGCCATTTTTAACTAAAAACTGATTTGCTTTACTAAACGGACGCGATCCAAAAAAGCCACGACTAGCAGATAATGGCGATGGATGAGCACTTTCTAAAACAAGATGTCTAGAAGTATCAATATATTGCTTTTTAGCACGAGCATTATTACCCCATAAAATGAAAACAAGCGGTTTTTCTCGTTCGTTTAATGCTTTAACAATATTTAAGGTAAAAGTTTCCCAACCAATACCTGCATGACTATTAGCTCGACCTTGTTCAACAGTTAAAACATTATTTAATAACAACACCCCTTGCTTAGCCCATTTCGTTAAATCACCATGATTAGGAATAGTAGTATTTAAATCATTATGTAATTCTTTATAAATATTTACTAGACTAGGCGGAACTCTAACTCCAGGCGATACGCTAAACGCCAAGCCATTAGCCTGATGTAATTCATGATAAGGATCTTGACCTAAAATAACTACTTTTACATCATCATAGTCACATAAATTTAAAGCTCTAAAAATATTTTGCTTAGGTGGAAATATTGTTTTATGTTTATATTCGTTTTCAACGAAATCATGAAGTTTTTTATAATAATCTTTTTGAAATTCAGCTTGTGCAATATCTTTAAATCTCATTGAAAATAAACTTCTCTATTAATTCGGCTACAACGCCTTCATTATTATTAGCTTTTGTTGTATAATCACAAGCTGCTTTTACTTCATCAACAGCATTATTAGCTGCTACTGCTAATCCTGCTACTTTTAACATTGCCATATCATTATAATTATCTCCAACAGCAATTGTATCTTCAATTGCAATTGATAATTTGTCGGCAAGATCTATTAAACCTTGTCCTTTATCAACACCTAAAGCATTGAATTCCATATAACGATTAGATGAATAACTAACCGCACAACATCCATCAGTAATTGGTTTTAAACCATCTTCCAAACTCATTAAATATGGCACATCAGTATTTTGATACAATATTTTAGAAATTGGTGTATCTTTTAAGAAATCAACACTATTTTCCTCAGGATAGATTACTTCCAATCTTTGTTCCAATAATCTTTGTCGTTCTGATTCACTTAAATTAAACACATATAAATGCTCAGGGGTATAAACATGGATACAAACATCAAAATTCAACCCTGCTTCAAAAATCTGTTTCATCTTTTCAAATTCTAAGCCTTTAAATTCAATAAGACGATTACCCTTATTTTCAGTTAAAGCTCCTCCATTAAACGAAATAACATACTCCTCTGGTAAATCATATAATTGTAATTCTTTTAACTCAGGCTGAATTTGCATAAAGCCTCTTCCTGTTGCTGGAACAAATTTAACCCCATATTCTTTACGCGCTCTTTGAATCGCTTCAACATTACGCTTACCAACATGATGCTGGTCATTTAATAAAGTTTCATCCAAATCACATGCTATTAATTTATAACCCATTATTCTTCCTCCAAAATAAATTTTTCAATTACTTCTTTTACTGCTCCTTGATTGTAATCAAGTTTAGTTACATAATTGGCAATACTCTTTATTTCATCATCACCACAAGCTACACAAACACCAAGTTTGGCCTGTTTTATCATCTCAACATCATTATAGTTATCACCAATGGCAATTGTTTTATCTAAATCAATATTTAAATAACTAGCTAACCATTTAAGCCCATATCCTTTATTTACTCCAGGTGCATTAAATTCCAAATAACGATTTGATGAATAACTAGCACAAGCTTTATTTTCAATATCATCTTTAAGATCAGCTGCTATTTTCTTTAAATAGTTCATATCTTTTTTTTGATATAAAATTTTAGCTATTCGATCATTTTTTAAATTATCGATATTATAATCTTCAACTACAACAAACGGTGCTTTTTGATCCTTTTTTCTTTGCACTTCATCAGGATCAGCATTATAGATATAACACATATCAACCGTAAATACCAATACACAAACATCATAATCACGGGCTTTATCAAATAACATCTTAGCAACATCAAATGATAACCCCTTAAAGTTCAAGATTTTACTATTTTTATTTTCTACAATTAATGCCCCGTTAAAACAAATCGAATATTCGTCTTCTTGATCATATGTACCAATTTCTTTTAAAATTTCTGGTATCATATTAAAAGCACGTCCTGTTGCTGGAACAAATTTCAACCCATGTTTACGCGCCTTTTTTATCGCTTCAACATTAAATTCAGGAACATGATGATTAACTAATAAAGTTTCATCCAAATCAGATAACATTAATTCATACATATTCAAACCCCTCTGTTATTTATTTTAATAAATAATAACATAAATTACTACCTGCTTTTTCCTTTTTTGCAAAATAGAAAACAAAAATAAAAAAATGAGGTCTTAATCGACCTCTACCGACGATAAAAAAGTTCCATAAAAATCGGCACTCGTTTTCGCCATTCAAATTCATTGTGAACAGCATCTTCAAAAAAGCGTGCTTCAATCTTGTCACTTTTTTTAATTAACTCATTAAATATTCTTTCATTGCTTTCATAGTATATACGGCTGATGTTTTCATCACCATTACCTTCATTACCACCTAAATCCAAATAAAAACATTCTATTGGACTTAAATCGCTTTTATTAATCAAATCAATAAATTCGTCTACATAAAACCAATAAGCCGTCGAAAGTGAAGCTGTCTTTTTAAAAATATGGCTATATTTAATACCCGCATAGCTAGTAATTATACCACCCATTGAGCTTCCTACCATCGCACAATCATCAACTATTGTGGGAAAGTTTTTATCAATATATGGTTTTAACTGTTTTATGATAAAACGCATATATTTATCGCCTTCACCACCAACTTTAATACTATCATCACCATATTCCATTAACAATACTTCTTTTTTTATTGGCCATGGCCCATATTCATCTTCACGCTTATTTAATTTAAAATTGCATGGAATAGCAACCATAATAATATCTAAATTATTCTCTTTAACATAATCAAAAAAGCCCCAGCTAACACCCATATAAGACTCTTCATCAAAAAAGGCATTTTGGCCATCATTTATGTATAGAACTGGATATCTTTTATTACTAGTTTGATAATCATCTGGTGCATAAATAGTGATTTTTCGCCACCGTCGCAATGAACGCATATAGATATTTTTTTCAATAAACATCTTTTACCCCCTAAAAAACTAAAACAAAAATAAGCACTTAGTGCTTATTCTACTCCAGGAATGATAGATACTTGTTCGCCATCACGAGAAAATATATAATTTTCACGAGCATAA
This sequence comes from Erysipelatoclostridium sp. An173, assembly GCF_002160495.1. Lineage (GTDB taxonomy): Bacteria > Bacillota_I > Bacilli_A > Erysipelotrichales > Coprobacillaceae > Thomasclavelia > Thomasclavelia merdavium. Next base: position 19,110 of record NZ_NFKR01000014.1, on the reverse strand, counting down.
CGAGCAACATAATCTTCATCATTCAATAATTCTACTTCATTTTGTAATTCGGCCTTTTCTTTTTCAACAGCTTTTTTTTGTTTTTCTAAAACTGCTATTTCATCCTGACGCTGAAGAACGTTCATAGCGCTGCTAAATAAAACAATCATCAAAGCACATCCAATGATCATAAAGGAAAAACCTTTAATTAATTTGAAAACTTTTCTTTTATTAGCCATCTAATCACCTTCTTCATGCGTCTTATTATACCATTTATTTTTCTAAAAATGAATATAATTGGGGATAAAATATATTTTAACATTTTCACAATCGCTTCAATTACAAAAAACATATAATAGCTATAATAATTGAGATAAAGAACATATCCTACTAATAAACTAATAATAAAATATCCTCTTATCACACCATTATTAATCACTAACAAACCAAGATAATAGCAATACCCAAAAACAATACCAACAATAATCTGTATAAAATATCTAAATATACTTTTGTGGTATTTATAAAACACACGATTGATAAGACTATAAACAAAAGTAAAGAGAAAGCCAAATACCAGTGAATAGCTGATCCCTTGAAGCTGCTTTATTAAATCCATTATTTAAGCAATTTATTAAAAACACTTTCTTTACTTTTGGGACTTTTTTTACTAGAAACATATGAAATAGCATCAATATTTCCTTTAATGCTTACTTCATTTTTTTCCTGATCTAATCGTGTTAAAGAAAGTTCGGTTCCTTTGATATTTAAAAAACCTAACGAAGTTTCTATCAAAAATTCTAAAGAATCAAAACTTTCAATTCTTTTCACCCCGGTTAATTCAATATTTTTACGATCTTTTAAATACACGTTATGATAAGGAGTATGTTCAAAACGTATACCATTACTGTTGTTGTCCATATAATTACCTCCATTAATAAATTATGCAAAATGGAGAAATTAAGAACCACTAAATTTGTTCAATATCCTTATGACGATATCGATTCACCGCTTTAGTTTCTATTTCCTTTGTAAATGCCGCTTTACCTTGCGTATACTTCTTAATATTTCTTGGATACTTTTTAGCTAATTTAACTTTCAAATCTTCATATTCTTTAGCAACCTCTGGATTATCTTTTAGATAATCATAAAAAGCTAGTAAAGCCTCAATTCGATCACGATTATTATCATCATAAGCGTGCACATGTACTGAGTTATCACTTTTCATAAAGAATCTTCTGCCTTTAATACCATCTTCTCCCAAACAACGATATCCTGCTGCTTCAAACTTTTTATTTAAATCATCTAATTTTTTTACATCTTTTACAAAAGCCAATATATCAATTGTTGGCTTTGCTTTCAAACCAGGAACCGCGGTAGATCCAATATGAGTAATAGTAATCAATTCGCTAACAAGAATATTTCTAATTACATTAGCCTCATAAACATATTTTCGTGGCCATTGTTCATTATAATCAACTACTTCAACTTTATCCACCTTCATCACCGCCTTTGTTTAATTGTACTAGATTTAAACATCATAATACAAGCTACTTATTTATTTTTTTACAATTAAATATAATCATCAGTAAAAAACACCAAAATCTTTAATAATATCTTTATTTTCTATTTACTAACATCCATTCAAAAGCAAAATCACACAAAGATTTAACGCCAATAAGTTTTGCTGATGCCTGCCCAACTAATCCATTGATCACATTATTTCCCTGTTCATATTTTCTTCCAATTTCTAAAAAATCACTTTCATCATAAGCAATTTCTAGAAACTCTTTCCAAATATCTTGACCATTTTCTTTAATACAAGCCCCATCTAAATACCACTGGTTTTCTTTATTCAACCAAACTTCAGCTAAGTGCATACAAGTACAACGATTATAATCAACCCCTAGTAATAATACCTTACCATTTAAATCATATACCCGCTGTAATGGCGAAAACCGTCCAAAACCTGGTGATAATTGATGATTTTCAATAATTGACTTAGCCAATTTACCATGTCCGCTCATAGAAACTTGAGGATGGTTAGAACGTAACGTTCCAGGATAGTGCCAAAAAGCCTCAGCTATTAATCCCATTTCTCTAGTTGGTGTTGTCAAAGGATCAAACGGTAACATTTCATTTTTAATCTGGTCTACCCAGCTAGCTGGTACTGGTGGATTTTGCCAAAGCTCAGGTTGACTATTTTCACCAGTAAAACTAGGCATGACAATTGTCCCTTGTAAGCCTACTACCTCCAATAATGCTTCAATAACTGCTATTTCTCGCCCAGCAATCCAGCCAATTTTAGACATTGAAGAATGTACTAATATTATATCGCCAGATTTCAATCCTAATGCCTGTAAATCTTTTTTTATGCTTGTTTTACTTTGGGGCTTGTTACTTTGTTTTATAACATCTGCCTCCGACATAATCTAACCTCCCATCTTTATAATAATTATATTATGACATAAAAAAAGATATTTGGAAAAACCAAATATCTTAAATATTTTCTAAGAATGTTAAATAAGCTACATAAGCTTCATAAACATCTACTTTGCTTACAATTTCCATTGGCGCATGCATATTTAATACAGCAACACCAGCATCAATAACATTCATATTATAGTTTCCTAAAATATATGCGATGGTTCCCCCACCACCTTGATCAACTTTACCTAATTCAGCAGTTTGATAATATACATTTTTACTATCTAAAACATTTCTAATTTCTGCCATATATTCAGCATTAGCATCATTAGAACCACTCTTACCACGTGATCCAGTATATTTGTTAAAAACAATACCTTTACCTAAATAAGCAGCATTTTTCTTATCATTAACACTTAAATATAATGGATCAACACCAGCACTAACGTCACTAGATAACATTTTTGAATTAGCTAAAGCTTGACGAGTTTTTACAAAACTATCAGTTCCTTGTTTTGCAAGTAATTCAGCCACTGTGTTTTCAAAGAATAGTGATTGGGCTCCAGTAGCTCCAACACTACCGATTTCTTCTTTATCAACTAAGATACAGCAGCTAGTATATTCAGGATTGTTTACTTGTAATAATGCCATCAATGAAGTATAAGCACAGACACGATCATCATGTCCATATCCAGCTACCATGCTACGGTCAATTCCATAATCACGTGCTTTTCCACTAGGAACAACTTCAATTTCAGCACTTAAAAAATCTTCTTCTTCAAAATCATATTTTTCTTTTAAGATTTTTAAAACATTGGCTTTAACAGCTTCTTTTTCACTATCTTTTAAAGGAATACTAGCAATTGTAACGTCTAAATCTTCACCTTCAATAACTTTAGAAGCATCTTTTTTCATTTGATCAGCAGATAAATGAATTAATAAATCAGAAATTCCTACTACTGGATCATTTTCATCTTCACCAATATTTACATCAATTACAGTACCATCTTTTTTTACAACAACCCCAATTAAAGATAAAGGAATTGTTACCCATTGATATTTTTTTACCCCACCATAATAATGAGTATCTAACAAAGCAAACCCTTCACTTTCATATAAAGGATTTTGCTTTAAATCCATTCTTGGAGAATCAATATGAGCCCCTAAAATACGCATCCCTGTTTCTATTGGTTGTTTTCCAACTACAAACAATGCGATATTTTTATTCATATTATTAACATATACTTTATCACCTGGTTTTAAAGTTTCATATTCACTTAATTCTTTAAAACCTTTTTCTTTGGCTAACTCAATACTTTGTTTAACACATAATCTTTCTGTTTTTCCATTAGTAATAAAGTTTTTATAGCCTTCATTAAAAGCCATAACATCTTTTATTTGTTCATCAGTATATTTTTCCCAAGCTAATTTTGCGTACATAAAAATCTCCTTTCACTTCTTTATATATAGTATACCAAATTGCAATATCTATCAAACAATTTACATATATAATTATTATAAACAAAAGATATCTAGCTAACTAGATATCTCGTTGAATTCTTTCTTCCTTAATTATCTCATAAAGCATCGTGCTATCTTCTTTTAATACATGTTCTTTTAATTCTTTTACTCGAACCGTTAATAGACTACGTCCAAACTCAATTTCAATTTCATCGCCTACTTTTAAACGAGTACTTGGTTTAGCTACTTTCCCATTAACTTTAACTCGAGAACTTTCACTAATTTCTTTTGATAAAGTCCGACGCTTAATGATTCTGGATACTTTTAAAAATTTATCTAATCTCATTTTAATCACTCATAACTGCAGTAATTGCAGGAACTACTTGTTTTTTACGAGAAATAACACCTTTTAAAGTTGCTTGACTATCATTTAATTTAATATTAAATGCTTGTTCAACTAAATATGCTTTTGGTCCAGCTGCAAAAATTTCACTATTAGCATTAATTACATCTGTCAATAATAATGCCACAAAGTCTAAATTATTATCTTGAGCGAATTTTGTCATATATTCAAGCATTTCTGCTTTATATTCCGCAAAACCTTCAATATCCATAGTGTTTACTTGCCCAACACCAACTGTTCCATTTTCAAATAAGAATTTTTTGAAATCTTGATTAAAGATTTCTTCCACTGTTTTTCCAGCTAAAGATGTTCCAGCTTTAAACATATCCATTGCAAATTCTTGAATATCAACTTGAGCAATTTTAGCTAATTTGCGAGCTATTTTTGTATCTGTTGGTGTACATGTTGGTGATTTAAACAACAATGTATCAGAAACAACTGCTCCAAGTAAAATTCCTGCAATTGCTTGTGGAATTTCAACATCAAATTCTTCAAACATTTTAGTAACAATTGTCGCTGTTGATCCAAGTGGTTCCCCTCTAAATAATAATGGTCCAACTGTTTGAATATCAGCAACACGATGGTGATCGACAATTTCTAAAATATCAGCTTCTTCAATTCCAGGAATTGATTGACCACGTTCGTTATGGTCGACTAAAATAACTTTTTTTCTTAATCCTTTTAACAGAGCAAAACGTGAAATACTTCCTACGCATCTATTATTTAAATCTAATACTGGATAACTTCTAAAACGAGTTTCACTCATGACTTCTTTTACATGATCCAAAGTATCATCAGTAGTGAAAATTTTCAAATCACCCTTTTGCATAATATATTCAACTGGAATAGCTTGAATAATTTGTTGTGAAGTTAAATATGTATTAAATGGTGTAGAAATAACACTAATCCCCTTATCTTTCAATTTATCAAGCATATCTTTTTCAAGTTCAAGAGAACCTGTCAAAATAATTAAAGATACTTGTGCTTCAATTAATGAATTAACAGCATCATCACGGTCACCACCAACAATAACAATATCCCCTGGTTTAATTCTTTTTTTAGCTTCTTCACCACGCATTGCAGCGATATGAAGATCACCACTGATTATTTTTAAATCATGGTTCAAATAAAGAATTGAAGCTTCAAGAGTATCGATAACATTTTCAATTGGTGTATGCGCATCTTTTAATAAACTACTATCCCATTTTTCCATGAATCCTTCAACAATATTTGATGTTGAAAGTAAACCTAATAATTGCCCATGGTCATCTAATATTGGTGCTGATTTTACATTTTGTTGTTTCATTAGATCCCATGCTGTTTTTAATGTTAATTCTTTAGAAAAAACAGTTACTTTATCATAGTTTAAATCTTCTACTTTTTGTTTTACTGTTTTCAATAAAACCGGTATCTCAACATCAAATCTTTTTAAAACATATTCAGTTTCCCGATTAACTTTTCCTAATCTAACCGGCATTGCATTATAGCGATTAATAGCTTTTAATAAATATGAATAAGCAATCGCTGAACAAATACTGTCAGTATCTGGATTTCTATGTCCACTAACATATACGACTTCTTTCATTTTAACCTCCTATTTTTCCATTTTCTTTAAATAACGATATACTGTTGGTTCGGAAACCGCTAGTTTTTCAGCAACTAAAACAATTGCTCCTTTAACTTTAAAGGTACCTTTTTCTTGTAGATATTTAACTACTTTGATCTTTTCATCAACATTTAATCGTTCTGCCAAGAAATAACTTGGGAAGCCCATTTTTTCTAGACATTCTTTAATATACATATCAATCATTTCATCTAAAGGTGAAGATAAGATTTCGACTGGATTATCCATTTTAAATTCAATATCTTTTTCATCTTTAATCCCTAAGATTTTTTTAATTGTTGCTGTTAAATACTCAAAATCAGAAATATTAACATTAATACAAAGCATTCCTACTGGCATTTCTTTATCGGATTCCTTAATAAAATAAGTAGCAGCTCGCATTAATTTACCGTCAGGTCCGGTAGTTTTATAATTAACTACATAATCATGATCAAGATATTGTTTTTCTTCTAAGTAATGTAATGATAAATTCGATAACTTAGCCCCAATTTCTCTTCCTGAGTTATGGTTATTGATTATTGCGACAATTTCTTGATCTTTTGAAGTTAAATCATGTAAAGCAATTTCGACATTGTCCCCTAATGCTTTTCCTAGAAATTCAACCATTGCAGCATATGGTTCCAAAAATTTATACATTTTTTATTATCACTCCTTTATGTCAATTATACACGAAATGATAAAAAATTAATAGCTTTTTTATCATGATAATAATTAATTCAATAATTTATAACTTTTTTATCACTTAAATACAAACTACAAATTATTTCCTATTTGATAAGCCATTTTTAAAAAACGTTCAAAATTAGCTTCTCGATTAGGATAATCTCTAGACATTCGATCAAAAACAATCATTTCTTTTTCTTTAGCTCGTTCATTGATACGATCTTCAAGCATAACTGTTTTCATTGCCTCTAATTGCTCCTGACGCACTAATTCATTAAGATCACCGCCCATTGTAACCAAAAACAATGCTTTATCTAATTGTTTCATTGCTGCATGATTACCATAGGCAAAGCCATAAGTCCAAACTCTTTGAAACCATCCTACTAGCTTAGCTGGCGCTTCAGTCCAAAATACCGGATAAATAAAAGTTAAAATATCAGCCTCATTAATTAGCTTATGATAAGCTTTCACATCTTCACTAATTGACATCTCATCATTATAAAAAGCTTCTCTTGTATATTCTTGTTCACTAAAAGTCTCATTAAAATTTTCTTGATATAAATCCACTAAAGTATATTGATGTCCTGCTGCCACTAGTCCCTTAATAAATTCATCTTTAACCCGTGCTGTAAAACTATTATCGCTAGGATGACAATATATTATTAATACCTCCATTCAATCACCTCATCTCCATTTTAACATAAAGTGTTACTAAAAATAAAAATCAACTCTAAATAATAGAGTTGATCAATCTAACTATCTTATAATTTTGATAAATATTCGTCCATTGCTTTAGCAGCTGTTTTACCAGCACCCATAGCTAAAATTACTGTTGCCGCACCAGTTACAACATCGCCACCGGCAAAGACACCTTCTTTACTTGTTTTCATAGTGTCTTCATCAACAATAATTCCACCCCATCTTTGAGTATCTAGACCAGGAGTAGTTTGTCTAATCAATGGATTTGGACTTTGTCCAATTGCTACAATTACAGTTCCAGTTTCAATAACAAAGTTTGAACCTTCAATAACAACTGGTCTTCTACGTCCTGATTCATCAGGTTCACCAAGTTCCATTTCTACACATTCCATTGATTTAACCCATCCATCTTCACCTTCGATTTTAACTGGGTTAGTTAATAATTTAAAGATAATTCCTTCTTCTTTAGCATGATGTACTTCTTCAGCACGAGCTGGAATTTCATCAACACCACGACGATAAACAATATAAACATTTTTAGCCCCTAAACGTTTAGCTGTTCTTGCCGCATCCATTGCTACGTTACCAGCACCAATTACACAAACTGTATCAGTAATTTTAACAGGTGTAGGATGATTAGGGAATTCATATCCCTTCATTAAGTTAACACGTGTTAAAAATTCATTTGCTGCATAAACACCGTTTAAGTTTTCACCAGGAATATTTTGGAATCGAGGTAATCCAGCACCACTACCAATGAAGATACCTTGATATCCTTGTTCTTGTAATTCATCAATTGTAATTGAACGTCCTACAACAACATTTGTTTCAAAGTCAACACCTAAAGCAGCAACGCTGTCAACTTCTTTTTGAACTAAATCTTTTGGTAAACGGAATTCAGGAATTCCATAAGAAAGAACTCCACCTGTTTTATGAAGTGCTTCAAAAACAGTTACATCATATCCTTTTTTAGCTAACTCACCAGCACAAGTAATTCCTGCAGGTCCAGAACCTACAATCGCTACTTTTTTACCATTTGGTTTAATATCTAAAGTAGCAGGTTTACCGTGAGCCATATGGTAATCAGCAACAAAACGTTCTAATCGACCAATACCAACTGCTTCACCTTTAATACCACGAACACATTTTCCTTCACATTGATTTTCTTGAGGGCAAACACGTCCACAAATAGCTGGTAAAGCATTTTCACTTGTAATGATTTTATATGCTTCTTCAAAATTTCCAGCAGCAACTTCTTTTATAAATTCAGGAATTGGAACTCCTACTGGACATCCTGTTTTACATGGCTGATGTTTACAGTTTAAACATCTAGTTGCTTCTTCCATTGCCATTTCTTTAGTATATCCTAAAGCAACTTCTTTAAAGTTTTTATTTCTTACATCAGGTTCTTGTTCAGGCATTTGAACCTTTGTAGGTGACATATTTGGTTTAGCCATTATTTGACACCTCCCATTAAATTACACATTCTATTAGCATTTTCACTTACTACATGTTCTTCTTCTTTAAACATTCTTTGACGCATCATTAATTCATCAAAATCAACTTGTAATCCATCAAAATCAGGACCATCCACACAAGCAAATTTAACTTTACCGTCAACTGTTACACGACAGCAACCGCACATTCCTGTTCCATCAATCATAATTGGATTTAATGAAACTGAAGTTTTAATATTTCTTGGCTTAGTAACACCAACAACAGCTTTCATCATTGGTACAGGACCAATAGCGATAACTTCATCATATGTTTCACCTTTTTCTAATAAATCAGTTAAAACAGTAGTTACAAAACCTTTAGTTCCAAGTGATCCATCATCTGTTGCAATATAAACATTTTTACAGAATTTTTTAAACTCATCTGCCATTAATACATATTGAGCTTCACGACCACCAATGATAACATCTACTTCTACTCCACGAGCAGCTAGTTCACGAAGTTGTGGATATAGTGGAGCGCTTCCAACACCTCCAGCTACCCCAATAACTCTTTTAACTTCGTGGAATGTAGTTGGAACACCTAACGGACCAACAAAATCAGTTAGTTCATCACCTTCATTTAATTTTGATAATTCTTTTGTTGAATAGCCTACAATTTGATAAATGATAGTAATTGTTTCTTTTTCACGATCAAAATCTGCAATCGTTAATGGAATTCTTTCACCATCTTCACCAACACGAAGAATAATGAATTGACCAGGTTCGCATTTTTTTGCGACATAAGGAGCATGAATTTCCATAAGTTCTACAACATCATTTAATACTTCTTTTCGTATAATCTTATACATGCTTAAATTCCCCTACTTTCTTATTCTTGTAATATTATATCTTTCTTGAATAAAAGAAACAATGGTATTTTAAAAAAATTATTCCTTTAATAACTTCTTTTTAATACCATGTTTTTTATTCATATACCACATCGCCCATGTATCATTATTATAGCATGTAGCCTCGTAGAAACAAAGATTGCTTTTACATATAATAAAAACTGGGTTATTTAATCCCAGTTTCTATTAAAATTAATTTTTTCTTTTTCTCATTTTAATACTAGCGTATATTCCTAAAAGAGATATTGCACTGACAAATACAGTTGCTAGAAGGGCAGTTTGATCACCAGTTTCAACTGAACCTTTTGAATTATTTTGTCCATTTTGGTTTCCATTATCTTTTACAGGATCATTTTTATCTGGATCTTCTGGTGTTGGAGGCACTTGATTCTTTTGATATACATATACTACTTCTAATTCACCTTTTTCGATAACGCCATTAGCATTTGCAGGTGCTTGTACTAATGTATAATTTTCAAATTCTTTTGCAGTAGAAGTATATGCCATGCCAACTTCATCTTCGATAACTATTGGATCGCATAAATCTTTATTAGTTTCATCAACATATTTAATTGTTACTTTTCCTTTATCAGCTACATATTCTACATTTTCATATTTATGAATTAATGTTTCAATTTCTTGAACAGTATATAATGTTTTGTCATTAGGTGTATCTAACAAAGCGTTTAATTCATCAATATTCTTTTGTACGTTTATATCATCTGTTTTGATATTAGCTAGTCCATCTTTGATAGTTTTAACTACTGCTTGATAATCTGTTGCTGTGTATTTTTTAGCAACTTGGCTACCTAATAATTCTGGTCTTGGTGATTCAACAGCGTATGCTAAACGTTCAAATTCTTCATATGAAAGTCCGCTGTCATATTCAGCACCCCAAGTTTTGTATGCAAATCCAGCATATCTTGGGAATAATGTTCTTGAAAGTATGTATTCAGGAACATAACCATGAGCATCATCCCAAATTGGGAAAACTTGTCCTTGAGCTTGATCTAAGTTTTCTGTTAATACTTCATCTTGATTGTAGAATGGGTAATTAAATGCACTACCTGAATAAGTATATCTAGTAAAGTTTTCATATAAATTCTTTGGTGCTGGACGATCTAATTTATTTTGACCTTGTTGTGGCCATAAATCATGATAGTTTGATGAAGAACTTGACATTACATTATATCCAGCTTTAATTGCATCAGAAGCCATTACAGAACCATAAATTCCGCCACCCCAAACGTCAACTACAATTCTTTTATCTAAATCAACAACACTATCAAATGAGAAGATATTATCATTCCATACTAATACTTTCGTTCCTTTATCTAAGAAAGGTTTGGCTGCTTCATTAAAGAATAATTTCAAAGCATCTCTTTGATCAGCAGCAGGATTTCCAGTTTGTTCTTGAGCCCAAGCTGATAATTTTTGATTACCTTCAACACCCCATCCTGATGTTTGGAAATATTCATCACCACCGATATGGATAGTTTTGGCATGGAACATATTAGCTGCTTCTTGATAAATTGCAAATATATATTCTCTAACTTCAGGTTTTGAAAAATCTAAATTTGAACAATTCTCAGTAATTTTCCATTCTTTATGATAATCAGCTTCTTGACCTGAGTGACCAGGGAAGTCTACTTCTGGAATTACTTCGATATTAAACTTAGCAGCATAATTTACTAATTCATCAATTTCTTCTTGAGTCCAGAAACCACCTTTTCGGTCAACTAATTCAGGAGCTACTTTAGAATCAAAACGAATCCCTTCATTATCTTTAAGTCTTAATTGCAATACATTTTGTTTGTAATATGCCATTTGTTCAACTTGTTTTTTCAACCAATCGATTGAATAATAACGTCTACCAGAGTCAACTTGTAATCCACGAATATTTTGATCTGTATAGTCTTGAACAACACCACAATTTAGACTATCTCTTTGAACAAAAGCTTGTAAAATAGTCATTGAACCATTTTGAATTCCTTCAATGTAATCAGAGTAGATAGTTACTGCATTTTCAGTGATATCAATTTGATATGCATCTTTTTCACATTCTCTACCTTTAACCATATCATTTAATTCAAAAGATACTGGTTGTTTATAAAGAGTAATTCCTTTTGCATTACTAATATTATCAATAACATTTATAGTATAATTTTCAATAATTCCCTTTTCTTTCATTGACTTTGCTAAATATTCAGTTTTAGCTTTAGAGAATTCATCAGTAGAAAATACTTGATTTCTCTTTGTCAATTTGTAAACACCACTTGTTTGTTCAAAATTTTGAATCGCTGGAACAGTATCAGGGAATCCAGTAGTTTCGCCGTTATAAGCTATTGTTTGAACATCTTTTTGAACTGTTTCTACTTCTTTTATTTCAACATCATCAAAATAGAAAACACCTGCTCCACTTTCATTACCTGTCCATTCCATGTATGCAAATGCATAAATTTCATCTGTTCTTGGTCCAGTAGTGATTGTATGAACATTAGTTTGCCATTCAGCACTTTTTTGTGCATTTGTCTTAATATTAGATGCTAATTTCCATGGATATTCAGCTGAATAATCACCATCAACATCAAGAACACCTGTCGACATTTTTACGCCAGTTTCATTATAATAATGTGTAGTTACTTCATATGTTGTATTAGGTTTTACATTATCAATAATGACATTAACACTTCCCTTACCATAATTATAAGACCAGATTGGTATTTCATGTTCATTTTCTGGTTTATAATTTCCAACCTTAATAGACCAGTTTCCATCATAAGCTTTTTCTGAAGTTCTTTCAGCTTTATAAAGTTGAATTGCATTTCTATCAATTTCATTTTCAAAAGATGGATTTGTCATATATTCGTTACCTTGTGCATAGGTTATTTGACTAAACATACCAATAGTCATCGCACAAGCAAGCATTGATGCAAATATTTTTGTCTTTTTCATATTTTCCTCCATTTCCGTCCGCCTTCGTCGGTCGGACACAAACATACAATAAAAATTTTAATTTATCATTAACCTAAATAAATTTAGGATATTACTATTCGATTTACTTTTTTCATAAGCAATATCTACTATGTCTTTATTTTTTTCGATTAATAACAAATTTTATTTTCACACTTTTTTCCTTTCTCTAAAAATAAATTTGTCTTTGGGATTTATCAACCGATCCTCCTTCCTGTCCCATGTCTATTTTTATTTTAAAATGGCCCATATCCCGTTTCAACACACGAAATAGATACTGTATTCATATTTTAAAAAGCATGTCAAAAAATGAAATATTTTGCATTTTTTGGAAACATTTTTCATATTTTTTTCAAATCTTTATAAAAAAATGTAACTTTTTTACTTTTTTCTTCACAATCTTTAAAAAGAAAAAAATTCATAATATAATGAAAAAACCAACCAATAAAAAGGAGGGATAGCTAGTTAATTTACTAGCAATAATTTATGGCTGGCTTTATTTATAAACTACAAAATATTGTCAATATTACCCAAATAACAATAACACTGATATAAATATTGCAAGATGCTTATTAAAAAATGTTGGTAAAATAAAAAAGAAAACATCTTTACAAGACATATCAGAACTTTGTTATACATCTCCATCAAGTATTAGCCGTTTTTGTCATAAAATGGGCTATTCAAGTTTTAATGATTTTAAAGCTGACTGTTTAGATGTCCAAGAAGAACTCGATGAAATGATTTTAGATAATAAAGCTTTTAAAAAAATCGATACATTTACATTTTTAAATAATATCAATGCTAGCTTTTTAGCAATCGAAACTGATAAACTAGAAAAATCAATAGATAAACTATGTGATATGATCTATGAAGCACAGCGCGTGTTTATATTTGCCACTCATATTCCTGGTGATTTAGCTAGCATTTTACAAAGAGCTTTATTAACAGCAAGTAAAAATGTTGAATTTTATCCTCAAAAGGAACATCAAATGGAATTAGTTAAACAAATTCGTCCTAACGATCTTTGTATTTTTATTTCTTTAGAGGGTACTTTATTAATGGAAAAAGCAATTACAATTCCTGCTATTATTTCATTAGCTAATATTGTTTTAATTACTCAAAATAGTCAAATTAAATTTTCACAACAATTTAGTGATACTATTGTATTAGGTAGTCATGATGATGAAAGCTTAGGTAAATATAAGTTATTATTTTTCATTGATTGTTTAATTAATCGATATTACAACAAATATGTTATTTAAAAACTATAATGATTTTGACCCGTTATGGGTCATTTTATTTTTCATAAAATCACAAATAAATTACAACTTTGTTAATTTAATGTTATAATAAATGCACTTATATTTATCTTTTAGGAGAATTATCATGTACAAAATTGCAATTATTACTAATGATTCAATAACTGTAAAAAAAATAACAACAAAAATACTTAAAGCATTCAATAATCATAGCGTTGATCCAAAAATCACAACTTATAATGATATTCAACCACTTAATTTAAATACCCATTATGATATGCTTATAATCGATAACTATCGAAATATCACTTTTGCAAAAAAATATCGTCAAAAACATTTAAATACCCATATTATATTTATTTCTAATAATCATGATTTTCTTTATATTCAGCCTATAAATGAAATCAAACAAAATCATTTACAATCAGATTGTTATCCTATTATTAATCATTTAACTCATAAAACAAATCATCATAATAACGTTTTACTTATTCAAACAAAAAGTGATTTAATTACCATCAAACATAACCAGATTATTTATTGTCAAAGTCAGGGGCATACTAGTTATATTTATACAACTAAAACAACATTAACTACCCGATATAAACTTTCACAATTAGAAACAATGTTAAATTCAAAAGATTTTCACTTAATTAATCAGTCATATTTAATAAATTGGCATTTTGTTTATCAAATAAAAAACAAAGATGTTTTCTTAACAAACGGCACTATTTTACATATCAGCAGGCGTAAGTATAAACAAGCTATTGCCTCATATCAAAAATATCTTATTACTAGATAATATTTTTCTTTGTTGCAAAAAATGTTTGTTGTATAATGCAACTAGGAGGCAAGCATGAAAACAAATAAAATTTTATTCTTTGATATTGACGGTACATTGCTATCAGAAACTACTCATACCATCCCGCAAAGTACTATTGACGGGTTAAAACAAGCTAAAGAAAATAATCACTTAATTTTTATCAATACCGGTAGACCTTATACTACTATCGATGATTGTATTAAAGATTTAAACCCTGATGGTTATATTTGTGGTTGTGGAACATATATTCGCTACCATGATCAAGTTTTATTTTCAAAAACTCTTAGTTTACAAAAATGTAAAGAAATTCGTGATCTACTTAGAAAAACAAATGTCGAAGGCGTTCTTGAAGGGAAAGATGGGGTCTATTTTGATAATTCTATTCGTCATCCTTTCTTACAAAATATAAAAGAAAATTATCAAGCCGTTCCAACATTTAAAGTTTCTACATTTGATGATGAAAATCTCTCATTTGATAAATTTGCAATCTGGTTTGATCAAAATAGTGATATTGAAACTTTTAAAAAAGAAATCAGTGAAGAATTCCAATATATAACTAGAGATCATGACTTTGGAGAAATTGTTCCTAAAGGATGTTCAAAAGCAACTGGGATTGAGTTTTTATTAGATTATTTTAATCTCGAATCAGAAGATGCTTATGTCTTTGGCGATAGTTTTAATGATTTGGCAATGCTTGAATATGTAAAATACGCTATTGTAATGGGAAATGGCAATCCTGAGTTATTTGACTTAGCTTACTTAGTAACCAAAAACATTGATGATGACGGCATTTATTATGCTTTGAAAAAATTAGAATTAATCTAGCGTTATGGATAATCATAGCGCTTTTTAAATTGTTTTTAATCTATGTTTAATGTATAATAGGTCTTGCTTTTAAAGGAGGAAAGATATGGCAGCAATAAGCTATGAATTAAAACATGTTTGTAAACAGTCAAATGCTCGTTATGGAATCTTACATACCCCTCATGGTGATGTAGAAACACCAATGTTTATGCCAGTAGGAACTTTAGCAACCGTAAAAGGAATTGCTCCTGAAATGTTAAAGGAAATGGGTTCACAAGTTATTCTTGCAAATACTTATCATCTATGGTTACGTCCTGGTGAAGATGTTGTTGAAAAAGCTGGTGGATTACATAAATTTATGAATTATGATGGACCTATCTTAACTGATAGTGGTGGTTTTCAAGTATTTTCTTTAGGAAAAACAAGAAAGATTGAAGAAGAAGGTGTAACTTTCAAGAGTATTATTGATGGAAGCTCATTATTCTTATCACCTGAAAAGTCAATTGAAATTCAAAATAAATTAGGGGCTGATATTATTATGTCGTTTGATGAATGTGCCCCATACCCTTGTGACTATGAATATATGAAAAATAGTGTTGAACGAACTATTCGCTGGGCTAAACGTGGTAAAGCTGTTCATCATAATACTGAAAAACAAGCTTTATTTGGAATTGTTCAAGGTGGGGCTTTTCCTGAACTTAGAGAACAATGTGCCAAAGAATTAGTAGCGATGGATTTCCCTGGTTATTCAATTGGCGGTACTAGTGTTGGTGAACCTAAAGATGTAATGTATAAAATGGTTGAAGATGCTATTCAATGGTTACCAGAAGATAAGCCACGTTATTTAATGGGTGTAGGGAATCCAATTGATTTAATTGAATGTGCTATTCGTGGTATTGATATGTATGACTGTGTTTTACCAACAAGAGTTGCTCGTCATGGTGCCGTAATGACTAGTATGGGGCGTTTAAATATTAATAATGAAAAATTTAAATATGATTTTACCCCTCTAGATCCTAACTGTGATTGTTATACATGTAGGAATTATACAAGAGCTTACGTTCGCCACTTACATAAATGTGATGAGATTTTTGGTAAAACTTTATTATCAATTCATAATGTCAATTTCTTATTAAACTTATCTAAAGATATTCGTGAAGCAATTAAAAATGATCGTTTATTAGATTTCAAAGAAGAATTTTTAAAACAATATGGTCATGATGTTTATAAGAGGGCTTTTTAAATGAAATTAAGTGAATTTGATTTTAACTTACCTGAAGAATTAATTGCTCAACGACCTCTTGATAAACGTGACACTTCACGATTAATGGTTTTAAACCGCGAAAAACAAACTATTGAACATAAACATTTTTATGACATTATTGATTATTTACAACCTGGTGATATTTTAGTTAGAAATAATACTAAAGTTATCCCAGCCCGTTTATTTGGTATTAAAGAAGAAACTAATGGACATGTTGAAGTATTATTATTAAAAGATCTTGGTGATGATACTTGGGAATGTTTAGTGGGAAATGCGCGAATTGTAAAAATTGATACTGTAATTACTTTTGGCGAAGGGTTACTTAAAGCTAAATGTATTAAAATTAAAGATGAAGGAATTAGAGTATTTAAAATGATCTATACAGGAATTTTCTTTGAAATTCTTGATCAATTAGGTACAATGCCATTACCACCTTATATTAAAGAAAAATTAAATGATCAAAATCGTTATCAAACTGTATATGCTAAAATCGAAGGAAGTGCTGCCGCTCCTACAGCTGGGCTACACTTTACTGATGAAATAATTGAAAAAATCAAAGCTAAAGGCATTGAAATCTTAGATGTTACTCTTCATGTTGGACTAGGAACATTTAGACCAGTAAAAGTTGATGATATCTTAGACCATCATATGCATAGTGAATTTTATATGATTGAACCTGATGTTGCAAAAAAACTTAATCAAGCTAAAGCTAATGGTCAAAGAATAATCGCTGTTGGAACAACTTCAACTAGAACTCTTGAAGCCAACATTAAAAAATATGGAAAATTCACAGCAACTCATGAAAATACTGATATCTTTATTTATCCTGGATATCAATATGAAGCTATTGATTGTTTAATCACTAATTTCCATTTACCAAAATCTACTTTATTAATGTTAATTAGTGCTTTTGCATCTAAAGAATTTATCTTTAAAGCTTATCAAGAAGCAATTGATAAAAAATATCGTTTCTTTAGTTTTGGTGATAGCATGTTTATTATTTAAGGGAAGTTTTTAGAAACTTCCTTTTTATTATGTTATAATGTTATCATGAAAATTAATTATGACTTAAAATTTAAAGAAGAACTAAAAAAAATAGGAAACACACGTCCTACATTATTACTACATGTATGCTGTGGACCTTGCAGCAGTAATGTTTTAAAAGAAATCTGCAATCTTTTTGATATTACTATTTACTATTCAAACTCTAATATTTATCCTAGTGAAGAATATTATCGTCGATATCATGAATTATTAGATTTTATTACTAAATTCAATAATGATTTCAATCAAAATATTACTGTAATCGAAAAAACATATCAGCCTAAAGAATATTTAAATGATATCAGCAAATACAAAGATGAACCAGAAGGAGGTAAACGTTGTTATCTTTGTTATCAAAAAAGAATGGATGACGCTTATAATTATGCTATTAGCCATAATTTTGATTACTGGACTACCGTTTTAAGTGTATCACCACATAAAAATAGTCAATGGATCAATGAAATTGGTGCTACTTATCCCCAAGAGCAAACTAAATTTTTATTTAGTGATTTTAAAAAGAATAATGGCTACTTAAAATCAGTCCAGATGGCAAGCAGTTATAATTTATATCGCCAAAGTTATTGTGGCTGTGTGTATTCTTATCAAGATATGTTGAAAAGAAAAAAGGAGCGTGAAAATGATGAAGCCACTTAATATTTATGGCAGCAAACCTTTTTCTAAAAGCGATTTTGCAGGTTGTTTACTTTTTGCTGCTTTTTTCGCTTGGGTGATAACTTCTAATTTGCATATTGAATCACTAATTACTTATTTAATTATTCTATTATTTATTACTTTGGTTAGTGTTATTTTACTTTTTTATTGTAAGGGGCGAAAAATTTTTCTGTTTTATAACAGCTATATGCTATATCGAGAAAATATGGGAATTATTGATATTATTAAATTAATGTTGATTAAAAATAGATCTGATTTAATTGATGATTTTTTTGATAAACGTAATTATATTAATATTAATTGTTTAAAAATTTATATTAAAAATATTGATGCTATTTTAACAGAAGAAAAAGGGGTTGAAGCTGAATTTCAACTAATATTCAATGATCAAAAATGCTTTAATTTTCGTCCTGAAGATACCAAAGAAGCTTATCAAAAGTTTTTAACACCATTTTTAAATTATAATGTTTATATTGATGATCCCTATGATTTAGTTGATGGTATCTACCAGCCGTTAAGATTAACAGAATATTTGAAAAAGACACAATAAACCTGGCTTAACCCAATGTCATTAAGTTAAGATGACAAATTTTTAGCCAGGAGCTATATAGAAAATATATTTTCTCCTGGTTATATTTTTATTCAAGCTAAAAAAGTGTAGTCTTGAAACT
>NZ_NFKR01000013.1 GCF_002160495.1 Erysipelatoclostridium sp. An173 | reverse complement strand
GCACGCCGCCAGCGTTCATCCTGAGCCAGGATCAAACTCTCCATTGTCTTATCCTTTTCAAAGCCTCTTGGCTTCTGCTCTCTTTTTATCTATTAATTGACGTGTGTTCCTTTCGATTCTGTTCAGTTTTCAATGTCCTCTCCGGCTCTTTTGCCGACTAGTTTATCCTACACTCTTTTGTTGAATATTTTCTATTTCCCAAGTGCATTGTTATTCTAGCATTAATATTTACAATTGTAAAGATTTTTATACAATTTTTTTATAATTTTTTTACTTTTTTTCATTTTTAAAGAAAAATCAGAGGTTTCCCTCTGATTTTATACCATTCTTTCTAATCTTTCACGACGTTTTTTAGCATCTAATAAACATTTATCCATTAATTCATCAGCATGTTCTGGATTAACTTTAGATAATTGCGCGAAACGATTTTCTGATAACAAGAAATTTTTAAAGTTATCAAAGTTTGGTGCTTTAGAATCGATTTGTAATGGATTCTTTCCTTGATCTTCTAATCTTGGATCATAACGTAATAAGTTAAAGTATCCACAAGCAACTGCTTCTTTTTGTTGTCTTTGATGATTTGCTAAACCACCCTTAATTCCATGTTCAACACATGGTGCATAAGCGATAATTAATGATGGTCCATCATAGCTTTCAGCTTCTTTTAATGCTTTGATAGTTTGAGCAGTATTAGCTCCCATTGCAATTTGGGCAACATATACATGTCCATAAGCCATTGCAATTTGGGCTAAATCTTTTTTAGCTACAGATTTACCACCAGCAGTAAATTTAGCGATTGAACCAGCTTGTGAAGATTTTGATGATTGACCACCTGTATTAGAATATACTTCAGTATCTAATACTAAAATATTTACATTTTGATTATTAGCTATTACATGATCTAATCCACCATAACCAATATCATATGCCCAACCATCTCCACCGATGATCCATTGTGATTTTGTAACCATGTCACCTTCATGGTTCAATAATTCTTTAATATTTTCATTAGCAGAATCATTAACAGCTGCTAAAATCTTTGGTGTTAATTCTCTTTCTTTATTACGGTTACCTTTATTATCTACATATTCTTCTAATAATGCTTTTAATTCAGGTTCACAATCATCTTTATTTTCTTCAATAATTTTTAATAAATGACCTGTTTTATAGTTTTCAGCTAATTTCATTCCAAAACCATATTCAGCATTATCTTCGAATAATGAATTTGCCCATGCAGGTCCTTGACCATTTGGATCAATTGTACAAGGAGTTGAAGGAGTAGAACCAGAGTAAATTGAACTACATCCTGTAGCATTTGCAATCATCATATCTTTACCAAATAATTGAGAAACTAAACGATAGTATGGTGTTTCACCACATCCACCACAAGCTCCTGATACTTCGAAATAAGGTCTCATGAATCCAACACCTTTAGCAGTAGTTAAAGGATATTTATCATCACGATATTTTACTTTAGCATACATATAATCTGCTAATGGAGCATGTTTTAATTCTTCTTTAACATTAACCATTTCTAATGCTTTTTGACCTTTTTTACCTGGACATTCAGTAACACATAATCCACATCCAACACAGTTATCTGGTGAAACTTGGATACGATATACTAAACCACCCATATCTTTACCCATTGGTGTTAATACGTCATCAGCAATATCTTCTGGTAAATTAGCCATTTCTTCTTCATCTAATAAGAATGCACGAATTGTTGCATGAGGACATACCATTACACAGTTATTACATTGGATACAATTTTCTTTATTCCAACGAGGCACTTGAATTGCAATAGCTCGTTTTTCTTTAATTGCCACACCTGATTTCATAGAACCATCTAATTTATCCATGAATGCAGATACTGGTAAATCATATCCATCTAAGCTATTAATTACAGAAACGAATTGGTCAAAATGTTCATCTCCTGTAGTAGCTCTAGTATTATTAACTGTTAAATCAGACCATGTAGGATCAACAGTTACTTCTTCAATAGCATCTTTTCCAGCATCAATAGCTTTATAGTTTAATTGAACAATAGCATCACCTTTTTTACCATATGTCTTTTTAGCCATTTCTTTCATATATTCAACAGCCTTATCAATTGGTAAAATTTGTGGATTTAATGTAAAGAATGCAGATTGTAAAATTGTATTAGTTCTACGTCCCATTCCAATTTCACTTGCAATATCGTTAGCATTTATAATATAGAATTTAGCTTTTTTATCTGCCAATTGTTTTTTAACTCGATTTGGTAAATAATCTACTATTTCTTCTTTTGAGAATTCAGTATTTAATAAGAATGTTCCCCCATCTTTAAGATTTTTTAACATATCATATTTAATTACATAGTTATCTAATGAACAAGAAATAAAATCAGCATTATTTACATAATAAGTAGCTCTAATTGGAGAATGTCCAAATCTTAAATTAGAACGAGTAGCTCCACCAGCTTTTTTTGAATCATAAGCAAAATATGCTTGTGAATATAAATCAGTATGGTCACCAATAATTTTAATTGATGATTTATTAGCTGAAACTGTTCCATCTGATCCTAAACCATAGAATAAGCAAGCTGTATAATCAGCTTCAACATTGAATGTTGGATCTTCTTTTAATGATAAATGAGTTACATCATCATTAATACCGATTGTAAATGATGTAAATGGATCTTCTTCTAATAAATGATCATAAACAGCTTTAATTTGACGTGGTGTAGTATCTTTAGATCCCATACCATAACGTCCACCAATTATAGTTTTTACATGTTTTGCATCTTTTAATACACTTACAACATCTAAGTATAAAGGTTCCCCAGTAGCACCCATTTCTTTAGTTCTATCTAATACTGCAACTTTTTCAACTGTATCAGGTAAAACTTTTAATAAATATTTAGGTGAAAATGGCCGATATAAATGTACTTTAATTAAACCAACTTTTTCGCCTCTGCGATCTAATTCATCAATTGTTTCTTTAATTGTTTCTGTTACAGAACCCATTGCAATAATTATTCTAGTAGCATCTGGTGCTCCGTAGTATGTAAATGGTGCATAATGTCTTCCTGTAATTTCAGAAATTTTTTGCATATAATCATTTACAATTTCAACAACAGCTTCGTAATGTTTATTTTGAGCTTCACGTCCTTGGAAATAGATATCATCGTTTTCAGCGCCACCTCTTTCAATTGGATTGATATGAGGGTTTAACGCATTTTTCTTGAATCTTGCTAATGCTTCTTTATCTAACAAGCTTTCAAGAACATCATAATCCATTACTTCAACTTTTTGAATTTCATGAGATGTTCTAAATCCATCAAAAAAGTGCATAACTGGAACTGAAGCTTTAATTGCAGTTAAATGTGCAATTCCTCCCAAGTCCATAACTTCTTGAACTGAATGAGAGCAAATCATTGGCATTCCGACTTGACGGCATGCATATATATCTTGATGATCACCAAAAATATTTAGTGCTCTAGTAGCCAATGCTCTTGCAGACACATGGAAAACACCTGGTAATAATTCACCAGCAATTTTGTATAAATTTGGAATCATCAATAAAAGTCCTTGAGACGCTGTAAAAGTGGTAGCTAAAGCTCCTCCTTGTAAAGCCCCATGGACAGCACCAGCAGCCCCAGCTTCAGATTGCATTTCGATTACGTTTACTGGTGAACCAAAGATATTTTTCTTACCTTGAGCGGCCCACGCTTCTGCATTTTCTGCCATTGGAGATGAAGGTGTAATTGGATAAATACTAGCAACTTCTGTAAAGGCATAGGCGACATGCGCAGCAGCAGTATTACCATCCATTGATAAAAACTTTTTAGCCATTTTTTTAAATCCTCCTTTTGCATAACTTCATTATACTACTTTGTTTATATAAATGTCAAAAGACTTTACTTATTGAAAAATCTCAAAAATATCAATTTTTTAAACTTATTTAAAAGATTAAAATTAGAAACCTGAATATCGTATTTTTATTCAATTTATTAATAAGATTTTATCAAAAAATTCAGCCACGTATGAAACGCTTTATAAATCAATTGTAGTATATTTCCATAAAAATAACGTTTTCAATTATTACAATAATGTCTAAAAATTTTTAAATAGTTTTTAAATCTAATGAGTCATAACTTTTTAGCAAAAACAACCACTAAACCATATATTATTAACACACATAATAAAACAATTATTTTTATACTATAATTATAATTTTCATTTACCCTTAAGTACAATGCCTATATTACATTGCACTATTACATTAAAACATAGTAAAATTATTTGTATTGCCAACATTAAAATTTTTTATATTAAAAGATAATTTAAAATAAAAAAGCTGTAACTTTAAATAGTCAAAACTACTTAAAGTTACAGTGTTTTTATTAGATTATAGAAAATTAATGTTTTAAAATATCTTTTTTAACATAGTCAATTGATAAAATAACATTACTATTAATCTTTAATTGACAAATAAGAAACAATTGCCCCAAATAAATAAATTATCAGACTTCTAAAATCACCAGTAAACAACAATCTAAGATAAGTCAAAAATAAATCAAATATAATCGAAAAATCATTTATTGGTAAAGTCAAATAACTGTATAGAGTTTGTGAAATAACCATTCCTAAAAAATAAGTTATGACAGAAATAATAGCTAACTGCTGTCCACTTTTATTTAAGACACGTCGTATTGCCTGAGCTTGAATAATTCCAATTACAACCGTTAAAAGCATAAAACTAAATCCAGTTGAAATAAGAAGAACATTTAAAAACGCTGTTACCGCAATACCAACTGCAAAAGCAATTAAATAGTCACTGCCACGAACTTTTTCAGTGTTATGCTGATTAAAAAAAGCTTTTGCTTCTTTTCTTTGCTTATATTCTTGATATTTTTCACTAAATCCCATTTACATTTCTTCCTCTACAATTTTTTTAATATAATCGTGAACTTTTTCTTTTAAATCATCTCTTTTTAAAGCAAAATCAATTGTTGCCTTAACAAAACCAAATTTATCTCCTACATCATAACGAATACCTTCAAAATCATATGCATATACTGCCTGTATATCCATTAATCTTTTAATAGCATCCGTTAACTGAATTTCATTTCCTGCCCCTTTTTGTTGTGTCTCTAACAATTCAAAAATCTTTGGTGTTAATACATAGCGTCCTAACACCGCCATATCACTAGGCGCCTTATCAACTTCTGGTTTTTCAACCATATCATTAAGTTTAACTAAACGGCCATTACTTTCAACAGGATGAGATTTAGATGGACTGACAATCCCATATTTATTAACATCTTTATGATCAACTGTCTGCACTCCTACAACTGAAGCTTCTTTTTTCATAAAACTATCAATCAACTGTTTTAAAGCCGGTTTACCACCTTCATTAACAACCACATCATCACCTAATAAAACCGCAAAAGGCTCATCTCCGATAAACGATTTTGCACATAATACAGCATGCCCTAACCCTTTAGGTTCTTTTTGACGGATATAGTAAATATTAGCCATATTGGCAATATCCTGGATCATTTTAACCTGATCCATTTTTCCAGCTTCAGTTAAACGAGCTTCTAATTCATATGATTTATCAAAATGATTTTCCATTGAATGTTTATTTGAATTAGTAATAATCAAAATTTCTTCAATTCCACTATCAACAGCTTCTTGAATAATATATTGGATTGTTGGTGTATCAACAATCGGTAGCATTTCCTTTGCTAACGCTTTAGTAGCAGGTAAAAAACGTGTTCCAAGTCCCGCTGCTGGAATAATTGCTTTTTTTACTGTTTGTTTCATTTCTTCTCTCCTTATTAATTAACAAAATTATGGTCATTTGGTTTCCAAAATGAAAGAGGCATAAATTTAATCACTAACAAAGTTGCAACAAACCCGCCTATCATTCCAGAAACATGTCCAGATAACGATATTGATGGAATCAATACAGAAATCAAAAGCATCAAAATAACACTAGGTGCAATTTGTTTAAACAGGTAAGCATAAACATTTTTAAATTTCCAAGCCAAAGCAAGTAATGAACCCATTAAACCGAAAATTGCCCCTGAGATACCTCCCATTATACTATTAGCACCACTTCCAGTAAACATATAATAAATACATGGTAAAACTGTCGTTGCCAATGCTGAAGATAACAATATAATTAAATAACGTTTCATTCCCAACAAATGTTCCATAACTGAGCCTAAATTTATCAAAGAATAACAGTTACAAAAAATATGCATAATTCCAAAATGAATAAAATTTGCTGTTATTAAACGATAATATTGATTTAGTTCAATTACCAAAATTGGATTAAATCCCCCAGCTTCAATTCCCTGATAAGCATTCATTTCAAATCCATATTTTATTGTTGTATATATATAAACAACCATACAGATTCCAACAATCAAAGATGTTGCTGGAAACTTACGATAATCATAATCCATTTTATTCTCCTATAAATTCAAATATTGACATTTGATCAATATTTATCTCATTGTTTTCAATTACTTTTTTATTTTTTTCATAAATCATATCAAATGTATAATCAGATAAAACATCATTTACATACACCGGTGTTACTCCCATATCTAACAAACGATCATTTCCTAAATAAACCCCTTCAATTGCCATTGGAATTGTCCATTTATTATGTAAATTCTGTAATGCAGTAAACCAGGTAGCACCGTTATTAATGCTACTTGAAATAATAATCTGATATTTTGATAAAGCACAAACATAACTATTACGATCAATAGCATTAGTAACATCAAAGTAAGAATTCGGATCTTCTGCACATAACATTACTAATTGCCCATTTTTAATATAACGACTATATTCTTTTTGTTTAGCCGCTAAACGTTCACAGACAAAACTTACACAATTACAGCCATGTTGTAAAGCATATTTTAACGCAACAGTATCAATTCCTTTTGAATCATTAGAAATATATACATAATCTTCATCCACAACTTTATCAATCAAACGTTTAGTATGAATTCGATCTTTTTTTGTTACTTTAACTAACCCCATTAACGAAATACCATTTTTAATTATGCTAATATCACCACAATAAAATAAATATAACGGTGCTCTTTTTCTTAAATGTTTTGTTAAAAGATTAGGAAAATTATCTTCGTATTTTGTAGTGACATTGATACCTTTTTCTTCAAAATTATTCAAGATACTTAAAAATATATTTAATGTTTTTATTCGCTTGCTCATTTTATAAGCAACAAACTCATTGATCTCTAATAATTCCTCTAATTCACTTTGACTCATCGACAATAAACTAGCTGGTCCTTTTAACCCATGTTTTTTAATTGCCTTTTCGACTACAAGCCATTCGTCATTCGATAAAGGCGCTTCTTTATAGGCTTTTAATCGGGCACAAAACAACATCATTGCAATGCTATCAAGATTTAATCTAATTTGTCCCATTATTATGCCCCTTTCCTAATATTCATTAAATATCTTCTTAATTTCCTTAATATCATTAGTATATGCTAATGATAACATCAATAATACCCGTGCCTTTTGACCTGATAAAGTGTTGGCTGGAACACAAATATTATCAGGATCAAAATATTCATCTTCAATGACAATCCCTTGCTGTACTCGAGAAGCACGGACAAAAACAATGCCTTTTGCACTTAAACTTTCAATTTTTTCTAACCAGGCTTTATTGTAATTACCACGGCCACTGCCAATTATGACAATCCCACGATGATTTTGAGCCATAAAATCTAAAATACGGGCATCAGCACCAACATAATAATATACAATTCCTACAGCTGGCAATTTAGCTAAAGTCATCTTACTAAACACTGATAATAAAGTATGTTTTTTAAACATTCTTGAAAACATCATTACTTTATCATCGTTCATATATCCAAGACAACCAAAATCTTTTTGATCAAAAGCATCAGTTTTAAAATTATTAGTTTTTTGAATATCACGACCAGAATATATCGTACTTGAAAAAACCGCCATAACACCATGACCAATTGCTTCATCACTTGATGCTAAGCATACTGCCTGATATAAATTCAACGGACCATCAGCACTAGTAGCGCTAGCTGGTCTCATTGCCCCAGTTAAAACTACCGGTTTGTAGGTATGCAAAGTTAAATTCAAAAAATAAGCTGTTTCATCGAGCGTATCTGTCCCATGGGTAACAACAACACCATCAACATCATCTCTTTTTGTTAGTTCATTAATTTTATTAGCTAAAATAATCCAGCGTTCTTCATTCATTTCATTACTATCAAAATTAAACAGCTGGATTGCTTCTAAATCTGCAACATCATTAATTAACGGAATAGATTCTACAATATTTTCGATGGCAATTGTACCAGCATGATAATTAGCTGTTTTTCCAGCTTTACCACTACCTGCAATTGTACCACCTGTTGCTACTATAACAATTTTCTTCATTTAATCACCAAAAACATTATAACAAAATAATTAGACGATAAAAAGAAAAAACGTCTCTTTATTCAAGAGACGTTAAATTTATTATCTTATTTATCAGATACGATAACTTTATCTTTGTTATGTTCTAAGATAATTTGTTCTGCAGCAGCTTGTGCAGCAGCTAAACGAGCTACTAATACACGGTATGGTGAACAAGAAACGTAATTTAAACCTGCTTTGTGGCAGAATTTAATAGATTCAGGATCTCCACCATGTTCTCCACAGATTCCTAATTTAATATCAGGACGAGTGCTACGACCTTTTTGAGCAGCAATTTCAATTAATTGTCCAACACCATTTTGATCTAATGAAACAAATGGGTCAACTTGGAATACTTTTTTATCAATGTAATCTGGTAAGAAGCTTCCAATATCATCACGAGAGAATCCAAATGTCATTTGAGTTAAGTCGTTTGTACCAAATGAGAAGAATTCTGCATGTTTAGCGATTTGATCA
The DNA here is from genome assembly GCF_002160495.1 of Erysipelatoclostridium sp. An173. Lineage (GTDB taxonomy): Bacteria > Bacillota_I > Bacilli_A > Erysipelotrichales > Coprobacillaceae > Thomasclavelia > Thomasclavelia merdavium. The sequence goes on along the minus strand of NZ_NFKR01000013.1, from coordinate 57,587 downwards.
GCAGTTAAAGCAGCTCTAGGAATTTCAATCATAGTACCAATCTTATATTGGATATCAGAGTTTTTAGCTTCTTTAGCAGCTTCAATAGCTTTTACTACATTATTTTTAACATATACAATTTCAGCTTCACTACCAATTAATGGTAACATGATTTCTGGAACAATTGTACATCCTAATTCTCTTTCAACATCAATTGCAGCATCAACAATTGCTTTTACTTGCATATTGTAGATTTCTGGATAAGTTACTGCTAAACGAGATCCACGATGTCCTAACATTGGGTTCATTTCTTTTAATGAAGCACCTTTAATTTTAACTTCTTCTAAAGTCTTACCTAATTTATCAGCAACTGCTTGATATTCTTCATCAGTATGTGGTAAGAATTCATGAAGAGGTGGATCTAATAAACGTACTGTTACTGGTAAACCTACCATAGCACGGTAAATTCCTCTAAAGTCTTCTACTTGGAATTTATATAATTCATCTAATGCTTTAATTCTTTCTTCAACTGTATCAGATAGAATCATTTGTCTTACATATTCAATTCTATCTCCTTCAAAGAACATATGTTCTGTACGGCATAATCCAATACCTTCAGCACCAAATTTAATTGCTACTTCAGCATCTCTAGGACTATCAGCATTTGCACGAACTGCTAAAGTTTTAACTTCATCAGCCCAGCTCATTAATTCAGCAAAGTCACCAGTTAATTCTGATTCTTGTACTTCTAAGACACCTTCGTATACTTTACCAGTAGTACCATCTAATGATAATTCAGTTCCTTCTGGATAAGTTACACCATCAATTGTAAATGTTCTTGCATCATAATCAATTGATAATGCTTTAGCACCTACGATACAGCATTTACCCATACCACGAGCAACTACAGCTGCATGGCTAGTCATACCACCAGTAGAAGTTAAGATACCTTCGCAGTCAACCATACCTTGGATATCTTCTGGTGAAGTTTCATGTCTTACTAATAAAACATTTTCTCCAGCTTCTTTCATTTCATGAACTTTATCAGCTGTTAAATATACTTTACCTGATCCAGCACCTGGTGAAGCAGGTAAACCTTCTGCTAATTCTTTACCATTTTTCAAAGCTTCTTCAGTGAAGTTTGGATGTAATAATTGAGATACTTGATCAGCTTCAATTCTAGTTAAAGCTTCTTGTTTTGTAATTAATCCTTCATGTACTAAATCTACTGCAATTTTTAAAGCTGCTTGACCTGTACGTTTACCATTACGAGTTTGTAAAATGAATAATTTTCCATTTTCAACTGTAAATTCACAGTCTTGCATATCACGATAATGAGTTTCTAAGCCCTTAACAATTTTTACTAATTGAGCATAGATTTCTGGCATATCTTCTTCTAATTTAGCGATTTTTTGAGGTGTTCTAATACCAGCAACAACGTCTTCACCTTGTGCGTTAATTAAATATTCACCATAAATATGATTATCCCCATTAGCAGCATTACGAGTAAATAATACCCCAGTTCCTGAGTCATTACCCATATTACCAAATACCATTTGTTGAACGTTTACTGCAGTACCTAAATCATGAGAAATACCGTTTAAATTACGATAGATAATAGCACGTTCATTATTCCAAGATCTAAATACAGCTAGAACAGCCCCCATTAATTGTTCTTTAGCATCTTGTGGAAAATCTCTTCCTAATTCTGTTTTGAAAATTTCTTTATATTGAGGAATAATAATATTTTCAAAATCATCTGCAGTGATATCCAAATCACTTTCATATCCATTTTTAGTTTTTAATTCAGTTAATTTTTCTTCAAATTTTTCTTTGTCGATTTCACAAACGACATCACTGTACATTTGAATAAAACGACGATAACTGTCATAAGCAAATCTTCTATTGTTTGATTGTTTTGCTACTACTTCAACAGTTTGATCATTTAAACCTAGGTTAAGAATTGTATCCATCATACCTGGCATAGAGAATTTTGCCCCAGAACGTACAGAAACTAATAATGGGTTTTCCATATCTCCTAATTTTTTACCAGCTAATTTTTCAAGTCTTTCTAAGCATTCATCAATTTGTTTTTTCATTTCATCATTGATGATTTGTCCATCAGCATAATATTCATTACATGCTTCTGTTGTAACAGTGAAACCTTGAGGTACAGGTAATCCTAAATTAACCATAGCAGCTAAGTTAGCACCTTTACCACCAAGAAGGTCACGCATCATTTCGTTCCCTTCACTAAACATATAAACATATTTTTTCATCTAATCTAATCCTCCTTAGAATTAATCCATGAGTATATTATACACATCTTATTCAATCGGTTCAAGTGTAAGCGGTTTAAAAATTATTTTTTCCAAAAAAAAGATTGCGCTTTCACACAATCTTTCTATCTTACTTTTGGTTTGCAATTTCTATTTCAATTCGACGATTATTGATCTTTTGACGATTACATTTTTTTAACACCTTACTAATTACCTGTTCATTAATATCGACAAAAGTAAATTTTCTTTTAATATCAATATCACCAATATCATCTTTTCTAATTCCAGCTTTAGAAACAAAGAAATTAATAATATTACTTGCTTTAATGCGATCCATACTACCAGCAGTTATAAAAATTCTTACATAACCATCTTCATTTCTTTGCCGTTGTTTTTTAGAATTAGTTATCTCTTGAATTTCATCACGTTTATAATCATATCCTAATTGTTGACGATATAACATATGTAATAATGCTGCAGCAAAATCTGGTAATAATGTTGGATCTAATTCATTGATAATTGATTTAAATTTCTTATGATTTCCAGCTAAAATTTCATCTTCGACCTGACTTACTAATGTTCCAATCTTATTTTCAGAAATTTCTTGAAGAGTAGGTATTTTAGCTTTAGAAATAGTTGTTTTAGTTACTCGTTCGATTTGTCTTAAAAAGCTTTTTTCGCGTGGCGTAATGATAGTATAAGCCTGTCCTTCTTTATTAGCACGACCAGTACGTCCAATTCGATGAACATAAGATTCGATATCTTGTGGTAACTCGTAATTAATTACGTGGGTTACGTTTTCAACATCGATTCCTCGAGCAGCTACATCAGTAGCAACTAAAAAATTAATAGTTCCATTTTTAAACTTTCTTAACGTATTCAAACGATGATTTTGTGATAAATCACCATGCATAGCTTCAACATTATATTTTGCCTGTTGCATTTTTTCTGTAACTTCATCAACACTTCTTTTAGTACGGCAAAAAATAATACCGGTTTTAATATCAGCAGCATCGATTAATCTACACATCGCTTCAAAACGATCTTTATGCTTTACTTCATAATAATATTGTTTAACTGAAGTTGCTGTAGTTTGTTTGGAAATTACCGCAACGTGTTTAAAATCATCATGCATATAATTTTGAGCAATTTTTTTAATTCCTGTCGGCATTGTTGCTGAAAATAAAATCGTTTGACGATCATCATCGACTTTTTCAAGGATCGTTTCAATATCTTCAACAAATCCCATATTTAACATTTCATCAGCTTCATCTAATACAACATACTTGATATTGTCTAATTTTAAAACATTACGGCGCATTAAATCCATAACCCGTCCTGGTGTTCCAACAATAATATCAACACCTTTTTTAATATTACGAATCTGTCGTTCAATTTCACTGCCTCCATACACACAAGTAATTCGACAATCACTGAATTTACCAATTCGTCCCAATTCTTCATGAATCTGCATTGCCAATTCACGAGTTGGTGATAAAACAATTGCCTGTGGCAATATATCATTACCAGCTTTTAACTTTGATAATAAAACACTTCCAAATGCTAATGTTTTTCCAGTTCCCGTTTGAGCCTGCCCAATTACATCAACACCTGTTAATAATACTGGTATTGCCTCTTCTTGAATCCGTGAAGGGTTAGAAAATCCCATTGCTGCAATTGCTTTTAATACATTTTTACTTAATCCTAATTCATTAAATTTATTTTCAATCATTCTACATACCTTTCTAAATATTTCTGTGAGAGTATATCATATAATTTTATCTTATACAATTTAATTTTTTATTTTAAAACACCAAAATTATTGATATAATTTTTAAAAGCAAATAAAGGTGGTGAACTTTATGAATAACAATACTGTTTGGAAAGATCGAAAACATTTTATGTGGTTTCCAATTAGTTTCACTAAATATGAAATTAAAAATGAACGTTTATATCAAGAAACCGGTCTTTTTAATACTCACTATGATGAATTACTTTTATACCGAATCACAGATCTATGTCTTAAAAGATCATTAGCACAAAAAATCTTTGGTACTGGTACAATTGTTTTATCTACTAAAGCAGATAGTGATAAAGAAGTTTTATTAAAAAATGTAAAAAATCCAAAAGAAGTAAAAGATCTAATTTCACATCTTGTTGAAGAAGCTAGAGATCGTAAAAAAGTAGTTGGCAAAGAATTCTTTGATGATAGTAGTGATGATTTAGATGATTTTGATTTATAAAAATAAAGCTATTGGTTAAGCAAAGTTACCAATAGCTTTATTTGTTAATTTATCGACAATCAATTATATCTATCCTTTAGTTTTCATTAATATTAAACATTTTTATTTTAGCACTTGTTCAGTTACAAAATCATATACTAAAAAATTTTCATGATTTTTAAATAATATATCACTATCAACAGTAGTTAACATATATGTAATTCGATTCAAAATATTAAATACATTTTCAAAATCACTATTTTTTAAAGTATTATCACGATGCAAGACAAAAATATTACGATGGCTGCCTTGATATCCTTTAAAATAAGCTCGATCCTCACGGTAAAAAGTTATCAAATACTCATAATCATCATTTTCTTTATCATCTAAATTATTATAAATCCATAATTCGTATTTATCATCTAAAATATAATAAATAAGCTTAACAACTGAATAATTTTCATTATTTTTCAACAAATGAAAATTATAAATACCACTAAAATCCAAATCCTTTAAGACACCATAGCAATCATATAAAGCTTTATCAATAAAATTCTGTTTTTTTACCGATAAATAATATTTTTGTTTAGGTTTGATTGCTTCTAAATGCTTAGCCATCTGGATAAATTTTTCCATTGTTTTATTATCTGATTCAATAATATAATCCCAAACAATTACTTTAATACTATATATACGCTTATTATCACTAACAGTATATAATAATTTATCTTCTAATTTTAAATTTCCAGCCAGCTGCCAAAAACGAGTATCCAAGTTATTGGCAGCTAATACAGTTTTTCCTTTTAAAAAAGTATAATCGTGATATTTTTTAATTCCCACCATAGTATTAATAATATCACTTAGTTCTTCAAATGATTTATCTTGTTCAATATCAAAAACTTCATTTATATCTTTATATATAATTTTTAATCGATATTTATTTGCCATAATTCCTCCACTACTCATTGATTTTCATCAATAAAGCTGCCATATGCTTACATTTATTACCACGCATTGCATAAGGACAATTACATGCCATCTTTTTTATTTTACCCTGTTCAACAATAATTGACACTAAATAATCTTGACTACCTTTAACACTAGCTACAATCTGTTGTTTTTCTTGATATATAATATCTACACTGTTATTGTCATATATTTGTTGTCCATTATTTATTATCTGTTTTCTAAATAAACTTTGCCAATTATCAATTGTTGCTTCTTGCAATTGTTTTTTATGATTTTTTAATTCCTGAATCTTATCAAAACAATAACGAGTAGCTTTTACATCTTCTAAAGCATCATGTGCTTTAAACTCAAAACCAAAGTACTGAGCGCAAACAGTCAGTGATTTCCATTTATAACCACCACGATAACTTTTTTCTCCATAAATTGGAGCAAACTCTTTCATTGGATCACGAAACTGGTATTTTGAAACATCAATACCATAATTTTCCAACATTCCTTTTTCAAAAGCAATATTGTAACAAACAATAAAATCATAATCTTCAAATATACTAATAATCTGTTCTAAATAATGTTCAAAAGGCATTTTATTTTTTACCATGGCTGGTGTAATCCCATGAACTTTTTGAGCATCTACCCAAGAAAAATGATGCTTAGGGCAACACAACTCATGTAATAAAATTTCATCATCTTGATTAATAATAGCTACTTGTACTACTTCATCATCATGATATTTATTGATTCCGGTAGTTTCAAAATCCATTACAACATAACGCGCGCTCATTATTTCACCTCACATATGACTAGTTTATCATAATAATTAATCTAAAGCCAATAATAAGTATTTATTTAAAAAATAAAAAAATAGTTGTTTATTTTAAAATATTTTATCTTTACAATCTATTTTTACTAGTTTTCAAATTTTCTAATAAAAAAGCCATCTAATAGTCTAGACAGCTTTTAACTAACAATTTGTCATAATCTTGATTATTTCTTTATCAGTTTCTTTCATGCCTTCTTTACCAAGTCTAACAACATTAGCGATAGTATTTTCGACTCCTTTTTTAACGATACCGTCACCATCTTTAAACTGCTGTCCTTCAATATACATTCGATATCCTAAAATCCCAGCATCAACACTTGCAGCAATTTTAGCTGCACAAGAAGACTTTGCTCCATCACAAATAATTCCTGAAGTTATCGCCAATGAATTTACAATAGTGTGAGCAATACATTTATAATCGCCACCATATAAATAAGCAATTCCACAGCCAGCAGCACAACCAGCACTTACTGCCCCACAATATGCTGATAAACGACCCATTCCGGATTTTTGATGAATTGCAATTAAATTAGCTAGTACTAAAGCCCGATATAATTTTGTTTGACTAACTTTTAATTCTTTAGCATATTCGATTACCGGCAATGAAACAGTCAACCCTTGATTACCACTTCCAGAATTGATTACAACTGGTAATTCACATCCACTCATTCTAGCGTCGCTACCAGCAGCGGCCATAGCTTTAGCTTTGATTGCAATATCATCACCAGTCTTTAATAATACACTACCAATATTAGCACCATAATCATTTTCTAATCCTTCTTTAGCTATAGCACTATTATAGTTTATTTGTCGTTCAATCGTTGCTTTGATATCATCTATCTTTACAGTATTTGCAAATTCATATATATCAGCAACATTTAAACAATCACGATTATTATTTTCTTTTTGACATTTGCAATTTTCATCTTTTACAAATATTTTTTCATCATTTTTTTCAATTAAGATAATATTAGTATGTTGATCAACAATTCTAACTACTACCTTATCATTATTATTGAACAATGTAATTTTAATATCTAAAATATGATCACTATCCAACGGTTTAATTTCGATACAATCTTTAGCTAAATATTCTTCTATTTTACTAATCTGTTCCTTTTTTACATCTGCAATTACCTCTAGGATTCGATCTGTTTTACCAGCAATTATTCCAGCTGCAACAGCTGCTTCAATTCCTTTTAAAGAATGGGTATTGGGAACAATTACACTTTTAACGTTTTTAATAATATTCCCACTAACTTCTACTAAACAATGCGTAGGAACAGCATTTAAAACATCACGCGCTTTACTTGCACAATAAGCTAATGCAATTGGTTCCGTACAACCCATTGCCGGTACCAATTCTTCTTTTAAAATTTGCAAATAAGTCTGATACTTTTTATTATCGATTACCATTTTTATTACACTCCTTTATCACACACGTACAATATTAGCGGTTTTTTTAGTCTTTTACAATAAAAATCCACTATTTTAGTGTTGTAACCTTGTCTTTATACATGTTACAATGGATAAAAATTAATCAAAGGAGAGTTAATACTACAATGAAACTGATTTTACCAGAAAACTATGATCCTGTTTTAGACTTGCGTCAAACACAGGAAGCAATTAAATACATTCGTGACACATTTCAAAAAGAAATAGGAAAAGTTTTAGGAGTATCAAGAATTTCTGCTCCATTATTCGTACCTAGAAACAGTGGTTTAAATGATAACTTAAATGGCTTTGAATCTCCGGTTTCTTTTGAAATTAAAGAAATTCCTGGACAAACAATTGAAGTTGTTCATTCCCTTGCAAAATGGAAAAGAATGGCATTAAAAAAATATAACTTTAAAATGCATGAAGGTTTATATACTAACATGAATGCCATTAGAAAAGATGAAGAAGTCGATAATTTACATTCATACTATGTAGATCAATGGGATTGGGAAAAAATCATTGCTAAAGAAGAACGAAATGAAGAAACTTTAAAACATCATGTACGTGAAATCTTTAAAGTAATAAAACATATGGAACACGAAGTTTGGTATAAATACCCTCAAGCTGTTAATCCATTACCTGATCAAATACATTTCATCACTTCTCAAGAACTTGAAGATCGTTATCCTGATTTGGTTCCTACAGAAAGAGAAAACAGAATCTGTAAAGAATTAGGTTGCGTTTTTGTAATGGGAGTTGGAAAGAAATTAAAAAGCGGTATTAAACATGATGGTCGCGCTCCTGATTATGATGATTGGGATTTGAATGGTGATATTTTATTCTGGTTTGAACCATTACAATGTGCTTTAGAAATATCTTCAATGGGAATTCGTGTTGATGAAGACACTTTAGTTAAACAATTAAAAGCAGAAAATTGTTTGGAACGATTAGAATTACCATTCCACAAACAAATTTTAAATAAAGAATTACCATATACAATTGGTGGTGGTATTGGTCAATCACGTTTATGTATGTTATTATTAAATAAAGTTCATGTTGGCGAAGTACAAGCTAGTATCTGGCCTCAAGAAATGATTGAAGAATGCGAAAAGCATAATATCCATTTATTATAGAAATAACACCGTTTTAAATTACGGTGTTTTTTTAATAAATTAAGTTGTCATCTAATAAAATCAAAGTATAATTAAAATAGACAGTGGCATATTATGGTAGAAATTCATGTCAAAATGTTAAGGTTATCTAAAGAATTGGTTATGGTTTTGTAAGATAGTCTTTTTTACTTGAATAATTTCTAAAATAATATTATGTTATTTCTAAGAAAAATTAGGAGGAATTTTTTTATGGATATATGCATGGAAAACAGAGAGTTATCTTGGCTAAAATTTAATAATCGTGTTTTATTGCAAGCCAAAGATAAAGATGTTCCATTAGGAGAAAAATTAAGTTTTATTTCAATATTTCAATCTAATTTAGATGAATTTTTTATGGTTAGAATTGGATCATTATATGATCAAATGTTATTCTATCCAGCATCTAAAGATAATAAAACAGGAATGACTGCCCAACAACAGCTAAGCGCCTGTTTAAAAAGAATTACATATTTAAATAAGAAAAAAGACCAGATTTATCAACATATTTTAGATGAATTAAATGTTTTAGGTTGGGGAATTGTTAAATATAAAGATTTAAAAAACAAAGAAGATCGCAAATATTTTGGAGATTATTTTGAAAGAGAAATCTTGCCTTTAGTTTCTCCACAAGTTATTTCTAAAAGACAACCTTTCCCTTTTTTAAAAAATCGTGAATTATATATTGTTGTTCAATTAGAATCTAAAAAAGGAAAACGTAAAATGGGAATTGTTTCTTGTTCTAATGCTATGGATCAAAGATTAATTGCTATTCCTAGTATGCAAGGAAAATTTATTTTAGTAGAAGATATTATTTTACATTTTGTTTCTAAGATTTTTTCTAAATACAAAATTAAAAATAAAGCATTTATTCGCGTTACTCGTAGTGCTGATATTGATGAAGATGATCATTCTTTAGAGGGACATGAAGATTATCGAGAAATGATGGAGACATTAATTAAACAAAGACGAAAATTAAATCCAATGCGTTTAGAAATGTCACCAGGATTAGAAGATTTAGAAGTCTTAATGCTAATGAATTTCTTGAATTTAAAGAAAAATCAAGTATTTACTAGTAATGCACCATTAGATTTATCCTTTACAAGCAAACTTCGTGATTATTTACGCTTTATTCATCCTGAAATTTTTTATAAACGTTTGGAAGCTCAAAATAGTCTATTAGTTGAAAATAGAGTGCCAATGATTAAACAGATTTTAAAGAAAGATATTTTACTGGCATATCCATTTGAATCAATGTCACCATTTTTACGATTACTTGATGAAGCTAGTCGTGATCCAAATGTTGCTAGTATTAAAATGACTTTATATCGGGTAGCTAAAAAATCTAAAATTATTAAATCATTAATTGAAGCAGCTGAAAACGGTAAAGAAGTCGTTGTATTAGTAGAGTTACGTGCAAGATTTGATGAAGAAAATAATATTGACTGGTCAAAACGATTAGAAGAATCTGGTTGTCGTGTTATCTATGGTTTAGATGGTTTAAAAGTTCATTCAAAATTATGTTTAATAACATATAAAAACAATCAAGGGGTTCAATATATTTGTCAAATTGGTACTGGTAATTACAATGAAAATACTGCAAAATTATATACCGATTTATCTTTAATGACTTCTAATCATGAAATTGGTGAGGAAATGAATACTATTTTCAATCATTTATCACTTGGAGAAACTGATAATGATGAAAAATTATTAATGGTTGCTCCAAATTGTATGATTTCTAAGATTTTTGAACGAATTGATAAACAAATTGCCTTAGCAAAAGAAGGAAAAGAAGCATATGTTGGTTTTAAATGTAATTCAGTTACTTCAAAAGAAATGATTGATAAATTAATAGAAGCTAGTCAAGCTGGTGTAAAAATTGATATGATTGTTCGTGGTATTTGTTGTATTCTTCCAGGTGTTCCTGGACTAACTGAAAATATTAATATTATCTCTATTGTTGGTCGTTATCTTGAACATTCAAGAATCTATATTTTTGGAACTGGTGAAGATCAAGAAGTATTTATTTCTTCTGCTGATTTGATGACTCGTAATCTAGAAAGACGTGTTGAAGTTGCAGCTCCAGTTCTAGATGAGAAATTAAAGAAAAGAGTTGTAGGTATGTTTGAAACTATGCTTCAAGATAATGTTAAAGCTAGTCGACTTTTAAGCGATGGTACTTATAAAAGAGTTAAAAATAAAAAGCCGCCATTAAACAGCCAAGAATATTTTTTCAAAGAACGTCAATAAAATAAAAGAAGGAGTGATAAAATGCGTGTTGGATTATTAACAAGCGGAGGCGATTGTCAAGCCTTAAACGTAACTATGCGCGGCTTAGCAAAAACATTATATCGTAATGTAGAAGATGTAGAAATTATCGGTTTTTTACATGGTTATAAAGGTCTAATGTATGGTGATTATCAAAAAATGAAACCAAAAGACTTTTCAGGAATAATAAATGTTGGTGGTACTATTTTAGGTACTTCAAGATGTCCATTTAAAAAGATGCGCGTAATTGAAGATGGTTTTGATAAAGTAGCAGCCATGAAAAAAACATATCAGGATTTAAAACTAGATTGTCTTGTAGTATTAGGTGGTAATGGTTCTATTAAATCTGCAAATCTACTATCTGAAGAAGGATTAAATGTCATTGCCTTACCTAAAACAATTGATAATGATACTTGGGGAACTGATTATACATTTGGCTATCAATCAGCAATAAATATTGCTACTAATTATTTAGATCAAATTCATACTACTGCTGCTAGTCACAATCGTGTCTTTATAATCGAAGTAATGGGTCATAAAGTTGGACATATTTGTTTATCAGCAGGTATCGCTTCAGGTGCTGATGTTATTTTATTACCAGAAATTCCTTACGATATTAAAAAAGTAAGTAAAGCAATCAAACAAAGAGAAAAAGATGGTAAAAAATTTAGTATTATTGCTTGTGCTGAAGGAGCTATTTCTAAAGAAGATGCTCGTCTTACAAAAAAAGAATATAAAGCAATTGTTCAAGCTCGTAATGGCCGTTCAGTAGCTTATGAAGTAGCTGAAGAATTAGCACAATATATTGATAGTGAAATCCGTGTTTCTTGTATTGGCCATGCACAACGTGGTGGTCAGCCTTGCCCTTATGACCGTCAAATTTCCACAAGATTTGGTATCGAAGGAGCAAGACTAGTTATGGCTAATGACTATGGAAAATTAGTGGTATTGAAAAATAACGAAATATCTGCTATTCCGTTAAATGAATCAGCAGGTAAATTAAAATTTGTTGACCCTAATGGTCCTGAAGTTACTGATGCAAAATTACTAGGTATTTCATTTGGAAATTAAAAAATAGTCTCTTGAATTATTTTCAAGAGACTATTTTTATCTAGCTAAAGCTTGATCTAAAACTCCTTTTACGTGAGCTTTACATTCTTCATAAGTTTCAAACAAATAAGCTTCATATAACTTTTCTTGACCAATAAACATACTAGGTGTTGCATAGTAATCATATTGATCAATAATTTCTGGATTTCTTGATTCTTCAATCCAATCTATTTCTACTTGACCATAATCAGGATTTTCATCAATCAATTCATCTAAGGCTTTTTTTGCTTGAATGCAATAAGGACATTTTTCTAAATAAAAACAAGTTACTTTTTTCATCTTAATTCTCCTCTATCTTCTATAAATTATTCTACAATGATTTTTGATTCCAAACAATTAATATGCTTATCTAAATATTTTCAGAGTATTTTTTTATCATCAATTTTATGATAAAATTTTAAATAGCAAAGGAGATTTTAATATGGCATTAATTAAAGTAGATTTTTTAAGTAAATATTTAATGAGAACAGTAAGTTTTCAAGCAATTATTCCCGTAGATAATTTCGATGAAACTACATATAATCAAGAAGTAAAACCTTTTAAAACATTATATTTGCTTCATGGTATCTTTGGTAATGATACTGATTGGGTTAGTGGTACAAGAATCCAGGCTTGGGCAAACGACTATAATTTAGCTGTTATTATGCCAGCTGGAGAAAACAAGTTTTATTTAGATAATAATTATAGTGGTGAAAGCTGGAGTAAATTTATTGGTGAAGAGTTAGTAACTTTTACCCGTAAATTATTTCCATTATCAAATAAAAGAGAAGATACTTTTATAGCTGGACTTTCAATGGGTGGTTATGGTGCTTTAATCAACGGATTAAAATATCATGAAACTTTTGGTTATATTGCTGCACTTTCACCAGCATTAATGTTAGATGATTATCTTAACGGTACGCTTGAAATTCCTTTGATTCCTAAAGAGTCACATTATTTTGAATTTATATTTGGCAAAGCTGAAGATATTAAAGGTTCTGATAAAGATTACAAGCATTTAATAAAAACATTAGTTTCACAAAATGTAACTTTACCTGAATTATATATCTGTATAGGTAAAGATGATAGCTTATTAAAAAATGTAGATGATTTTGATGAATATTTAAATCAATTACAAGTAAAACATACATATGTTATTGATAGTGGTGGTCATGAATGGTACTTCTGGGACAAATATATTCATAAAATTCTAGACTGGTTACCACTTACAAGTAATAACATGGGAATTAATTCTGGAAATGTAACTAAATAATTAAATGGTCTATTTATAGACCATTTATTGTGTAGAAAGGATAAAACTATAATGATAATAAGAAATGCAAAAATAAGTGATTTAGATCGAATAACCGAAATTGGAAAAAATGTTATCCTCCAAATGAAGCAGCTACTAAAGAAGAATATTATTATCGCTTATTAAGCTACCCTGATCATTTTTGGTTATTGCGAGATGGAAATAATATTACTGCATTTATTAATGAATCAGTTACTAATTATGACACTATTTATGATGAAATGAATCATGATCCTTCTTTTCATCATGAAGATGGCTTATACCAAGCTATTTTAGGGGTAAATACTGACCCTCTTTATCAAAATCAAGGCTACGCTTCAAAAATTATGAAACAGGTTATTAGTGATGCTAAAAAGCAAGGTCGTAAAGGTTGTATATTAACATGTAAAAAAGAACTAATTGCTTATTATCAAAAATTTGGTTTTAAAAATTACGGCATTTCTAAATCATCTTTAGCTAATCAAACATGGTATGATTTAAAGTTATTATTTTAAATAAATTGTATTGACTTATAGTATACTTTAACATTTAAAATAATAATATATTGGAGGTAAAAAATATGGATAAAAAGATTTTAGTTGCTTATTTTTCATGTACTGGCACTACTAAAAAAGTAGCAAGTGATATCGCTAAAGCTACAAACGGAACACTTTTTGAAATTAAGCCAGAAATACCATATACTTATGCTGATTTAAACTGGATGGACAAAAAAAGTCGTAGTACGATCGAAATGAAGGACCCTGCTTCACGCCCTGCTATCGCTAATAAAATTGAAAACTTTGCAGATTATAATTATATATTTATCGGTTTTCCTATTTGGTGGTATGTTGCACCAACAATAATTAATACTTTCATTGAAAGCTATAATTTTGCTGGTAAAACCATTATTCCATTTTGCACATCTGGTGGTAGTGGTGTTGGCAAAACAGATGAAATTTTACATTCATTATGTGATGATTCTGTTAATTGGCGACCATGTAAACTTTTAAATAGTAATTACGACTTAGACAGTTATATCAGTGATTTAAATCTATAATAAAAAATCTTACTCACCAGTAAGATTTTTTTCACTTTTATAAACAGTTTGTCCATCTTTAATAGTTTCAACTACTTTAATTTTATCTAAATTTAAAGGCTCTGTTTTTAATGGGTTTTGATTTAAAATTACTAAATCAGCTTTTTTACCAGCCACTAAACTTCCTTTAATATTTTCCTCATGATACATATATGCACCATTTATCGTAATAGCCTGTAAAGCTTGATATACAGTTACAGTTTCTTCTTTGCCTAAATCGATACCAGATTTAGTTTTTCGATTAACAGCACACCAGATTGTTTTCATCAAATCGCATGAAATTACAGGACTATCATTATGAAAAGTTACTTTTAATCCTTGGTTAAAAGCCGTTTTTGCTGGGGAAATTTGACTAGCTCTTTGATAACCTAGATTTTCAATATGTACATCACCCCAATAAAAAGTATGAGCGATAAAAAACGATGGAATCATTTGAATTTTCTTCATTTTAACTAATTGTTCTTTAGTAACTAATTGAGCATGTATCATTACAGGATCATAAGTTTTAGCACCTTGATAATTATTTAAATATCGCTCAAATTGACTAATATATTGTTGGCAGGCTCTATCACCATTGCAATGTGCTAATAGTTGTTGATGGTCTTCTATTGCTTGAGCTATCAGCTGATATAATTGATCGTCACTAAATTGAGGATAACCACAATATCCCTGACTATTTAAATACGGTTTTATCATCCAGGCAGTTCTTCCTTGAGGAGATCCATCTAAAAAAATTTTATAGCCCCCTATTCGAAAATGATTATGATAATCTTTATTTTCAATATTATCTATTAACAAATCACGATCCTTTAACAAATCAATATAACCGATTAAATCAAGCTTAAATATTTTTTTACTCGCAGCTAATTTAAGCAATTGAAACAGTTGTCTATTTACCATACCCTCTTGAACAGTTGTTATACCATTAGAACTATATAAATCCTGCGCTTTTTTCATCAAATCTAATAGCTTTTCAATTGGCAACATTCCTCGCTGTTTATTAAATTCAATAAATGCTTCTTCTTCAAGATACCCATTTAACTCACCACTATTTACATCTCGACCATAATGTCCACCTTCTGGATCAGATATATCATTAGTAATATTCATTTTTTTCAATGCTAATGTGTTAACTACACCCATATGTGAAGAAACATGAATCAAAATAATTGGATGTTTAGTTGAAATGGTATCTAAAAAGAAACGATCAGGATGACAATGCTCTTGTAGATTATTATGATCATAATTAAATGCACAAACCCAATCGTTTTCTTTAATCTTATTTATCTTAATAAAATCAATGATTTTTTCTTTTATTTGCATAAATGATTTAGCGTCTTTTAAATCACACTGTCCAAGCGAATTAGCAACACCAGTAAAATGACTATGACTATCAATAAATCCAGGTAACATAGTTTTACCTTCTAAATCAACCATTTCAACATCTTCATTAGCTATTTTTATTGCTTTTGATAATTCACCTGTAAAAATAATACTATCATCTTCAATTAAAATAGCTGAAACTGTTTCATTAATATCATTCATTGTAATAATGTCGCCATTATAATATATTTTTTGCATTTAATCATCCCTTTTATTTTTAATCTTGGCAATTAATTAAATATTTATACAAATTAAAAATATTTATCAATAATTTAAATTTCTTGATTATAAAACCATTTATATAACTGTAACTCCTCTACATTATTTTTTGATGATTGAAACTCAATTATTCCATTATTATGATTATTTGTTAAAAGGCCATTGATTTCTAACCGTCTTTTTAACTCCATTACGGTTCCATGATTTCCATCATAAAAAGGAACATCTCCCAAAACTTTACGAATCTGTTTTTTTATAAATGGATAATGTGTACATCCTAAAACAACACAATCTATTTTACCTATGTATTGTGATAACAGATCATTTAACAATTGATACATATCATCATCATCTAAATTTCCTTGTTCAATTCTTTTAGCCAATCCTGTACAAGCCACCGGAATAAATTTAGAAATCTCTTGTAACTTATTAGATAATTGTTGATATTTATCTAATCTTAAAGTAACAGGTGTTGCCATAACTAAAATATTATGATGAGGTTGTTCCATGGCTGCTAATTTAATTGCCGGTTCCATTCCAATAATAGGAATATTAGGATATGTAGCTCTTAATTGACTAATAGCAACACTTGTTGCAGTATTACAAGCAACTACAATTGCCTTGACTCCCTGATTAACTAAATCATCAGCAATTCTAGTTACTAAAGTGCTCACCTCTTCCGTTGATTTTTCCCCATAAGGTGCATTAGCTGAATCACCAAAAAAAATAAAGTTTTCATTTGGTAAAATTTTTGTCAATTCTTTTAATACACTTATTCCACCAACACCAGAGTCAAAGACTCCTATATAATCCTTATATTTATTTAACACAATCTATTCTCCTTTATACAATCTATTTTTATAATACTACTTTTTAGAACCGATTTAAAGAAAAAGAACAGCTTAAACTGTTCTTTGATTAAATGGACATCTTTGTTTAATACATTGATTATTAGAACTTGAATGTGTGCACTTAATTGAACTTGATTCCATCACAATTCCTAAATTTTCTTTTACAAATTCTATCGCTGATGTCATTGCCAAAAAAGAATTACGTTTGCAACATCTAGGTCCACCAATTCTACCTATTTCACCTAATGATTTAGCCGTCATTAAATTAGATAATCCCCACTCTTTTACTTTTAATGGTGTCGATCCAGTAATAATAGATATAAATATTCCAGAACTAATAGCCGCTCCACAAGCACCCCAAAATCCACATGTTCCTCCTGGAACTTGTTTTCCTCGAGATTGCATTTCAATTAATGCTTTTTTTAATTCAATATCTCCACCAGAATTTTTATATGCAGTCAACAAAGCAGAACCAACTATTATATGATGTTCCGGTCCATGCATATGACAAAATGGCAATGATACTAATTGTTCAAATATATCATAAGGATTTTTACTTGTTTGATGTAAGCAAGAATCAATAATTATATCAATACCAGCACTATGACACTCATTACAAACATAATGTCCATTAACACATTTAGTTTTACTTAACTCTTTTTTATGGCAAAACTCACACTCCATCATTTCATCTTCTTCTAGATAAATAAGTGGTGCTTTACAAATTAAACATTCTTCTTTCATAACTTTTTTGACCTTCTCATTTATTTAATTAGTTAGTTCCGATACTCATTGTTTCTGGAAGAGTACTTCCGCCATCAATTACAATCTGTGAACCAGTAAGATAACTAGATTCATCACTACCTAAAAAAGCAAATAATTCGCCTACTTCAGTTGGTTTAGCAAGACGGTTCATTGGTACCCCTTTAGCAATATTATTAATTGCACTTTCAGGATCATCTGGATTAGATTCAATAGCCATTTTTTCAACCATTGGAGTACGAGCATATCCTAATTGTGAACAATTTACACGAATATTTCTACTAGCATATTCAACTGCTAAAGACTTTGTAAGACCTACTAAAGCTGATTTAGTCATTGCATAAGCTGCTTCACCAGCATCAGCAACAATATCACCTGTAACACTAGAAGCAATTACAATACTACCGCCACCATTTTTTAACATATATGGAATTACCGCCTGACAAGTATTCCAAACTCCTTTAATATTTACATCGATATGAAAATCCCGAATTTCATCACTCATCTGCTCAAACGGTGCTAAACGACAAACTCCTGCATTACAACAAGCTATATTAATTTTGCCAAATTTTTCAACTGTTATTTTTGCTGCTTCTTGCATTTGTTCTTTATTGGCTACACTACCAACATAACTAATTATTTCTGTTTGAAATTTTTCTTGTAATTGTTTAGCAGTATTTACAACTTCCTTATCAATATCAATTAAACACATCTTAGCTCCATACTTTGCATAAACTGTCGCAATTCCTTTACCAAGTCCAGCAGCTGCCCCAGTTATAATTGCAACTTTTCCATCTAATTTAGCCATATGCTTTCCTCCTCTTTGAAACATTATATTTATATTCTATCCTATTTAATACTAAGATTCAAATTGGATAAAATCATAATACTAATCACTATTTTTTCTAATTACTTTACATGGATTACCAACCGCTACTACATTTTCAGGTATATCTTTTGTAACTACACTACCAGCACCAATGATAGTATTATCACCTATTGTTATACCTGGCAATATACAACAATTTCCACCAATCCATACATTTTTACCGATAATAACCGGTTTTCCCCACTCAATATCAGCTTTACGTTCCATAGCATTTAAAGAGTGACACGCTGTATAAATATGGGTTCCCGGTCCAATTAATGTATGATCTCCAATTCTAACTGGACAAACATCTAATATAACACATCCATAATTCAACATTACATTTTTACCAAGAAAAACATTATAGCCATAATCAACATAAAATGGTGGTTTGATCCAAAAATTACCAGTAGTATTTAACAGCTTTTTCATCTTTCTTGAGCGCATATTAATTTCATTAAAAGCACGTCGATTATATTTAGTACAAATACGGTTGGCTTTTGCCCTATCTAATACTAATTTCCAATTAGCAGGATTATATTTTAGACCATTAATCATTTTTTCTTTTTCAGTCATAGAAGTTCCTCCTAATAATATTATATATTTTACTATAAATAAGTAAAAAGTTGTTTTTAATAAATAAAAAAACTTAAGATAGCTAAATAGCTATTAGCATCTTAAGTTAATCTTCTAAACACGATTTAAACGTACAATATTTTCAATATGAGTTGTATGTGGGAACATATCCACCGGCTGACAAAGATCTACAAAATAATTATGTTCTTGTAAATATTTAATATCACGTGCCTGTGTTGCTACATCACAAGAAATATATATGATTTTTTTTGGATTAGCTTTAATTAAATAGTCTAAAAATTCAGTTGAACAACCTTTTCGTGGTGGATCAACAAAAACTACATCTAAATGTTGTCCTCTATTCACTAATTCAACCATATATTTTCCTGCATCATCACATTTAAATTCAACATTATCAATATTATTTAATTTTGCATTATTATTAGCATCATTAATTGCAGCTTCGACTATCTCTACACCATAAACTTTTTTTACATATTTTGCCAAAGAAAGTGTTATTGTTCCAATTCCACAATAAGCATCTAAAACAATATCATCGTTAGTTAATTGAGCAAATTCTATTGCTTTGCTATATAGTTTTTCTACTTGGATTGGATTAATCTGATAAAATGATTTTAACGAAATCTTATATTTATTATCTAGCAAATAATCATAAATATAACCTTTACCATAAAGAATAACTTCTTGATCACCTAAGATAACATTATCTACACGAGGATTAATGTTTTGGACTACTGTTTTAATCATTGGATATTCTTTGGTGATTGTATTGACTAGTTTTTCAATATTATTGATCTTATTTTGAAAACTTATTAAAACTAACATTATTTCGTTAGTGTGATAACCATGTTTTGTTAAAATATGCTTAATATTCCCTTGACGAGCCATTTTATCATAAGGGTGAATTTGTAATTCTTCCATCAACTCCCTTACTCGATTAGTTATAGCATTAGATAATTTATTTTGAATTAAACAATTATCACAAGGAATAATCTGGTTAGACTTTTGTTTATAAAATCCTGTAACTAAATGTCCATCTTTTATTCCTATTGGCATTTGGACTTTGTTTCGATAATACCATGGATCATCCATCATAATACAATCATTTACTAAAACATGACAATTACCAATTCTTTCTAAGCAATCACGAACCCTTTTAGTCTTGAACTTTCTTTGTCCACCAATATTGATATGCTGTAATTGGCACCCACCACAAGCTTTAAACACCGAACATTGTGGTTCAGTTCGATACTTAGAAACCTGATCTAATTCAATCAAGCGAGCAATTGCGTAATTTTTTAAGACTTTAATAACTTTTAATTTACCAGTTTCACCAACTAACATTCCTTTTACAAAATAAGTAAAATTATCAACTTTTACGATACCCTGACCATCATATGTTAAATCTACGCATTCGCCATAAAAATAATCATTTTTCTTCATAATTCCTCCCATCCATCCGCTTTTATTACTCGGATACAAACTTCATATTAAAAATACATCTTAATAATATCGCTTTTTTACTTTAAAAAAGACGAGCCTAGCTCGTCTATTGACCTGATTGATTTAGTGTACTATTAGCACGATCAGTAGCTGCCTGGTCAACCACATTAGCTCCTGTAAAAGTAATTTCATCACTGCTTGGATGTTTAGTACCAAACATTGGAAAATTACTATCACCATTACTTGTCAAAACAAATTCAACATTGTATTGACCACGACCATTTGCAGTACCAAATAAATTACTATATACACTACCTTCTTCTTTTGTTTCACCTAACGAATCATCTAAAGTATGTAAGGCATTTGTTGCTAGTTGAATAGCAGTATCTGAAGTTGTATTATCAATAAAATCCATTGATATTTTAATGATTCGGCAATCAACTTCAATATTAACACTATTAATATTGCCATCTGCTTCAATTGTATCTTCAATACCATCAAACTTCGTTTCATCTATTGCAATTAACGAAGCACAACGATCACCATAAACCGGTCCCTCGTTGCTACCAGCTACAAATACATAAACAATAAAGATAATTATCAACAAAAGAAAGATAATCAATGCAATTTGCCATTTCTTTATTTTAAATTTTCCTTTTTTCTTTTTTTTCATCTTATTTTTACCATTTTTTGAATTAGCTGTAACAGAGCGATCATTTAAAGAATCCTGACCTTGATAAACAGAAACATTACTTGTATTTTCAAAATCATCATCAAAGCTAAATCTTTTTTGAGACATACTTATCCCTCCTTTGATAATTGTACCAAATATCTTAATATTTGTACATTATGAAATTCTCTGTTTTAATAACTCTACTAATAATTTGTTACTAACTGCAGGATTTGCTTGACCACCTGTTTTTTTCATAATCTGACCAATTAAAAATCCAACTGCACGATCTTTACCATTTCGATAATCTTCAATTGATTGGCTATTAGCATCTAAAACTTCATTAATAATAACAGTTAATTCTTCTGGTGAAGATATCTGTTTCATATTATTTTCTTCAATAATAATTTCTGGATCTTTACCTTCTTTTATTAAAATCTCAAATACTTTTTTACCTTGTTTACTTGAAATTGTACCATCTTGAATATAATTGATCATTTTAGCTAAATATTCAGGTGCCATTTTAGTATCAGTAATAATTAAATTATTTTTATTTAGATATGCTTGCACTTCACCTAACATCCAGTTACAAGCAATTTTGTAGTATTTAGTATGTTTAACTACAGCTTCAAAAAAATCAGAGATTTCTTTAGTTTGAACAAGAATCAAGGCATCAGTTTTAGGAATTTTATACTCATTGATATAACGTTCTACTCGAGATTCTGGCATTTCTGGAATTCTAGCAATAATATCTTCAACCCATTGATGATCTAATCTAATTGGTAAAATATTTGGTTCTGGATAATATTTGTAATCTACAGCATCACCTTTAGCACGCATTACAACTGTTTCTTTTTTATCTTCATCATAACGACGTGTTTCTTGAAGTACTTCACCGCCGCTAATTAATACTTTTTCTTGACGTGCTACTTCGTATTCAATTGCTTTTTGTACATTAGAAATAGAATTTAGGTTTTTAATTTCTGTTCTAGTTCCAAATTTATCACTACCAAATGGACGAATTGAAACATTAACATCACAACGCATTGAACCTTCTTCCATCTTAGCATCACTGACATCAGTAAATAATAAAATTTGTCTTAATTTTTCTAAGTATGCTGCAGCTGCTGCACCGCTACGAATAGTAGGACGGGTAACTATTTCTATCAAAGGAATTCCAGCACGATTATAATCGATTAAAGAATAATCATCAAAATGTAATTGTTTTGCTGTATCTTCTTCCATATGTAAACGTTCAATTTCAATAACTTGCTTTTGACCATTTACCTCAATATTCATTGTTCCATTACGTCCTATTGGATGACGATCTTGAGTAATTTGGAAACCTTTAGGTAAATCTGAATAATAATAGTTTTTACGATCAAAACAAACTAATTCATCAATTTCCATATTTAAAGCACTACATACTCTAATAGCATATTCAACACCCGCTTTATTTAAAACCGGCATTGCTCCTGTCATTCCCAAATCAACAATGTTTACATTAGTGTTTGGTGCTTGACCAAATGTTACCGGGGCACCCGAAAACATTTTTGATTTTGTTTTAAGTTCACAATGGACTTCTAAACCAATAACTGTTTCAAAATTCATCTTTTCTTACCCCTCTCTTGAATATTGATTTGCAAAACCAAGTGCTTGTTCTAAAGCATATGCCGCATTTAATACAGTTTGTTCTTCAAAAACTCGCCCCATTAAATTAACTGCAATCGGCATTTTATCACTAAATCCAGAAGGAATAGAAATACTTGGTGTTCCTGCAAAATTTCCTAGTGCTAAATGATTTTCTAAAATAATATATTCATCTGACAAACGATCATCATTAGCTTCATCTAATTTTGGTGCTACACTACCACTATTAGGTGTTAAAATAATATCATATTCACTATAAATTTTATTTAATTCTTCAACAATTAAACGACGTACTCGTTGTGCTTTTCTAAACATTCTTTCTTGATTTTCTGTTGCTAAAGCTAGGTTTCCTAGAATAAAACGACGTTTGATATGAGCCCCAAAACCATCAGTTCTTGAATTAATCATTACTTCATCTGTTGAACTTCCAGGCTGGCGATCACCATATTTAATACCATCTAAACAAGAATGATTACTTGTTGCCTCACTATTTGCAATAATTGTATATGTTGGTAAGATTGCTCTAGCTAAATATTGAGGAATAGTTACTTCACCAACTTCAGCTCCTAATTCTTTTAAAGTTGCAATGACATGTTCAAAATTTTCTTTAATATCTTTATTTCTAATTTCATCGCTAACTGTTGTTAAAACAGCAATCTTCATTCCTTTAATATCACTAGTTAAATTTTCTAAATAATGAGGTACTGGTAGATTACTAGAAGTCATATCACGATCATCACGACCTGCTAATGCTTCAGTTACAATAGCCATATCACGAACATTTCTTGTAAATGCTCCCACATGATCTAAACTTGAAGCATAAGGGATTACTCCAAAACGAGAAATTCTACCCCATGTTGGTTTAAAACCAACTACACCGCAAAAACCAGCTGGTTTACGAATTGAATCACCAGTATCACTACCTAAAGCAAATGGTACAACACCACTTCCTACTAAAGCCGCACTTCCACCTGAAGAACCACCGGCAATTCTTGATGAATCCCATGGATTGAAAACTGGCCCTGTTAAAGCTGATTTATTAGTACCACCCATAGCTAATTCATCCATACTTGATTTCCCAATTAAACTAATTCCTGCTTCATATAATTTATCAACAACAGTTGCGTTATAAACTGGAACATAATCTTCAAGCATTTTACTAGATGCTGTTGTCTTAATTCCTTTAGTATTATAATTATCTTTAAACACACCAGGAATTCCTTTTAAAATTTCATTTTCTTTTACATCTAAATTTTCAATATTTTTCAATGCTTCATCTTTAGTAACTGTTACAAAAGCATTAAGTCTTTTTTGTTGAAAATCTACTTCTTCAAATAATTCTTGATAATATTCTTTTACATCAATTTCATGATTAACAAGTTTTTGATGCAATTCTTCAATTGACATTACTTTCATTATTTTACCACCTTTGGAACTTTAATTTGATTATCTTCAACGCATTTAGCATTCTTTAAAACATCTTCACGACTAATAATATCTACTGGTTCATCCTCACGTAAAAAAGTTGTTTCAATTTCATAAGGATAAGCCAACGGGTCAACACCCTCTGTATCAATTTTTTCCAATACAGCAACATGGTTCATGAAGATATCATACTCTTCTATTAACTCAGGCATTTCTTCATCACTGATATTAAACATTGTCTTAAGTCCCAGCTTTTTTAACATTGCTTCTTTATTTTCCATACTTTCCTCCTAATATAATAAGATACTTCTAGCATCTTCACCCTGATCTTTAATAATAATCGCTTCTAATTGATCTTGCGAACTAACTTGTACTGTTATATCAAAGTCATTACTAAACTGTGAATTAACCTCATCAGCAGCCGTTTCAACTAAATAAACCAATTCAGTATAGGTTTTAACATTTACATTAATATTAATTCTCATTGACTGAATTTCACCATCTTTATAACGACCATAACCAACTACACCAACAGCTTCAAATGAAGCGTTCTTCATATTATTTTTAAATATTTCAAACTGTGAATATGTTTCTTCATCAGCTTGTGAAGCTTCGCTGCTTGTAAATAAGTAAGTATGGTAGTCTAATGTTTCAATATCGCCAAGGCTTCCATCACAATAACTTTTTAAAATATATCTTCCATCAATATCACTTTCATTAGTATTGGTTGCATAATAAACAGTTATAAGAAGCGGTTGATTTTTTAATTCTTTAAAACCACTAATAGCATTTTCATCATCTTCATTGTAATTTTGAATTTCTTCATAAAGATTTCTAATTGTCTGTTGTCCAAATTCAACTACCGCAGATTCATCCATATAACTTAATAAAGCATCACCACTAGCATCTGTTGGATCAAGAACAATTGCTAGACTAGCACCTTTTAAAACATAATCATCACCAGATTTTTGATAAAAATCTTGTTCATAGATAGTTGTAATCATATTAGGACTATCGATACCCCCAATAGCTGTTCCAGCTTGATTTTCTAATGTATGAGGATATTTATCAGGATTACTGTCATCACGCTCTACTAATTGAGCAACATTTGAACGAGTTAAATTTTGTCCTTCAGACATATAATAATCATCAGTAGAAAAATACTCGGTTGAAATTGTCTGTAATTCTCGTCCTATCGTTTGAAAATCATCAGTATTTCCAAATGAGTTATAATAATCATCGCGCTTTTCATATCTATCTAATTTTACAATTCGGTAAAAATCTTCATCTAAACTATCAGCCGATGAAACATCATTAGCTGTTTGAGTTTCTACTGTTTCTTTAGCATCACTACATCCCGCTAACAACAAAACTAATACTAATAAAGTAATCAATTTTTTCATATTGGCAGTTTCCTCCTTTATAGAGTGCATTATAACACTATTTTAACTACTTCACCATTTCTAGTAAAGTTTCTTCATTAATTACATCAATTCCCAAACTTTGGGCTTTAGTAAGTTTACTCCCGGCATTTTCCCCTGCTAATAGATAATCTGTTTTTTTAGAGACTGAACCAGCTACTTTACCACCATGTTTTTCAATCAAAGCAGCTGCTTCTTTTCTAGATAAATTTGGTAAAGTTCCTGTTACTACAAATGTTTTTCCATCAAAACGATCATCACTATCTTCATCTTCGATTATTTCCATATTAACCCCATAATCTTTTAATCGCTGAATAACTTCCTGGTTATAAGGATTTTTGAAATAATCAATGATTGCCATGGCACTAATATCTCCAATATCATTAACTTCAATCAACTGAGCATAAGATGCATTCATTAAGTTATCAATACTTTTAAACTTCTTCATTAAGCTTTTAGCAGCCGCTTTACCGACATTACTAATTCCAAAGCTAGTTAATAATTTAGTAGCATCATTATTTTTGCTACCTTCAATAGCATTCAATAAATTATCAGTACTTTTTACCAAACCAATAATTTTTTTATCCAGCAATTCTTGTCGTTTATCGATTAGTCCATAAATATCACTAATATCTTTAATATAGCCATGATTTACTAAAGTTTCAACATAAGCTAGTCCAAAACCTTTAATATCCATAGCATCACGACCAACAAAATTAACGATATTCTTTACTAATTTACTTGGACAATTATCATTAGTACATTTAATATCGGCGTTATCACCATAACGAACAGCTGGAGCTCCACAAACTGGACAAGTATTTCCAATATGATATGGAACACTATCTGCAGGTCTTTTTTCTTTGATAACTCGTTTTACTTTAGGAATAATTTCACCTGATTTATAAACAACAATAGTATCACCTATTCTAATATCTAAATCATCAATAAAATCCTGATTATGCAAAGTAGCTCGAGAAACTGTAGTACCACATAAACGAACTGGTTCAAAAATAGCTGTTGGCGTAATTCTACCAGTTCTCCCTACCGATAATTCTATGTCTAATAATTTAGTTTCTTTTTCTTCGGGAGGATATTTATAAGCAATTGCCCATCGTGGTACTTTTGAAGTTGAACCTAATTTTTGACGATCTGCAAAACTATCAATTTTAACTACTGCTCCATCAATATCATATTTTAATTTATCACGATTTTCACCAATAGCCTCGATGGCCTTCCAAACTTCATCAGCAGTTTTACAAATATAATAATCTTCAATTATTTTAATTCCTTGTTGTTTTAAATATTCATATCCTTCACTATGACTGACAAACTGGCGTCCACGGGCATCTTGAATATTGAAAACAAACATTGATAAATTACGTTGTTTAGTTATGGCACTATCAAGCTGTCTTAATGTTCCAGCAGCACAATTTCGTGGGTTAGCAAATAATTTTTTACCCTTAATTTCCTGCATTTCATTTACTTTTTCAAATGCTTCATTAGTCATATAGACTTCACCACGAACCTCAAGATATTCAATTGGATCTTTTAATTTCTTTTTTACATCCTTGATTACTCGAGCATTAGCGGTTACATCTTCTCCTTGAAGAACACCATCACCACGAGTTACCGCTAAATTTAATTTTCCATCTACATATCTTAAAGCCATTGATAAACCATCTATTTTATATTCAACAACAAATGTTGGATCATCAAGCTGTTCTTGCATTTGTTCAACAAATTCATAAACTTCTTCTTTAGAAAAAACATCTTGTAAAGATAACATTGGTACATTGTGACGAACTAATACCCCGGCTTCTCTTTTTGCGCTTCCCCCAACTTTTTGAGTAGGTGAATCACTAGTAATATATTCAGGATGTTTTTTTTCAAGCTCTTTTAATTCTTGCATCATCATATCATATTCATGATCACTTATTTCCGGATCATCTTGATTATAATAACGATCATTATGATATAAAATCTGCTTTTTCAATTCTTCGTATCTATTTAGATCATTCATTATCTCACTCCTAATTAAATCTTTACCATTATACCAAATTACTTTACAGGATAAAACAATAAAAATTCTATATTTACTTAAAAAATCTAAATAATTAGCTTACAACAATAAAATGAGGCTAAAACCTCATTTTCTCCCACAATTCAATTTTCTCTAATGGACTATATTCACTATGAACCATAACTGCCTCATTTATATTTGTTAAAAATTCACCATTAATATTTACCCTTTGATAGCCAATGACAAACCAAAAATCAGTTTTTATTCTCTTAAAATATTCTCTATTAGCAACAAGAACAAATCCATCATCACAATTTAAATCATATGCATATTTAGTTAACTGTTTGATCAATATTCTAATTGCTGGTTTTATCATTTGCTTATTAAATATTCTTACTTGGTAGACTAATAATAGTTTTCCTCTTGAACTATGACTATATCGATATTTACTAGCTAATATTTTCTTATCATCATACCATAAATAAATATCATTATCTAAAATAGTAAATCGATACCGTCTTTGTAAAATATCTTTAGCCATTAAACAATCTTCATCACTAATTACATCATTACTCTGGACTAAATAAAAACCATAATTTTGAGCCAGATACCAATAATCCTCATCGTCAATAATAACAAAATCAGTTACTTCTGGATGATTATTTAAATATTTAATAATTCCATCTAATTTATCCTTACCATAAGCAATATCTAAATAAAAATCTTTTAATCCCGCCATTGCCAATAATCCAGGCATATTTTTTTCATTATATGAATGAATCCATGAGCTTTCCATTACGATTTTACTATCAGTAGCAAGTAATAAATTCTTTATTTTTTGCATGGCTAAAGTAGACCAGCACGTATCTACTACATACATATCATAGCTATCTAAATAACTCATATTATATTTCTGTCTATGTTTTTTTGCAGCTTCCAGGTAATATTGCTCGTCATAATGTCCAATTCTTTCAGGATGTAATACCTCATGACCATTATTTTCTGTTGGCGAAATAACACCATCGATATCTAAAAAAACTATTTTAGTCATTGCAAGACCTCCTTTTTTTAATTATAACAAAAAAAGCACGCTTAGTGCTTAATTTGTTAGCTTCTTTAATGCCTTATGATTAGACATCAACGTCTTTAAACCAGCTGGCAATTCAAAAGCAATATCTAATGTTCGGTCGTTGACTTTAACAACAACACCTTTTCCAAAGGTATCATGAACAACAAAATCACCAATTGCCCAATCACTAACTTCATTATTTCCAATTAGTTCTTCTTTACTACTTGCTGTATTGATATAATTAGAAGTCTTAAATCTTGCTTTAGTTCCAACGTGTTTAACCCCTTCAACACCCATTTCATCAATGAAACGACTAGCCATTTTAGGTGAATCAGTTACAAAACTAAAACCTTCACTATCTGTCAAAAATAATTGTTTTTTAGCTCTAGTAAAAGCTACATAAGCTAAACGCCGTTCTTCTTCTAAACCATCATTAGACTCACTTAATGTTCTAAAACTAGGGAAAATACCTTCTGATAATCCTAAGACAAATACATAGTCAAATTCAAGACCCTTAGCCATATGAATCGACATTAAGCTTACATATTGACCATCATCTAATTTATCATTATCAGTATATAAAGATATTTCTTGTAAATAGTTTTCAATTGTCGCTAATTCTGGATTTTGATTAACAAATGTATAAATTGAGTTTTGTAATTCTTGAATATTATTAATTCGGTTATCTTCTAAATCTCTTTTTAACATATCAATATATCCAACATCTTCAATCAAATTTTCAAACATTTGATGTAATGGTAATTTTGATTGTTTTGCATTTTCAATCGCTTTAACAAATTTTACGATTTCTTTTTTAGCTTTACCTGATAATTTAATTTGATCACTAAATAATGTTAATGCTTCATATAAACTAACCTGGTTATTTAAAGCTACTAACTGAATATTTTCTAGTGTTTTTTTACCAATACCACGAGCAGGAACATTGATGATTCTTTCAAAAGCTAGATCTTCATCATTACATACTAATTGTAAATAACTTAAAGCATCTTTTACTTCTTTACGGCTAAAGAATTTTAAACCACCAAAAATTCGATAGTCA
The DNA here is from genome assembly GCF_002160495.1 of Erysipelatoclostridium sp. An173. Lineage (GTDB taxonomy): Bacteria > Bacillota_I > Bacilli_A > Erysipelotrichales > Coprobacillaceae > Thomasclavelia > Thomasclavelia merdavium. The sequence goes on along the minus strand of NZ_NFKR01000013.1, from coordinate 27,545 downwards.
ATACCATGTGATATTAGTGATTGTTCTATTGTTCGTGATAAATAATTTGCCCGGTATAATATAGCAAAATTACGATAATTAACACCATCGACTTCACTAATTATTTTTTCAATTTGACCACAAATATAATCCGCTTCATCCTGTTCATTTTTTCCAGTATAATGAATAACTTCAGCGCCACCAGTTTCTTGGGTATAAAGATCTTTTTTTAAACGATTTTGATTTTTTCTAATCAAATTATTAGAAACATTCAAGATATTTCCAGTAGAACGATAGTTTTGATCTAAAATAACTGTTTTACATGGTTTAAAATCTTTATCAAAATCCAATATATAATTAACATCAGCCCCTCTAAAGGAATAGATAGTCTGATCAGGATCTCCAACAACACAAGTAATTGCATATTTTGACATTAATTTAACAAGGCGATATTCAATGTTTCCAACATCTTGAAACTCATCAACATGAATATATTGAAATTTACGTTGCCATTTTTCTAATACATCAGGGTAATTTTCAAATATATATACTGTTTTTAATAACAAATCATCAAAATCAAGCATAAAATGATTTTCTTGATAATCAACATATTCCTGATAAATCTTAGCCTTTTTTATCTCACCTTCAAATTGACCAGCTAATTCTAAGGCTCTTTGTGGTGAAACATTAGCCATTTTATAATTTGAAATAGTTGTTAACATACTTTTTAAACTGATTGCTTTAGAATCAATTGTCAATTTATTATAAATCTTTTTTAACAAAGCTTTTTGGTCTTCTTCATCCATTATCATAAAATTACTTGGATAATTAATAACATTAATATGCTGTCTTAAAATTCTTACACATAATGAATGAATAGTACAAATCAAAGTTCCCATACTATGAGGACCTAATAAATTAGCAACCCTTTCTTTCATCTCATTAGCTGCTTTATTTGTAAAAGTTATTGCTAAAATCTTGTAAGGAGCAACACCAATTTCATCAATTAAATAAGCAATCCGGTAAGTTACTACCCTAGTTTTACCAGAGCCAGCACCTGCAATTATTCTAAGATTACTATCTAGATAAACAGCTGCTTCTTTTTGATTTTTATTTAATAATTTATCTAAATCCATTTAACCACCACCATTTTTACATTATATAATATCTTTAAAATAAATGATATATCTTAATTTTCATTTTATTTTAAAATAAAGAGAGAATTGGAAAAGCCAATTCTCTTTATTTATTAAAACTGATGTGAACGTCCGACAATTTCGTTAATATCATCAACACCAAGTTCTACTAGTAAATCTTCTAATTCTTCAATAATTTTTTTACAAGCATACGGATCAATTAAATTTTGGCAACCAATTGCTACAGCACTAGCTCCAGCAGACATCATTTCAATAACATCACGACCGCTTCTAATACCACCCATACCGATTACTGGAATTTTAACTGCTTGACTAACCTGATAAACCATTCGTAAAGCAACTGGGAAAATTGCTGGACCAGAATATCCTCCGGTTTTATTAGCAATAATTGGTTTACCAGTTTTAAAATCAAATCTCATTCCAACTAAAGTATTAATCATCGTAATTCCATCAGCACCAGCACTTTCTACTGCTTTTGCCATTTCAACAATATCAGTTACATTAGGTGATAACTTAACATAAACTGGTACTTTTGAAACCTCTTTTACTCGTCTAGTTAAATCTGCAGCCATTTCAGGATTAGTACCAAATTGAATTCCACCACTATGAACATTTGGACAAGAAATATTTAATTCTAAAGCCCCTACCATGTCATGAGTTGAAATTAATCTAGCTGTTTCAACATAATCCTCAGGTGCACTACCACCGATATTAGCAATTACTTTATCTTGATAAAGCGGTCTAAGTTGTTCTAACTCTTCATTCATTACCGCTTTAACACCAGGATTTTGTAAACCGATGGCATTAAGCATACCGCTAGGTCCTTCTGCAATTCTTGGTAAAGGATTACCATAACGAGGTTCTAATGTAGTTCCTTTAAGCATTATCGATCCTAAAATATTAATATCATAAAATTTTGTAAATTCATAACCAAAACCAAAAGTTCCACTAGCTGGAATTACTGGATTTTTCATTTCTAATCCTGGCAATGATACTTTTAAATTAACCATTAACAATCACCTCATTACTTTCTAGAATTGGTCCTTCAACACAAATTCGTTTATATGGCTTAGTTTTTACTTTACATGAACACCCCATACAAGCACCAAATCCACATCCCATTCTAGCTTCAAATGATAATTGTCCATTTTCTGGATAATTTAATGCTAATGCATCCAACATTGGTTCTGGTCCACATGTATAATATTGATCAAATGTCAAATTTTCATTTTTTATTACATCAACTACAGTTCCTTTTGTACCAACACTACCATCCATAGTAGCAATATATACTTTAGAAAATTCTGCAAATTTTTCTTGATAAAAAACATCTTTAGCACTATTAAAACCTAAAACAGTAACTACTTCATGACCAGCTGCAGCTAGTTTTTTACCTAAATTATATAGAGGTGGTGTTCCTAATCCACCGCCAATAAGCAATGCTTTACCATCACGGATTGTAAAACCATTTCCTAAACCAATTAAACAATCTAATTGGCTACCAATTTCCTTATCTTTTAAAATCGTTGTCCCTTCACCAACAACTTTAAAAACAATTACGATATGATTATCATCATAATCACTTATTGACATTGGACGTCGTAAATATGGTTGCAAACTATCGTTTATTTTAATATTAATAAACTGACCTGGGGCACTAATATATTTAGCTCCATCACCCTCTAAAACCATTTCATAGACATCATCAGCAATATTATTAATTGCTGTAATTTTCATCATTCCTTGAAAGTTCGCCATAATTTCCTCCTAAATTTTAGTTATCTTACCATCTAAAACATGATACTTCAATGCCCCAAAACATTTTGTTTGTAAAAATGGTGTATTGGTTGATTTTGACTTAATACTTTCTTTTGTAATTAAATATTCTTCATCAAGATCAAAAACTGCTAGATTAGCCTTATATCCAACCTCTAAATCATGTTTAATTCCAATTACCTTAGCCGGATTAATACTCATACATGCTAATACTGTTTCTAAAGGAATAAGACCTTTTTTTACTAGATAAGTATACATTAAACTAAATGCATGCTGGCTACCAATAATTCCAAAAGGTGCCTTAGAGATATGCTGTTGTTTTTCATTTTCAGCATGAGGAGCATGATCAGTAGAAATTACTGTTACAACTCCTTCATTAATTCCTTCAATTAAAGCTTCAAGATCTTCTTTGCTTCTAAGAGGTGGATTCATTTTATAATTTGGATTTAAATCTTTAATATTTTCATCTGTTAAAATTAAATGATGCGGACAAGCTTCCCCACTTACAAGCGGATTAGTTTGACGCGCTTTTTTTAAAGCTGCAACAGTTTCTTTAGTCGAAATATGACAAATATGATAACGATTTCCTATTTCGTTTGCTAACTGTAAATCACGCATCGCATGTTTATATTCAGAAGCATTATTAATACCAACAAGATTGTTTTCTTTAGAAAAATCTCCTAAATTAACACACGCTCCTGGCTGTAGTTCACTTTCATCTTCACAATGAGCAACAATAATGCTATTAACTGATTTGGCTGCTTTCATTGCTGCTTCCATCATTTCTGTAGACTGAACTCCTCTACCATCATCAGAAAAACCAGCGACGATATCTTCTTGGCTATTTGCTTTAAAATCTACTAATTCTTGACCTTTTAAATCAGTAGTAATTGCACTATATGTATAAGTATGAATCTTAGCATCTTTTTTTACCCGATTAGCAAAATCTCTAATTGTTTCAACATCATCCATACAAGGTTTAGTATTAGCCATTGCTACAATATGACTATAACCACCATATTTAGCACTATTTGTTCCTGTTGCAATTGTTTCTTTGTGTTCAAAGCCCGGTTCTCTTAAATGAACATGAAGATCTACAAAACCTGGTGTTAATAGTTTTCCTTGTAAATCAATTACTTGATCACCTTCATCAATTGATTTTGCAACTTTTGAAATTAATTCATCTTCAATTAATACATCCAATTTTTGTAATTTCCCATGGTAAAATACATTACCATTTTTAAATAATGTCTTAGTCATTGCTTAAAACCCGATTTAATAATGCCATCCGTACATATACACCATTTGTCATTTGTTTAAAAATACGACTCTTTGAACATTCAACAATATCATCAGCAATTTCTACATTGCGATTAAATGGTGCTGGATGCATTATTATTGCTCCTTTCTTCATTTTATCAACTCGTTTTTGATTTAATCCAAACATATCATGATATTGTTCAGTTGTTAAACGCATTAATTCATGATGACGTTCATGTTGAACTCGTAATAACATTACAATATCTACTTCTGGTAATATCTTATCAAAATCAACATAGTTGTATCCTGGTTCTTCAAATTGTTTAGGTCCACTTGTATATACTTCCATTCCTAAACGTTTCATAATTTCATAGTTACTATGAGCAACTCGTGAATGAACTATATCACCAACAATTACGATCTTTAAACCTTCAAAATGTCCAAATTCTTCACGAATTGTCATTAAGTCCAATAAAGATTGACTAGGATGATTTCCAGTTCCGTCACCACCACTTACAACTGGTATGCTAATTCGTCCTACTAAATCATTATAATAATTTTCTTTAGGGTGTCTAATTACAACAGCATCACATCCAATTGATTCAAAAAATTTAACAGTGTCATAAAGGCTTTCTCCTTTTTGAACACTAGAATTTGCTGCTTCAAAATTTTGAGTTCGACAGCCAAGATTAAAAGCAGCTTTATCAAAACTATAATGAGTTCTTGTTGATGGTTCAAAAAATAAGTTTGCAACAACTTTTTGACCCTTAAAGTCAACTTTCTTCCCTGCTTTAAATTCTTCTGCTTCATCTAAAATCTGATTGATTTCATCAACCGAGAAATCTTTTAATGTAAATACGTTCATCTGTTTGCCTCCATAAAAAATACCTCTTGCGAGGTATAATTGGGAAATAATATTCATTATACCCCAGTTGCCTTATTTCTTTTTTCATCATATCAAATTAATGTTCATTTGACAATTAATATCCATCAAAAATAAGTTTAATTAAAACAACTAAAGTATTATTATTCATATTTTTTTTGTAGCGCTGCTTCCACACATGGTGGCACTAGTCCAGCGACACTACGATGATGACTAACCATTTCTTTAACCGCTGATGACGAAATAAAAGAATGTGATGGTTTAGTCATTAAAAAAACCATATCTACTTCTTTATCTAAATATTGATTAGAAAAAGCTAATTGTAATTCATATTCAAAATCCATAGTAGCCCGAATACCACGAACTAAAATTTTTGAACCAACATCACGAGCATATTCTACTGATAATTTATCTGAAGCATCAATAATTACATTTTCAAAATCTTTACACGCTTCTTTTAATAATTCTTTACGTTCTGCAACTGTAAATAATCCCTGTTTATTAGGGTTAATACAAATTGTTACATATAAAGTATCAAACATCCTGCTAGCTCTTTCAATAATATCAAGATGCCCGTTAGTAACTGGATCAAAAGTTCCCACATATACTGCAATATTTTTTTTCATTATCTTACCCCGTATTTAAAAATATTTAAAGCAGTAATTCCATATTGATATTTTTTTACTAATTGTAAATTATCAAAGGCTGGAAAAACTACTTCCTTTAACTCTTCAACAACAACTATACAATTATCTTGCAACATTTTTTTATCAATCAAAAATTCTAAAATCCCATTTACCATATTTTTACCATATGGTGGATCTAAAATAACTAAATCAAATTTAATTTTCTCATCAGCAAATTTATGCAATGCCTTTTGATAATCAAGTTTAAATACTTTAGCATTATCAAGTTTCAATAACTCAAAGTTTTCCTTTATAACTTTAAAAGCAGCATATTGTTTATCAACACTATATAATTGATGACACCCTCTTGATAAAGCTTCAATTCCTAAACCACCACTACCAGCAAATAAATCTAAAACTACCCCTCCATCAAAATAAGGACCAATAATATTAAACATATTTTCTTTATTTCGATCAGTTGTTGGTCTAGTCAAATTAGATTTAACTGTCTTTAATTGTCTACTTCGATATTTACCTGCTATAACTCTCATATCTTAAAATTCATATGGTGATAAGTCTAATTGCTTGGAAATATTACCAAAAACAATTTTTGTGATTTGTTCTAGAAAATCATTTAAATTATGATATTTTTGATAATAATCAATAATGACCGGATTTTCACCAATCTCCTTTTTTAATTTTCTAATTTCATTTTTTATCTCTTGATTATCTATATATTGCTCATATTTTTTTAAATCTTCATATTCACTTAATTTATCTTGATATTCCTTCAATAATGATTCAATATCATCATCATGCAATTTCTTTTCAGCTTCAATATAATCAAGATAACGCTGATCTAATTTAATTTGTTCAATTAATCTATCTAATATCTCTTCCACTTTACATCATCATTTCTATCATATTTATTAACATTGATACTTGTTCAATTTTATCAATAAATGCTTTATTCTTACCATCTTTGTACTCTTGAACTAAACGTGAATACTCTTTAGGATATCTAGATAAGATAAGATACCATTTAGGATTATACCGTAAATAGTATCTTATCTGATCATTCATCGTACCATTTTCTTTCATGCTCTGGCTCTTTTCTTTCAATAAAAGTATTAACTACATTCAATACTTTTTCTAAAGAAGTTAAACTGTTAGATAAAGCATTTAAATCAATGTTTTTAATAACATCAATAAGTACATTTAAATTTAAATTACCATTTGTTTTATATGGTTGCCAGAATTTATCATCTTTTCCATACATTACATAAATTTCATACAATTGCTGCCATGTATAGCGGCCATTTAATACATCCTGTTTTATACTAGGGATTGTTTTTAAAAACTCTTTAAACTCATCCATAAAATCACCTAGTATATTATATGTATCTACATTGATTCGGTGTCTAATTTTTGACGATTATAACGAGCGATAATCGCTTGAGCAATTCCGATAGCTACAAATGCTGTAACAGTTGATGATCCCCCTGAAGAAATAAATAATAAAGGAACCCCTGTCATTGGAATCAAACCAGAAACACCACCTAAATTAATTAATAAATGTAAGAAAAAATAAGATGCTATTCCTAATAAAATAATTCTAGATTTATTTTCTTTTATTTTTTGTGAATAATTTAATAATTTAAAAATAATAATACATGTTGGAATTATAATTAGTCCTAACCCGATTATTCCTAATTCTTCATAAATTATTGCTCCAATAAAGTCATTATGGGCTTCAGGGATGTACCCAAATTTTTGAGTCGAATTTCCTAACCCTAACCCAAATAAACCACCATTTTTAAAAGCAATCAAAGCATTAACTAGCTGTTGACTAGTGTTATAAGGATCAGATAGCGGATCTAGCCAGGCAGTAATTCTGCTTACCTGGTACCCTTTTAATACTGTTGTTCCCACAATTAATAAAATAACCGCACATAAAGCAATAAAAGCCCAAACCATTCGTTTATACTTTTTAAAATACTTACGCGGGGTAGCAATAAAACAAACAAAACAAATCCCAACAATTATTACCGTTGTTCCAAAGTCATTTTGGATAATTAACCCTACTAAAGCAGTAATTATTACTAACATCATTGGTAAAAAGACACAATTTAAAAACTTCTGTTTATAAAAAGCACTTTTTACTTCCTGATTTTTAAATCTTCCTTTAACAACAAAAGCTTTATCACTTTCTGTTAAAAAATAACTCATAATTAAGATCATTGCAATTTTCATAAATTCAGCCGGTTGAATACTAAACAAACTGCCAAATTTGATCCAAGCATGTGATCCTTTTGAATCACTCCAAAAAATACAAATAAGCATTAGGAAAATTCCTAATAAAAATAAACGCATTGACGAACTATATGTTATATACCTTGTCTTAAAAACTCGGGCAATAAAAATCATTACCCCCGCTCCGGCAATTACGAAAACAGTTTGACTAATCATATTCTTCAATGCATAAGTCACACCATATCTAGTTACACTTCCTACTGAAGCTGAACCAATCATAATAATACCAAATACTGCTAAAATAAAAGTGCTCAAATAAATACTCTTATCAACACCACGGCTTTTAAATAATTCTTTAATTTTTCTAATTCCAGCCATTTTATTTACCTAAACGAATAAAATCTTGTTCTTTTGCCGCTTTAACAACCTGGTAAATTGAATAATGAGACACTTCATAAAATTCCTTATCAATTTGTTTTTCAGCACTTTTACTATCAACAATTTTTTTAAACTTTTGATATGCAGCCATAAATTCTTTTTTACTAATTCCACTTTCATACGCTTTTTCAACTGCATTATATAATCCAATAACATCGATTATCTCTTCAGTTGACCATGTATAATCTAACGGATAGTTATATTCCATATTCTCACCTCTTAATGTTTTATATTATAACTGAAAATTTATCGATTATCTACAATAACCCAAACAAAAGATAAATATTAGAATAGGATATACTAAAGGAGGCGATAATATGAACTGCGGATTTAATTATTCTGGTTGCGGATGCAATAGCTATAATCCTTTTGTTACTAACCCATTTAGTTGTTGTGGATGCAATAGCTGCTCAACTGGTTTTTCTAATTGCGGTTGTAGCTGTGGTAGTTGCGGTGGTTTTGGTTCTACAAACTGGTTTGCAATTGTATTAGTAGTATTTTTATTATTAATCATTTGCGGAAATTCTAGAATTAGAGTCGGATAACTATTTATTTCACCTCATTTTGTGATATAATACTATCAGAATTTTAAATGAGGTGAAAATTTATGATAACAATGCAGGATATAATCGATGATAAAAATAAATTAATTCGTGAAGTTTCTAAAGAAGTAGAATTACCTCTTAGCGATGAAGATCGTAAACTGCTTTTAGATATGCATGAGTTTTTAGTCAATTCTCAAGATCCTGAAACATCTGAAAAATATGATTTGCGACCTGCAGTCGGAATCGCTGCTATTCAGTTAGGAATTCCTAAACGTATGTTAGCTGTTCACGTCTTAGATTTTGATGAAGAAGGAAATGTTACTAAAGCTGATGATTATGCTTTGGTAAATCCAAAAATCGTTTCTTACACTGAAAAAAAATCTTATTTAAAAGATGGTGAAGGTTGTTTATCAGTCAATTATGATGTTCAAGGATACGTACCACGCTACGCCAAAGTTACTGTTAAAGGTTACGATGTTTTAACTGATCAAGAGGTAAAAATTGTAGCTAGAGGCTTTTTATCTATTTGTTTACAACATGAACTAGATCATTTTGAAGGCGTTTTATTCTATGATCGAATTGATAAAGATAATCCATTAATGCCAATTGAAAATGCATTGATTATAAAATAAATACTGATATCATTTTGATATCAGTATTTTTTATTATTGAATTTTAGCAAAAGCTTGTTTTAAATCAGTGATTAAATCTTCAACATCTTCCAAACCAACTGACATTCTAATAGTTTCTTGTTTTACTCCACCAGCTAATCGTTCTTCTTCAGACATTTGAGCATGTGTAGTACTTGCAGGATGAGTAAGTAATGAACGTGAATCAGCAAAATTAGTTACATGAATAAATAATTTAATATTATTAATAACTGTTTTACCACCTTCAACGCCACCTTTAACACCGAATGTATATAATCCACCAAAACCATTAGGGAAATATTTTTTAGCTAATTCATAATTAGGATTATCAGGTAATTCAGCATAGCTAACCCATTCAACATCAGGACATTCATTTAAAAATTTAGCAAGAGTTCGTGAATTTTCAACATGTTTTTTCATTCGAAGTGATAATGTTTCTAACCCTAATAATGTCATATAAGCATTAAATGGTGACATACATCCACCTAAATCACGTAAAGTTTTTGCTACTGCTTTAGTACAAAATGCTCCTTGTCCTAAATTAGCATAAACGATATCATGATATGCTTTATCTGGTGTATTAAATAATGGATAACGTGGATTATCTTTCCAGTTAAAATTACCAGAATCTACAACAATACCACCCATTACATTACCATGACCTGCTAAATATTTAGTAGTTGAATAAACTACCAAATCAGCCCCATGTTCGATTGGTCTAAATAAATATGGTGTTGGTGTTGTATTATCGACAACAAATAAAATTCCATATTTTTTAGCAATGGCACTAATGGCATCAAAATCAAGCATATCACCATTTGGATTTCCTACAGACTCAACAAAAATAATTTTAGTTTTATCATTAATCAATTCTTCAAGAGCTGTTAAGTCTTTAGGATCTACAAAATGTGATTTAAATCCCATTCCCGTCATTGTTCCTGATAAAGATCCAATTGTTCCCCCATATAAGTTGTTAGCAGCAATAATTTCATCACCACTTTGACAAACTGTCATGATCATTCCCATGATGGCTGCTGTTCCAGAAGCAAAAGCTACTGCATCAACACCACCATCTAATGCTGCCATTCTTTTTTGTAAAGCATCAACAGTAGGATTTGATAATCGTGAATAAAAATATCCCCCTTCTTCTAATGCAAAAATTCTAGCTGCTTGATCAGCATCTTCGAATGTAAAAGCATTTGATAAATATAGTGGCAATCCTGTTGCTTTTGTTACTGGGTCAGGTTGTTGCCCGGCATGTATTTGTAGTGTTTCAAAACCATATTCTTTATTATCCATAATAATTCCTCCTAAAATTGATAAAATTGTATCATAGATATTATCATTTTTCTATATATAATCTTGGATTTAATTATTTATCTACAAATTAAAAAAGACAATAAATCCAGTTAGCTAATCAACTGAATTATTGCCTTTAATAATAATCACGTACTATATTAACCATATCTTCTATATATAATCGAGCCCCATCAATTACACATTGATCAATTTCTTTTAACTGCTTAAATGTTAATTTAAATGAATATTGTTCTCTCATCAGTGGTAAATTAGTTTCCTGACATAATTTAATCATATTGGTCATTTTATGATCATTTAAATAGAAAGCATTAAATAGTGCAATATTATGGACATTTTTTCGATCTAAATTTTTAATAAAATTTTCTAATTCACTATCTTTTCTTACTGAATCATCAAAACCAATCAGTAATAAATCAATAGTAGCATTTTTATCAAAATCATTAATTGATTTAGCATATGTTTTAACCCAGCGAGCCATCGCTTCGGCCACTGGTTTAATATGTTTGGATTTATTCGTATATATTACTTCTACTCTCATCGATATCACCATTTTTATTTTAAATTGCTAATGTGAACTATATGTTAACCATATTAAAATTATAAACAATAAATTTTTTCAAATCTATATTTTAATTATATAAATCAAAGAATGTGGCACAATATTATTTGAGGTGTAAATCATGGTCAAAAAAATCATTTTAATTGTTTTTTCACTCCTTTTCCTTAGCGGCTGTGTCAAAGGAGATGTAAATATTAAATATACTAATCTAGAAAAAGCTAATTTAATTATTGAATTATTATGCCAGAAAGAAATACTTTCTACATATGATACAACATTAGAAGATATTCAAAATAAACTTGCAGTAAACCAGTTAAAAAACTGGCAAATTAAAGAATTAAACGAATCAATCAATGGTGTAAGTTATGTCGGTTTTGCTCTTAATGCCCCAGATAATATTAATAACATGCTATTAAATTATATTAGTTATGATCAAGAAAATAATACCTATCAAGTACTATTTCCTAAAGATCTTATTGACAGTTTATTAAATAGCAGTGAGTTACAAGATATCAATAATTCATCTCTTTTATCTTTAGAAAATATGGGATTAGAAATTAATTTAAAAATTTCTCTACCGGGTAAAATCACGGAAACTAATTACGGTAACATAAACAACAATGAAGTTAAAATCAATTTATTAGATTTTATTACGCAAAAACAAACAACCGAAATTAAAATCACCTCTAGTAAACAAAATTTTGATAGTCGCCTAATAAATATTCTTTTAATTATTATTTTAGTAACATCTTTATATTTCTTATTACGAAAAAAGCATTAACTACTTTTTTTTAATGTCTAAAAATGTTAGAATGTGTTCGTAATAAAGGAGAATAAAATGAAAAAGAGAAATTGTATTATTGGACAATCTGGAGGACCCACAATAGCAATTAATGCAAGCTTAGCTGGTATCATCCATAAAGCAAAATCAACAGCAGAATATGAAAATGTCTATGGAATGATCAATGGTATTAAAGGACTTTTAGAAGGCCGTTATATGGACTTATTAAAAGAGTTTGATACCGGAGAAAAAATTAATGCTTTAAAACAGACTCCAGCGATGTATTTAGGATCTTGTCGTTTTAAATTACCTACATATAAAGAAAACGAAGAAACTTATGTCAAATTATTTGAAATCTTAGGAAAATTAGAAATTACTGATTTTTTCTATATTGGTGGTAATGATTCTATGGATACTGTTATGAAATTAGATGATTACGCCCAATCAATCAATAGCCCAATTAAATTTATCGGTATTCCTAAAACTATTGATAATGATTTAATGGGAACTGATCATACCCCTGGTTTTGGTTCAGCAGCTAAATATGTTGCTTCATCAATTCTAGAAGTAGTTCATGATAGTTTAATTTATCAATTACAATCAGTTACGATCATTGAAATCATGGGACGTAATGCTGGCTGGTTAACTGCAGCAGCAGCATTAGCTCGAAATGAATATAATGATGCCCCTGATTTAATTTATCTACCTGAAGTTGTCTTTGATAAAGATAAATTCTTAGATGATATCCGTGAAGTATTTAAACGTAAACGTTGTGTTGTTATCGCTGTTAGTGAAGGAATTAAAGACAAAGATGGTCATTTCCTTGATGATAATTCAAAATACGCTAAAAAAGATGCTTTCGGTCATGTTCTTCACTCAGGAACTGGTAAAATGCTTGAATCATTAGTATTTAAAGAATTCCAATGTAAAGTACGTAGTATTGAATTAAATGTTCTACAAAGATGTGCTATGCATATTGGAAGTAAAACTGATTTAAATGAATCTTTTGTAATTGGTCAAAAAGCAGTAGAAACTGCAATGACTAAAAAATCTGGTCAAGTAATGGGATTTAAACGAATTTCTAATAACCCATATGTTATTGACTATATTTCTACTGATGTTCGTGAAGTAGCTAATTTAGAACAAAAGATTCCTACTGAATGGATCAATGATGATCATAATGGTATTACTAAAGAACTATATGATTATTTATTCCCATTAATTCAAGGTGAAGTTCATATTACTTATAAAAATGGTATTCCAGCTTATTATAGCTGCAAACATTTAAATCATTAAAATAGTGGTTAATGCAACCACTATTTTTTTGACCATATTTTTTTTAATAAACTTACCGCTTCATCAATATCACTTTCTAGGATTCCAGAAAATGAAAGTGCTAATTGATTACTACTGTTTTTAGTAACATTTATATTATTCCTTTTAGCAGTTTCAATATAATAATCTATTAAATCATCTTCTATTGCCATTGTGATTTTAAGAGCTGTTTCATATAATTCAAAATGATGATTAGGAAAAGCTTTCTTCAATTCATTTAATAAATGATTTCCTTTAAAACGATAGTGCTTACGCAAACGTTTTAAATGCCTAGCTAATTGACCATCTTCAATATACATTGCTAAAGCTAATTGTTCTAGTTTTGAAGCAGTTTGATGATAATCATTAACTTTTAAAAGAAAATCACTTACTAAATTATTTGGTAAAACCATATAACTAATTCTAATTGATGGTAACAACAATTTAGAAAAAGAACCAATATAAAATATCCGATCATTCTCTAATTTAGACATCGCATCAATTGGTTTGCTATTAAACTTCAATTCACCATTATGATCATCTTCAATTATATAAACATTATTAGCACGAGCATAATTAATAATTTCTAATCGTCGCTGTTGTTTAATAGGATGACCATGATATCCCCCTGAAGAACTATTTAAATAAAGCAGTTTTAAATTAGTCCGCTGCAATCCTTCGATCGTTATTCCCTGATCATCAACTGGTAGTTTAACAACTTGCATATGGCAGTCATGAAAAACCGCTTCAGCCTGTTTAAAACCGCCTTCTTCTATACCTACTAAATTATCTTTTTTAAATAAACTGCAAATATGATATAAAAGAATTTGAAAACCAGCTCCAATGATATAATGGTCAACTGGTCGACTCAATCCTCTAAATTCATGACAATATTGCTGTAAAGCTGCTCTTAAAGCCTTTTCCCCTAGAGGATCGCCATAGCACATTAAATCATCAGTTTGATTCAAAGCTTTTTTTATGTATTTTTTCCAAATATCTAAATTAAAACTTTCATTATCGACTAAACGTCCACTAAAATCATAACGATAGGTATGATTATCTAATGCTAATGAATTTTCTGCTTTAACTGTTTTTTTTGATTGATTTTGATATTGAACATCAACAAAATAACCAACTTTTTCTTTAGCAAAAATATATCCTTCGACCAATAATTGTAAATATGCGCTTTCTACCGTTGTCCTGCTTACATCTAAACGTTTAGCCATTTGTCTAATTGATGGTATTTTTTCCTGATATTTTAAATAACCATTTTCGATATCATCGATGATTGTTTGATAAACTTGTAAATATTTATAATCTTTCATAATCAGTCCCCTTTAAAATTATTATAAATAACAATTTTTTCCATGACAATGAAATAAATTTATTATTTCTCTACCATCTTTTCATAAATAGTGGTATAACTAAAAAAAGGATGTGAATTTATGAGTATTAAAAAAAGTGTTTTAGAAACAATCGGAAAAACACCATTAATTGAAATAGAACGTTATAAAGCAGCAAAAAAAATCAATAATAACCTATTTGCGAAAGTAGAATTTTTCAATCCTGGTGGCAGTGTTAAAGATCGTGTTGGTCTAAAATTAATTAAACAAGCTTATCAAGATGGATTAATTAATGAAAAAACTACTATTATTGAACCAACTAGCGGAAATACTGGCATTGGTTTAGCAATTGCTTGTGCCATCTATGGTAATGAGTTAATTTTAACTATGCCAGAAACGATGTCAATTGAAAGACAAAAATTATTAAAAGCTTATGGTGCTAAAATCGTACTGACTTCAGCCAAAAAAGGAATGCAAGGTTCGGTTGATAAAGCTAACGAATTAGCTGATAAAATTGAAAACAGTTATATTCCTGGTCAATTTGTCAATCCTAATAATCCTCTAGCTCATCAAGAAAGCACTGCTTTAGAAATCATAGAAGATTTTAATGATGACATTGATTATTTTGTTGCTGGTATTGGTACTGGTGGAACTATTACTGGAATTGCTCGGGTTTTAAAAGAAAAGTATCCAGATATTAAAATAGTTGGAATTGAACCTGAAGATTCGCCATTAATTTCTAAAGGAAAAGCTGGTCCTCATGATTTACAAGGGATTGGAGCAAATTTTATTCCTGATATTTTAGATTTAGATTTAATCGATAGTATTATTACCGTTTCTAGTGAAGATGCATATCAAGCCTCAAGATTATTAGCTAAAAAAGAAGGTTTATTAGTGGGTATTACTGCTGGAGCTGCTTTACATGGTGCTAGTAAATTACCTGGTGAAGATAAAAATATTGTTGTTTTATTACCAGATACTGGTGAACGTTATTTATCAACTGAATTATTTAAATAAAAAAGATGCCACGGCATCTTTTTTATGTTATTACTATTTGTTCATTATTTTTTTCTAATAGATAGACATGCTCTATATCATCTAATGTTTCTAAAAAATCACTTAAATCCGTCGGAGTAATAACTATATGATCAACTATAGTACTTGTTTTATTTATCTCGATATCATTAGCTAACAAGGCATAATAGACTAATTCACTGCAATATAAAGCACTATCATCATAAGTTGTCATACTATAATCATAAGGCGTATCTAAATAATCTAAAGCTCGATTTAAATAATTTTTTATGAAATTTTTATCTTCATTAAAACGATATCCGGTTAACGCTTTTAAATAAGATTCTTTTTTTAAATTAGCCATCTGATCAAGAGTCCTGATTTTCACCCCGGTAGAGTTGCTATCTAAAACCAAAATTTCATCTTTAGTTTGATAATGATTATTTATCTCTTGATAATATTTATCATCAACAGTAAATACTTCATTGAACTGCTGATATGTCCCTAAATAAAATATTGAATGTTTCCAACGGCCTGGAATAGCATATGAACTTAAATAATTAGAATTTTCAATATTAATAATATCCCCCGTTTTAAATAGTTCAATATAGCTAGTTAGTTCGTCATATTCAATTACTTCAGGTTCTAAAGTTGTTGTCTTAGGTAAAGCAACTTCTTGATCCTGGTTTGATTTTAAATTTGATAAACTAACTACACTTAACAACAAAACAACTATTCCTAGTAGAAACAATCTTTTTTTCATCAACTCATCCTTTAATTTTTAATCATACTTAAGGCAACACGATGTTTTTTTACATCAACATCAATGACATATACTTCAACAATGTCACCTATGCTTAGTTTATCCAAAGGATGTCTAATTCTTTCATTAGAAATCTTAGAAATATGGACTAAACCATCATTTTTTAACCCGATGTCAACAAATGCTCCAAAATCAACAACATTTCTAACTGTTCCTTCTAATTGCATTCCTGGTTTTAAATCTTCAATTTTTAAAATGTCTTTTTTCAATAATGGTGTTGGATAAGCATCTCTTGGTGAACGATTAGGTTTAATAAAGCTATCAATAATATCATCTAAAGTATAAGAATCAATTCCTAAATCATTAATTACTTTTTCTTTATCAATTGTTTCTAATTTTTCACTAATTTCTTTAGAACCAAGCATACTTGTATCAGCGTTGATTAGCTTTAACAATGCTTTAGCTTGATTATAGTTTTCAGGATGAATAGCTGTAGCATCAAAAGGTTCATTAGCACCTGGTATTCTTAAAAAACCAATTGCCTGCTGATATGTTTTAGCACCTAACTTACTAACATTTTTTATTTCCTTACGATTAGTAAATTTACCATGTTCATCGCGATATTTGATAATATTTTTAGCTACACCACTATTTAAACCTGAAACATATTGTAATAATGAAGCAGAAGCAGTATTAATATCAACACCGACACTATTTACCGCCTTTTCAACAACAAAATCTAGCTGTTCTTCTAATAGCTTAGGATTAATATCATGTTGATATTGACCAACACTGATTGCTTTAGGTTCGATTTTAACAAGCTCAGCTAAAGGATCTTGTAATCTTCTTGCAATCGATACTGCTGAACGTTCTTCAACTTGAAAATCTGGAAATTCCTCTTTAGCAAGTTTGCTTGCAGAGTATACTGAAGCACCAGCTTCAGAAATTATCGCATAATCTACATCAAGATGATTATCTTTAATTAATTTAGAAATAAAAGCTTCACTTTCACGGCTAGCTGTTCCATTACCAATAGCAATAATTTCAATCTGATATTTTTTAATTATATCTAATAAAATTTTCTTTTCTTTATCGTAATTATCTTTAGGAATCGTAATAAATACTTTATCAATTTTTAATACTTTTCCGGTTTGATCAACTACTGCTAATTTACAGCCAGTTCGATATGCTGGATCGACTCCTAAAACCATCTTATCTTTAAGCGGTGCTTGCATTAATAATTTTTCTAAGTTTACTGAAAAAACTTTAAGCGCCTGTTCACTAGCTTTTTCTGTTAATTCATGACGAACTTCACGTTCAATTGATGGTAATAATAATCGATTCAAACTATCTTCAACAGCTTTTAAAATATATTCATTAACGCTGCTGGTTTTATTTCTAGTTACACCTCGATTTATATACTGAATCAAAAATTCTTTATCCATCACGATATTTACAGTAATAACCTTCTCTTTTTCAGCACGATTTATTGCTAAAATTCGATGTGAAACAATTCGATTTACTCGTTCATGGAAATCATAATACATTTCATATACTTTATCTTCATCAGGATTTTTCTTTTTTACTTTAGTTTCAATTGTTCCTGATTTATACATAATATCTTTAACAAATTTTCGATATTTAATATCGTCACTAATTACTTCAGCAATAATATCTAAAGCTCCCTGGATAGCTTCAGCTTCGCTTGTTACTTTATCATTTAAATATTTTTTTGCAACTTGTTCAATATCACCATTTGGTAAACTTAAGATCCATTTACTCAATGGCTCTAATCCCTTAGCTTTAGCTTCAGTTGCTTTAGTTTTTCTTTTTTCTTTATAAGGACGATATAAATCTTCAACGATATTTAATTTAGTTGCCTGTAAAATATCTTTTTTTAACTGGTCTGTTAACATTCCCTTTTCATCAATTAAACGAATAACATCTTCTTTTCGTTTCAATAAATTAACCTGATATTGATAATATTTATCAATGTCTCTGATTTGATCTTCGTTTAAACCACCAGTAGCTTCTTTACGATAACGTGCTATAAAAGGAACTGTATTTCCTTGCTGTAACAAAGACAATACTGCTTCAACTTGTTTTTTTGTTATCTCTAATTCGTTTACTACTAATCCAATAATTTCTTCGTTCATATAATCTCCTTTGAAAAATGTCTGACCACTCTATTTTACTTTAAAATTACAAATTATCAACCAAAATTATACGTTAGCTTTACTAAAATCACGCCCTAGATAATATTCTTCAATAGTATAAATAATATCATTATATATTTCTTTATCTAACAATTCTTTTGCTTTTTCTATCGTTACAAAACAATAATCAGTGTGTTCATCGGAAAGGCGAACATGATCATTTTTTGGAATACATAAAAAGCCGATTCCAACTGTCTGATAATCTTCTCTAATTTTTGTAAATGTGTAAGCTGGTTTAATTATTACAATATCTAATCCTGTTTCCTCCTTTAACTCTCTAATCAAAGCCTGATTAGGTGTTTCTCCATATTCTAGTCCACCTCCAGGCAATTCCCAAAAACCTAATCCATCTGTTGAGGGTTTAACTCTTTTTAATAATAAAATCTTATTATCTAATACGACAATACCTTTTACAGTTATGTGAAATTTTACATTTTTCATGCTCTACCTCCTAATTATTTACTATATCATAACACTATTATTATTAAAATTGTTAAAAAATACAACTAATAGTGTTATAATTATTTTCGAGGTGATTATAATGATAGATTTTAAATCGGAAGTACTAAAAATAAAAGATCAAATGCTTCAAGATATAAAAGATTTATGTGCTATTCCTTCAATGCAAGATGATAGCACGGTTGCTTTATTTGCACCTTATGGTGCTGCCAATCGTAAAGCGCTCGATGCCATGTTAGAAATTGGACGCCGTGACGGTTTTGAAGTTCAAGATGTAGATGGACATGCGGGTCATATTGATATTGGTAGTGGTGAAGAAACTCTAGGAATTTTAGGACACCTGGATGTTGTTCCAGTAAATGAAGCTGGTTGGGATACTAATCCTTTTGAAGTAGTTATTAAAGATGGTAAATTATATGGCCGTGGTGTAGCTGATGATAAAGGACCTTTAATTGCTAGTTACTATGCTGCTAAAATTGTTAACTCATTAAACATTCCAACTAAAATGAAAACTAGAGTTATTTTTGGATGTAACGAAGAATTAGGTAGCAGCTGTGTCAAATATTATTTTACTAAAATGCCTTATCCAACAATGGGATTTACCCCTGATGCTGGTTTCCCAGTTGTTTATGGTGAAAAAGCTGGTTGCAGTTTTGAAATAACTGGTAATGTTGAAAAAAATGGTTTAATTTATCTATGTGCAGGATCACGACCTAATATTGTTCCAGAAACTTGTGAAGCAATAATCGAAGGAAATCATAAACAATATGTTGATTCTTTCCAAAAATTTCTAAGTAGTAATAATTTAACTGGAACTATCGAAGAAGAAGGAAATCATACTAAACTGGTTTTAAAAGGAAAATCAGCTCATGCTAGTACCCCTGAAGAAGGTATTAATGCTGTAGTTTATTTATGCAAATATTTAGCTACTGTAGTTGATAATAAAGTAGTTGATTTTGTATTGGAATATCTTGATGATTACCATGGTAAAAAATTAGGAATTGATTTTAATGGGGCTATGGGACCTTTAACTATGAATCTTGGTGTTATTTCTTATTGCAAAGAAAATTTAAAAATAACTTTAGATTTACGTTGTCCTCATGATATGGATTTTGATAAGATGATTGAAAAATTCCAAACAGCCTGCAGTAATTATCAATTAAACGAAAATCATGATATTGGTAAAGCTTTATATATTGATCCTAAATCTAAATTAGTTTCTACCCTACATCAAGCATATGTTGATGTTTCAGGTGATACTAATTCTAAACCACAAGCAATTGGTGGCGGAACTTATGCTAAATCAATGCCAAACTGTGTTGCTTTCGGCGCTGAATTTGAAGGTGAAGATAATTTTATTCATGGAAATAATGAAAATATTAAAATTGATTCGTTACTTAAAGCAACTGAAATTTATTGCCATGCAATTTATAATTTAATAAAAGCTGATTAAAATCTCGTTACGAGATTTTTTTCAATTATATAAACGGAGTATATTAATGAACAACTATATAAATAATTTGCATCCTGAAATCAAAGAATATTTTAAAATCTTATCACCAGAATTTCCAGATTGGTTAGTTGATTACATCGATACACTGCCAATGCAAAGATTGAAGGATATTAGTATGAACTGCGGTTTAGATTATTGTAAACTTTTTAATATCCAATACTGGTATTCAACCCTTGACCATAGTGTAGCAGTAGCATTAATTATCTGGCATTTTACTCATGATAAAAAACAAACTTTAGCTGGCTTATTCCACGATATTACTACTCCGGCTTTTAAACATTGTATTGATTTTTTATACGGTGATACGCTAGTACAAGAGGCAACTGAAGAAAAAACAGCGCTAATGATTTCAAATTCAAAAGAAATCTGCACATTATTAAAAAAAGATAATATTAAAATTGAAGATGTTATTGATTATCATATATATCCAATTGCTGATAATGATACTCCTAGATTAAGTGCAGATCGCTTTGAGTATAATTTTTCTAGCGGTCTTAGTTTTTACCGGATTTGGCAATTAGATACAATTAAGGAAATCTATCAAAATATTGAAATACTTGTTAATGAAGATAATATAATTGAGTTAGGATTTACTGATTTAAAAGTTGCCAAAAAATACATAGATACTGTTTGTAAATTATGGCCTCAATGGATAAGTGATAAAGATCGAACAGCAATGCAGTTTATAGCAGATATAATAAAATCAATGAATTTTAGTGACTATTTAACTATCGATGATCTTTATACGCTTTCAGAAAGAAAAATAATCGAGAAGATTTTAAATTGTAAAGATGATTATCTTAAAAATAATTTTATTAGATTTCAAAAAACGATTTCATTTTATGGCAGCAATTCTTTTCAAAAAGATAAGTATTGTATTAATATCGATGTTAAAAAAAGATATATTACTCCACTAGTTAAACATAATGGTAAAATATATCGTATCAATGATATTTCATTAAAAGCCTCAAGAGATATTGAACAATATTTAAATCTAAAGCATTTTAAATATACTGGCTTTAATTTTGATTTTAAACCCTATAAATGATTTAAAAGACTACAAATATTGTAGTCTTTTAATAACGTTAGAAAATAAATGCTCTATCAATTAACTTTAAAATGGTGCCGGAGCCAAGAATCGAACTTGAATTTCATGATTACCATTCATGCGTTCTGCCATTGAACTACACCGGCATGGTGCAGACAGCGAGAGTTGAACTCGCACGAGCTAATGCCCACTACCCCCTCAAGATAGCGCGTATACCAGTTTCGCCATGTCTGCATTTGGCCTTCTTGCCGTAAGTAGATTCTATCAAATTATCAAAAAAAAATAAAGACTAGAATGCAAATTCTAATCTTTTTTTCCTGTCTTAATTGATTCTAAATCATTTAAGTCATATGGTGTTAATTGATAAACATAATAATTTAACCAGTTACTAAATAATAAATAAGCATGAGAACGCCATTTAACCAATATTTCATTATTTATATCATCATTACGATAATAATTTTTAGGCATCGTAGCATCACTAGAAATTGCTAAATCCCTTTTATATTCTTTATCTAATGTATCAGGATCGTATTCTGGATGACCGGTAACAAAAAAACGTGATCCATCCTTTTCAGCAATTAAATAAACACCAGCTTCTTTGCTTTGAGCTAAGATATCTAAACTAGCAACTTTTTCAATATCTTTTGCTAAAACAGTTGTATATCTTGAATGAGGTGCATAAAATTGATAGTCAAAGCCTCTTAATATCTTACGTTTCATCTTTTCAATATTAGTACTATGGAAATATACTCCGGTCAATTTTTCATCTAATTTATGTTTTGGAATCCCATAATAATGATACAATGCCGCTTGCGATGACCAGCAAATGAAAAAAGAACTGAAGACATGTGTTTTGGCCCACTCTAAAATTTCTACCATTTCTTGCCAATAATCAACTTCTTCAAATGGCAATTTTTCTACTGGGGCTCCAGTAATAATCAAACCATCATAACTTTTATCTTTTATATCTTTGAAAGTTTTATAAAAAGCCAATAAATGCTCTTGTGAAGTATTTTTAGATTCATGACTGGCCATATGAATCCAGTCAACTTCTATTTGCAAAGGTGTATTTGAAAGCATTCTTAATAATTGCGTTTCAGTTACAATCTTAGTTGGCATAATATTCAATATTAAAAGCTGTAACGGGCGAATTTCTTGCGATAAAGCCCTATTTTCATCCATAACAAAAATATTTTCTTCTCTTAATATTTTACTAGCTGGTAAATCATTAGGTATTTTAATAGGCATAAGCTAACCTCCTAACATAAACATTAGTTTACCATAACTTAATAAATATTTTAAGACTAAAACGCAATTAATTCATTAAAAATCTGAATAATATAAGCATCACTCATTCCTGATAAATAATCAATTATACTTTTAATCATCGCTTGATCATCATTAATAAAATCATATATTACTTTATTTTGATATATTTCATTACGTTTAAAATATTTCATATTACTATATTTTTCTAACCAATGAACAAAACCATTAATAGTATTAGGAAACTGTTCTTTATCTTTAAGTAACTCATTAATTAAGTTAGTATTTAAATCCTTAGCTATTAAATCATACTTATAATAAAAATCAAAAATTGAATGTAACATTAAACTAACATAATCACTATGGATTTTAACACGATCAATTTTATATATATTTTGATAATTAAATTTCATAATAGTTTTCATTATTTCAAATGCTGTTTTAGATAATGCAATTCCATCATCAGGATTACTATTTTTGCATACATCCTGAATGAAATAATTAACTATCGTTCCATTATTGATTGCATTGAATTGATAGTCTTCAGAAAGCTGATTCAATGACATTCTTAAGACTTCAACTTTATTTTCTTTTAAAACTTTTAATCGCAACGCATCTTCAATATCACGAGCTAAATATGCTATTTTATCAGCAACCTTAACAACACAGCCTTCCCATGTAAAAGGATTATATTGACCGGGTGTTAAATAATCGTTTAAATCTATCGCTTGATCACGTTTTTTTATTTTCATTTGCTGCATCTCACCACAGTGTGAAATAATACCATCTCTAACAGCATAAGTTAAATTTAGATTATGACGTACATGTTCATCATCCTCTAATGTTTCAATATTGTCAATAAAATGCAGACTATTACGTTCATGCCAAAATGAATCTAACCCATTACTTTTAGCAATATCATTAATGATTGTTTCACCACCATGCCCAAAAGGTGCATGACCCAAATCATGGCCAACAGCAATAGCTTTAGTTAATTCTGTATTTAAACCTAAATAATTTGCAATAGTATAACTAATTGATTCTACTAAATTTACATGTTCACTACGTGTACAAACATGGTCGTCTTTAACTGCGAAAAAAACTTGAGTTTTATGTTTAAGACGACGATACGCTTGAGAAAAAATTATTCTAGTATAATCACGACCAAACTCACTACGTAAATCACTATCACGCTGATAAATCGGTGATACTCGTTTTATTGATAATGAATAATTTTTATTGTTTTCATTCATAGCCTCATTAATAAATAAATTTTTTGTCATTTTAATACCCCTTTTTTATTATATATTTTATGTAATAATAGTACAAATCAAGAGCGTATTTTAAAGTTAAAAAAAGGGTTTTAAAAAAGGAAAGAATAACATCTTTCCTTTAAAATCTATTTAGTTAATAAACTAGCTGCTGCTTTATCAATAATAACTGTAACATCATCATGATCTTGTAAAGCACTTGCAGGTACATCTACAGTTTTTTCACCTTCTACTAATACTTTAATTGGTACAGCTTTATTTTCACCACAAGCAACTAATAATAATTTTTTAGCAGCTAAAATATTAGAGATACCCATTGTAATTGCATGAGTTGGTACTTCATCAATATTACCATTAAAGAATAAACGAGCGTTATCTTGACGAGTACTTTCTTTTAATTCAATCATATGAGTTACTGAATCAAAAGCAGTTCCTGGTTCATTGAATCCAATATGACCATTTGATCCAATTCCTAATAATTGGATATCCAATTGATTGTTAGCTAATAATTCGTTATAGTCATCACAGCTTTTTTGAATTTCACCAGCACCATTTGGTACATGAACATTTTCAGGATTGATATCAATATCTTTAAATAAATGTTGTTCCATAAAGTAATGATAACTTTGAGGATGTGTTGGTTCTAAACCAAAATATTCATCTAAGTTAAATGTTTTAATGTCTTTATAAGAAGTCCCGTTCTTCTTATGATCTTCAATCATCAATTCATATAAACGAATTGGAGTTGATCCTGTTGCTAATCCTAAATTTGCAGTTGGATTATTTTTTACTACTTCCAACATTACTTTTGCAGCTTCTACGCTTGCTTCTTCATAATTTTCTACTATAATTACTTTCATTTTACGTCCCTCCGCATATATGATACTATTTTAAAGCATTTTGTTCAAGCTAATAGACAGAAAATCAGCTCTTTTTTATCTATAATCATTAATAGTTTATTACTATTCTAAACAATAAATTATAATTAAAAATAAGTTAAAAGTAAAACCAATAATTCTTTATTTTTTTCTATAAATAAGGTAAAATGAATATATATATGGAGGTGTTTTTATATGATAAAAGGTATTGGGGCTTCTAGTGGTATTGCGATAGCAAAAGCCTATAAACTAGTTATGCCAGATTTAACAGTAACTAAAGTTACTGTAGAAGATGTAGATGCTGAAATCAAAAAATTTGATGACGCTATGTCACAAACTGCAAAAGAGTTAGAATCAATTAAGGAAGCCGCATCAAAAAATCTTTCTGCTGAAGAAGCTGCAGTATTTGATGCACATGCATTAGTACTTCAAGATCCTGAATTAAAAACTCAAGTTGAAGACAAAATTAAAAATGAAAAAATTAATGCTGATGCAGCATTAGATGAAGTTGCAAATACTTTCATCATGATGTTTGAAAGTATGGATGATCCATACTTTAAAGAAAGAGCTGCTGATATTAAAGACGTTTCACGTCGTTTATTAGCTAATTTATTAGGAAAATCATTACCTAATCCAGCGTTAATTGATGAAGAAGTTGTAATCATTGCTGATGATTTAACTCCATCTGATACAGCTCAATTAAATAAAAATTTAGTTAAAGGTTTTGCTACTAACATTGGTGGAAGAACTTCTCACTCTGCAATCATGGCTCGTTCATTAGAAATTCCTGCAGTTGTTTCTTGTAAAACAATTACAGAAGAAGCTAATGATGATGATATGATTATCTTAGATGGAGAAGCTGGTGTTGTAATTATCAACCCAACTGATGATGAAATCAAAGAATATGAAGCAAAACGTGAAGCATTCATTGCATATAAAGAAGAATTAAAACAATTAAAGAATGAAAAATCAGTTACTGTTGATGGACATCAAGTTGAATTAGTAGCTAATATTGGTTCTCCTAAAGATATTCAAGGTGTTCTTGATAACGGTGGTGAAGGTGTCGGATTATTTAGAACTGAATTCTTATACATGGAATCAGCTGAATTACCTACTGAAGAACAACAATTTAACGTTTATAAAGAAGTATTAGAAGGAATGAACGGTAAACCAGTTGTTGTACGTACATTAGATATCGGTGGAGATAAGAAAATCGAAGCTCTTCCATTACCTGAAGAAATGAATCCATTCTTAGGAGTACGTGCGGTTCGTTTATGCTTCCAAAGAGAAGATATCTTCAGAGTACAATTAAGAGCATTATTAAGAGCATCAGTATATGGTGACTTAAGAATTATGTTCCCTATGATTGCTACATTAGATGAATTTAGAAAAGCTAAAGGAATCTTAATGGAAGAAAAAGAAAAATTAGTTAACGAAGGTATTGAAGTTTCTGATACATTCCAAGTTGGTATTATGATTGAAATCCCTGCAGCAGCAGTATTAGCTGATCAATTAGCTAAAGAAGTTGATTTCTTCTCAATTGGAACTAATGACTTAGTTCAATATACATTTGCAGCTGACAGAATGTCTTCTGGTGTATCTTACTTATATCAACCATTCCATCCATCAATTTTACGTTTAGTTAAACACGTAATTGAATCAGCTCATGCTGAAGGAAAATGGACTGGTATGTGTGGAGAAATGGCTGGAGAAGCTATCGCAGCCCCATTACTAATTGGTTTAGGATTAGATGAATTCTCTATGTCTGCTACTTCTATTTTATCTCAAAGAAAATTAATCAGATCAATGAAAAAATCTGAAATGGAAGAATTAGCAGCTAAAGCAATTAACTGCGGAACTATGGATGAAGTAGTTGCTCTAGTTAAAGAAGCAGTTGATTTATAATAAGTAAAAAGTCTCGCAAGAGACTTTTTCTTTTTGTTAAAATAATATAATGCATTAATATTCTTTAAAGCTGATTTTTATAGTGAGAATCCACTAAAATTCCCCCTAAAAAATTTTGTAATCTACCTAAATTATTTATCTTTCAAATAAAAAAAGGCCCTAGAAGGGCAAAATGGATACATTGTAAAAAGCATATATCGTTTGATAAAGAATTCTAGATAATAAAAAAGAAGAACCGGCAGCTAGCTATTGTTGCACGTAAGTACTATCGTCGCCGTTATGATGCTTAACTTCTGTGTTCGGAATGGGTACAGGTGTGTCCATC
>NZ_NFKR01000122.1 GCF_002160495.1 Erysipelatoclostridium sp. An173 | reverse complement strand
AAAGATGCCAATAATAATGACGGTATAATCAATTCAAGAGGGAGTGGTAATTATTCAAGCGATGAAGCTAAGGAAATAGCCAGATTAAAAAAAGAATTAAAAGATACACGGGATGCTTTAGAAGTCCTAAAAAAGGCTATTGGCATGACTTAGCAAATAACTAAGCAGGATCTTTATAAGGAAATAAAAGAAAAATCAAAAAGTGATAGACAGGCTTCAGTTACCGGTATGCTAAAAAAACTAAAACTAAGCAAATCAGGATATTATGAATATTTAAAAAGAAAAACATGCAGACAGAAAATCAGAAAAGCAAGAATCACAGAAAGAATCAAAGAAATTCATAAGGATTCAAAAGAGATATATGGAGCACCTAAAATAACCAGAATACTAAAAAAAGAAGGAGAAAAAATAAGCGAAAAATATGTAGGAAACATAATGAGAGAAAACAAAATAAAAGCCCATTATATTAAACCGTATACAATAACAACAAAAGACTGTGATTTTTCAAA
>NZ_NFKR01000121.1 GCF_002160495.1 Erysipelatoclostridium sp. An173 | reverse complement strand
CTTCTTTTAAAGTTAAATCTTCTATTAGTCTATCTGTCATTTCCTTAACCTCTTCTTTTTTTACCAACCCTACTATCTTCATTATCTTCTTTAATGAAATATCAGTTTGCTCTAACAGATTTATTAATATCTCATATTTTTCTTCAGCTCGACCTACAGCCCTATTTTCAATTATTAATCCTTGCGCTAAGTTACACATATTTTCAACTCCTTTCTTTAGTTTATCACTCATTTTAAAACCATATTCTTTTTCTAAAATTCCCCTTATCTCTTGAACACTTCTTCCGCTCATTCCAAACAGTAACATCACCACTCTTAATAATTCATCATTCTGTTCATACTTTTGGCTTATTTCATGTTTACTGCTTGTATAGATCGTTGCTATCTTGATCTTATCATAAGCTTCTTTTTCTTTTAACGGTATTCCTGATTCCACTTTTTCTTGTAGACTATATATCCTGATCGTTCCATCATATTTTAACGGTGCTTGAGGCATTAACCAGATTGAAT
>NZ_NFKR01000120.1 GCF_002160495.1 Erysipelatoclostridium sp. An173 | reverse complement strand
TTAATCTAAGTGACTTTGGAATCAGTATAATATTGGCGATTATTATAATGTTATTGATAAAGGGAATAAGCTATGAAATACGGATTAGAAGGAATTAAAAAGAGTTTTGAATAAAAAACAAAGATTTTAAGTTTATATAATGTCATAAATCATTTTGTTTTTAAAAAGGGAGGGAGAAGGATGCAACTAGATAATATCAACAAAACATATCATAATAAATTAAATGATGTTCACGTTTTAAAAGATTTGAATTTTACTTTAAACACTGTTGGTTTGACATTTATTATCGGTAAAAGCGGCAGTGGTAAAACAACATTATTAAATATTTTAGCTGGACGTGATCATGATTATACCGGTACTATGATATTAGATGGAAATGTTGAGTATGTTGAACAGGAATATAATCTAATGGAGAGTCTAAGTGTTTTTGATAATCTGTTTATGCTGTGCAAAGATAAAAAAATGATAGACTTGAAATTAAAACAGTTTGGCTTGTTTGAACATAAGGATAAAAAAGTAAAAAAATT
>NZ_NFKR01000012.1 GCF_002160495.1 Erysipelatoclostridium sp. An173 | reverse complement strand
GTTATACTTTCCATGATGAAGAAACCGTCCTTTCGTAGTTTTTGTGGAGAAACAAGTATAGCACGGAATCTTCATCTTTTTTAGTAAAATCGTAAAAAAGATGATCAAAAAGATATAATCAGTGATCATTTTTACTGTTTATATATACAAATTGATATAGGAGTGTATTTGTATCGGTTTACTGATTTTTGACACTACCATAAATACAATGAGGTAATACTTATATAAAAATACAGTACCGAGATTTCTGTAGAATTTTCACTAGATAAAAGCTATTCAAATATTCAGATGATCAAGGCAAGCTCTTAAAACAGTATAATAATTTAACCTATAAACAGCCCGTAAATATTCCAGCAGACATTAATAATGTTAAATACTTACGAATTACTATTAGCGGCAAAAACAACTCATCAAAAATAGGTATAAGAGATGGTATCTTATCCTGAAGAAAATTAATTTTAGAGTCCTACTCATTTAAGTAAAGACCTGTTTCAATATATATGGATAGCAATCCTCACCTAAACATTAAAAAGCCTTTATTTAAAGGCTTTTTTACATTCTATATACTATTCGAACTCCATGAATTCATATTTTTTCACTAATCTTTTTAAATTAAGATACCAATTTTATTTCTCTTAATTCACAAATTTTCTATAAAATTTATATTTCAAAATATAATAAGGTCAATTTAAGGTCAATTTTCTTTATATGTCTCCGATATCCAGCTTCTCTTATGACAATTTGGGCATTTTAAATATTTTCCTTTTTTACCATTATTAAAACTAAACATATCTTGAAAAAAATTAATAGTAAATTTATATTTGCAATAAGGACATACATATGCATTTTGTGAAGAATGAAAATAAATTAAAAATAATAAAAACGCTATATCTATTGCTATTATTATATATGAAAATAATCCTCCAAGAATAGAAATTAGATAACCACTCATTACAATTATAACTATATATAAACTTAATAATAAGTATGTCAATCTTCCAACTTTTTCATGGTGTTCTTTATGACGAATCAATTTACTTAATTCATCAGAATTTAAAACAGAAACTTCTTTATTTAATTTCAAATCTTCAAGTAAAATAGATATTTTTTTCTTCAAATCAATCATTTCACATATCTGCTTTTCTAATTTACTGTTTTGTTGTGTAAGTATATCTGTTATGATTTTATATTTGTTTTCTGAACATAAAACATCTTTTATTTCTTTTAACGGTAAACCAAGATTTTTATAAAGAATAACTAATTTAAACTTCTGCAAATCTTCATTAGAATAAATTCTTCTTCCTCCTTCACTGATTTTAGAAGGTTGAATAATTCCCTCTCTGTCATAATATTGAACTGTTCTTCTACTAACATTACATATTTTTGCAATTTCACCAGTTGTATAATTTTCTTTTTCCATATATTTCAGATCCTTTCTCTATTACTTTACCTAGATTATATAATATTACGGTACGTAACATACAAGGTATGACGTGGATGTATTATCAAATTTTTATTATTATCAACATAGTATAGTTTATTAAATACCAGCTAATTAAACTAAACATTTTGATTATTGCATTTGTCTATCACAATATTATATCAGAGTAACTACTTATGTATTTGTTTGATGACTTCATCAAATGAATATTTTTGGTAAAGTACTCATTTCTAGATAATATTTTTCATAAATAGGAATTCATTTTGACTAAAAATCTTTCTTAACTGATACCAAATGTATGCTGATTAGTAATAATATTACCATTTTATTCTTAAAAATTCCTCAACAAAGACAATAATTATAGTGGCTACTCATGGATTTTTCATATTAAATTTCGTTGTACCATCTCATTTATTTCAAACATTATCTTCTTCAATACTCTTAATTGAATAAAAATTTTATATCAATAAATTAAAATTCTATTCAACACGAATAACAAAAAACACTGAATTTAGGGAATCAGTGCCTTTTATGTGTTGCTAATGATATTTAAAATTCAATTCTTTTAAACAACTGAATGACTATATATAAAATAAATATGCAAAATAATGTTCCTAGTAATAATAAGACCAAGTAAGTGGTATCAAAAGCCGGATTTTGACATAACATTTGAATTTGTATAGTTGGTGTATATTTAAGCATTTCTAAATCAGCTAAAAATCTTTGAGGGACTACTGTCAATACCACTGATAAAGCAATATTTACTCCTATCACAATAGATTCTTTTCTGATTAATATTGCTAAAGCAAAAAACAATGTATACATCACAATATAAAATGGAGCAATTATAAATATATTTGACAACAACTGTAACAAATAAGAAAAGAATTGATCACCCCCAAATGATAAGCTTTAATATTTTTTAGATTTAATGAGTACTTTTAAATCAATATTTAGTGTAATTTTATCTTACAATCTTCTGTTTATTTTTATTTGCAGCACAACTTAGTACCAAAATAGTACCACAAATTTTAAAAAATATTTAATACTATTTCAACTTGATTCCTGCAAATCATTTACACATATCATACTGCTTTTCTTTATTAATTTTATCTAATATTTACTTAATATATCATTTTTTATACTTTGAATTTTGTTTTGTACTCAAAACGAACTCAAATTAAGTACTCAATTTGATATACAATATCATGATAATTAAACTAATACAAAAATAAGTTGTTTCAATTTATACAACTACTTATTTGTTATCATTGATTATCTAGCCCTATTCGAATTCGGCGTGTTCTCCAATAACATTAACTATATTTGTTTAAGTTTTACATAGATTCACAGCAGTATTCACTTCAATTACATCTGTTATTTTGGTTTGCAGAATTTTTGTTGTCTAAAGGTTACCACATTATATCTACACCGTATTATTTTTTTCGCAACAAATCGTCAATCAACTTCCTATTATTCTCCTCTATTATTTCTGATATGCCTTCAATCAATAAATCTACCAATTTGATTATATAATCATTATCTATATAATATTTTAAATCTGGATCGGAATTTATTTTTTCATATAATTTTCTCTCAATATCTTGTTTTCTTAGACCTTTTGTCAACATAATTTATCCCTCATATCGTACTAATACCTGCTTTATCAATATACTCAACATTTCAATAGTTTGCCTTTGGATGTTAAGCCACTCTTTATATTTTTTTCTAACCTCTATGATAGCCTGCGCATTGTTACATCTATAATATATTTCTTTGTTTATTTTTTCTCTTGTAAATTCATCTATAGTTTTTTCATTCCCTATTTCCATTGTTTTATGATAAATATCAATTTCATTTTGGTTCAATATATCTCCAGATATAATGCTTCCAACATTAATAAGACTGCAAGTATTTAAATTATTATCTTTTAAAACACTATTTAAAATGTTTTGTATTTCATCATTTGCCTTCTGACGAACTTCCTGATAGTAATGTATAGATTCTTCTAATTGTTCCATTTGTTTAACCAAAACATCGGGAACTTCTAAATAACGAGTATCTGATTTTATTCGTCTCCATGCTGTAAATTTTGGATGAGGTAAAATAGTCTGTATTTCTTTTTTAAAAAATATATAGTTAGGATATGGATTTTTTTTAAGAATATGATCTTGAATATCTACCAATTCATCGTATAATGGGCTATAAATAACGTTTTTCCTTTTCACATTCTGTACTGCTCGCTGTTGCTTTGAATTAACCCAAACTGAACCCATCAACGAAAAAACACCACCAATTAAGGCCCCTAGTAATGTTCCTATTACCCCAAATAAAGTTGAATTCCCCATAATTTTATCGCTATCTATTTGCAATACCCCAAATGTAACAACACCAACTAATATTATTACTAATACTACAATAATAATGATTCTATATTTAGTCAAAAAAAAGCTTAATTTTAACCGTTTCATAACAACACCCCCTGTCAAATATCTACATAAATTGTAAAATTTATACAACAGGCACCCCCATGGACTACCTGCTATATAAAATAAATAATATAATTTTGTACTACTCGAACTCGCCCAAGTATTTTTCTACAGAGACATTTTACACACAAAAATGTCTTTTTTTGATGAATTTTATGCCTATATTATCGCTGATTTTCGTCAGAAAAGGCCCTGTTTTCACACAATTTTCACCTAAATTATCCAAATGATTTTATAACAATAATCACGATTTTGAAAACACCTGATTAAAGTTAATCTATACGGTATATTTTAAGGAAAATAAACCTAGTTTTCCCTTATACCGAAAATCGGCAAATTTATTTTCTATGATATCCCATGCCAAATAGATTACTGAATATTCATCCTGCGTATGATACATGAATACATCTAACTATCAATTGAATAACAAATAATCCATCATCTTCACCTTTCCTTCTATATAGACATTATCTGATTTCAAATAAGTCCTAATTTTTTTAAATTAAATATCAATTTAGTTGCTGCTTACATAGTCGATACACACATCGCACTATGAGAAAGAAGGAAATAATTTATTTAAGAATTTTTTTATTTAGTTAATTTTTTTTGATATTCTCCAAACGTATAACAAGCTTGTTTAGCGAATACCAGATAACTTTATCAATGGTTTGATTATTGTTAATATATTGATTCACCTGCTTTATAAGATGGTCAATAGATTGTAGGTTTTTCTCTACATTAATACTATTATTCCATACATTATGATTTTCAATAAAAAGATAATCAAAAATACTATATAATTTCCAAATTGATAAACCGTCATTAATTTCTTGAATTTTTTGAATAATCTTATTTGTTATTTCATCATTTAGATAAACATAATCATAGACTGACAAACTATTCTGAACAGATGTACAAGAAAATTGATCATTCACCCACATTTGTAATGGATTTACAACTTCGATGTTATTAGGATGACTTAATTTATTAATATATCTTTGATATATTTCTTTTTCGATTTGTAATTCTAAAACAGTATATTTTAATTCATATAGTATATTCTTAGCATTCTCTTGGCTATGTAATACACAATTAATTGATTCTAAAAAATCATCTATACGAACAACATCGATTATTCCTAAATGTTCAATCATAGCTAGCGTGGATAATAATCTTCTATAATGAATGTGATCTATTTGAAAATAATTACTTTTTAAATTATCAAATGCTTTACTTATTTTTTTGGTATTGTAATCACACCAATTATAAATAATAGTTAAATTTTGAGAAATCATATCTTCTGATTTTAAAAGTTCATATTTTTTTATTAAGTCATTTACGAAATCTAAACTAATCGAAGTTCTCCCTGCTATGTAATCCGCAATATCTAATTGAATAAAATCTAGACTATTTAAATTTTGTATATCCGATTTATATCTAATTGATTCTTGCAGTGCAAATTGTATATTTTCTTCAAAAATAGCATCCGCATGCGAATTATTAATTTCTTTAAGAACATAGTAAAACTGAATCATCTTACTAAGATAAAATTGAAAGGTTCTTAAATTAGTGTGTTGAGATTGCATTAGTATGTCACAAAATTTTGGAAGATGAGTTTTCATTAGGTTAACAAAATCTTCAATTTCCTTATTATTGGAATCTTCATTTGTATTTAAAGAATCAAGTATAGACTCACAAGCAGATTCTAAATCACAAGAGTAATAAAAGGTGTTACCAATAACTTTTTCTTTAATCTTTTTATATCCAGTTTTTTCATCAAAAAGTTTATTTACTCTATTCTTTAGTTCATCAATACTTATTATTTCTTTTGATGCATCTTTTTTTTCAGTTCCTGATTTTGGATAACGCCCGAACCCATTAAATAAATCATCATCAGAAATTGCTTTTGTAAAAGAGATAGTATCTTTTGCAGCAATTAAATATTTTAATTCTATGTTATCCTGTGAATCTTCCAACTCTTGTTCATTGCAAATTACTATAGTTTTTAAATGTTGATGCTCTACAAATCCATTTATAAATCCTAACAATTCATTAGCACTAATTAAAGCTCTCTCTAAATCGTCGAATATTAATACTGTATTTTTTTGAATAGGAATCTTACTTTTAACTAAATCTTTTACTGTATTAATTTTCTCTGTATCTACCCCTTTTAATTCCATAAGATCAAAAACTAGTGAACTACCGAACCCAAATAACTTTGATTTTAATTCAACTTCATCGTTTCCAAGATAATTTTGCAGATAAATTTGTTTATTTAGTTCAGTTAGTGAGTTCATTCCATAGAAAGAAATATAAACATATTTTCGCTTATCCTCTTTTAATTTAGGAATAAATTTCTTTTCTAAAAAATATGATTTTCCACATCCCCAAGGACCATCAATCATTACAGCATAATTATATGTATTGTCTTTTAAATATAGTTCTAATGCCTCCATCAATTGATCATCATTTTTAGTATTCATTTTATTTTCACCATCCTGTTAGGTATTATATCATTTTCAAACAAAACAAGCATTAACTTTTACGTAGCTAGACTTTGCTCTAGCCAAAGTTAAAATGATCAAATTAAAAGAAGTAAGTTTCCCTACTTTCATTAAAAAAATCTCTTTACCTTTATTTCAGGAAAGAGATTTGATTATTTTATATGCTACCTGCAAACCACCGGATACAATATATTTATTCGAACTCTACATCTCAAATTCTTTATTAACCGATATATCAGTCAATAATATATTTAATTAACACAAAAATAGTTCAATTTTCTTCATTTCTTACACTTTTGACAAAATAAGTGTATCAAAAACGTATCATATTTTCAATAGTTTTGTATCAATAACAATTTAATCAAACTAATATAAGCTTATTAAATTATCTTACTATGAAAGAATATGGCGATACTTCCACTTATAATGTTATAGTTTTCCATTTTCCTCTACAAAATCTTATCAATAAAAGAATACCTCTGATTGTTAAATCCAGTGCATAGGCATACCATACACCTTTAAGTCCTAGTCCGAAAGGAATAGCAAGAATATAACCTATTCCTAGACGTATTCCCCAAATACCTAAAAAAGTAGAATACATTGGAAATCTGGTATCACCAGCTCCCTGTAGTGCATTAGTGATTACTTGGACTAAAGCAGAAAAAGGTTGAAAAAATGCAATGATTCTTAAAACATCAGCAACAAGCACCTGTACTTCTTTTGTAGAAGTAAATAAAGAAGCCAGTGGCATAGCAAAAACATAAAATATCATGCCTATGATCATCATACAAACACAGGAAAGGCCATATCCTATCCATGTATCATGAACAGCTTGTTTATAATCATTTTTACCTAAAGATATTCCCACTAAAGTTGAAATTGCCAATCCAAATCCCATAGCAGGAATATAAGAATAACTTTCAATCGTGCCTGCAATATTATGGGCAACATAGGAATTGACTCCTATAGATATGATCATACCATTATATACTAATTGCCCGATACGCATAATTACCTTTTCTGTTCCAGCAGGAATTCCAACAGTTAACAATGAGTGTATAATTTCTTTATCTGCCTTGAAATCAGATTTACTAAATTTAATTTCACTATCATGATGTTGTAGTTTATAAAGTAATATAAACATACCAACAACTCTTGAAATTGTTGTTGCCAATGCAAGACCTACAACACCTAGTCCAATCTGAATAAAAAGCATATCTAAGATGATATTCAATATATTTGCGAAGCCTGTTGCATACATAGGTGTCTTTGTATCTTTTATGGCTCTTAAACAACTCGATAAAACCTGTTGCAGACAAAGAAATACAGATGGAACAGCAACTACCAAGTAATATGGAATTGCGTACTCCATTACTGTTTCATCAGCACCCGAAAGATGTAAAATTGGATTATGAAAAATCAGACAGATTACACCTACAATTAACCCGAGTGCTGTTCCAACAATAATAGACTGGACGATTGCATGATTTGTTTTTGAATAATCCTTTTTTCCATAGTTTCTTGAAACAACAGCAGTCGTACCAATACTAATCGCTGTAAAAAATGAGATAAATATATTCATTATAATATTTGTCACACTGATACCGGCAATCGCATTGTCTGTCAGTTTTCCAGCAAAATATGTATCCGTTGTTCCTAAAAGCGTTTGTAAAATATTTTCTATGATGATCGGAAATGCTAGAGATAAAATAGTAATTATTTCTGTTTTTCTTATACGTTTCATTAATAAATCTCCGATCAAATCATTTTATCTATCGCTTTTTTTAGTTCTTCAATTGTTTCATCATCATTCTCTTTTACAGCTTCTATAATACAATGGTCAATATGATCTTTTAAAATAACTTTACTTGTATTTTTCAAGGCAGATTGTACAGCAGAAAGTTGTACAAGGACCTTTGAACAATCTTCATCATCAATTACCATTTGTTTGACTGATTCCAAATGTCCAATTGCTCTTGAAAGTCGATTTACAACCGCTTTTTTAGATTGTTCGTCATGTTCATATTGCATTGTATCTACTCCTTCCATATCCCCCATAGGGGGATATGGAAATATTAACATTATTTTCTATTCCTTTCAATATTTTACTTCTCTTAGTTTACAAATTTATTATAAAATATATATTTCAATATATAATAA
Source organism: Erysipelatoclostridium sp. An173 (assembly GCF_002160495.1). GTDB lineage: Bacteria > Bacillota_I > Bacilli_A > Erysipelotrichales > Coprobacillaceae > Thomasclavelia > Thomasclavelia merdavium. The sequence goes on along the minus strand of NZ_NFKR01000012.1, from coordinate 58,539 downwards.
GGTCATTTTAAAGTCACTTCTTTTCTTAGCAAAATTGAAAGACCATTAAACTTCTTAGTAAATCACTTGCTCAATCATAACAGAAAAGATTATCATCTAGCTCATAAAAAATCTATTTCTATCAATCTTAAGTTCTGCATTGTTCAATTTATCGCATAATTTTATAATTATTAGTTATATCTTTTCTTATTATATATGAAATTAGAAATAAGCCATGAAATTATAAATGCTATAATCGATGCAACAAAAAGTATTTGAATAATTATATGCGAATAATCCATTAAATTAACTCCTATAAATTTGAGTAGTTTCGATGCCAGATATATCGCTCCAAAAGAGAAAAAACTACTTATGATCATTGATACTTCCATTTTTTCTCCTTTATTATAATAAGTTGCAGGAATAAAAAACGAAGCAAAACCTAACGCAAGTGTACCTCCAAGCTGAAAAGCTTGCATCATCGTAAAGTTTTTACCTAAGCTTTCAATTCCTAAACTAATTTGAACTCCATATCCATATATAGCTGCAAATATAAAACCAATACCTACAAAACATAAATAAGCTAAATATCTAGAAGCAACAATTTGATTAGGAACTATAGGAAGTATCTTATAATATTCATACCATTTCTTTTGAGCATCTTGCTGAATACACCCCAGAATACTTAACCCAAAAAATGTTGGTAAAACTGTAATTATAATAGCACCAATATTTTTAGTAGTAGCAAACCAAGCAATAATAACAATTGATAAAACTATAACTTTCCAACTTGTCATCAAATAATATAAGTCTTTTTTTATAAGTCCAATCATATTTGTTCTCCTTTCACATACAGCATCATAATATCATCCAGTTTTGTTGGATCAACTATACAGTTTGGATATTTCTTTGCCATTTTTTCTCGGTCTTTAACCAAAATTTCTACTTCATAAGTTTTTATACGATAACGTATAATATCTTCCTTTTCAATCTTATCAAATTCATCATTACGACATTTCATTAGACCATATTCGTAAATAAGCTCATCTTTAGAGGTAGATAGAATAAGTTTACCTTCATGAATAAATGTAATGTAATCTGCAATTTTTTCTAAATCACTAGATATATGTGATGATAATAAAATTGCATGATTCTCATCTTGCACGAACTCCATAAAGACATCTAAAATTTCATCTCTCATAATTGGATCTAAACCACTCGTTGCTTCATCTAATATAAGTAGTTTAGGTTGGTGAGATAAAGCAATGGTAATAGCCATCTTCATTTTCATTCCTCTACTGAAATCCTTGATCATTTTATTTAACGGTAGTGCAAACTTTTGAATATAATAATCATAGACTTCATGATTCCATTGCTTGTAAACATCCTTCATAATGTTTTCAACTTGCTTTACAGTATAATTATCATAAACATCACTAGCATCTAATACTACTCCTATATTTTCTTTTAGTGATACATTGTTTTTGTCATTTTTTTGCCCTAAAACAGATATGCTTCCTGAATCCTTTTCAATGATATCTAAAATACAATTGATGATCGTTGATTTTCCTGCACCATTTTCTCCAATCAATCCCATAATATGACCACATGGTAAAACAAATGATATATCATCTAATTTAAAATTCTTATATGTTTTTGAAATATTTTTTATTTCTAACGCATTCATAACAATACCCTTTCTACTCATCGTCTTCATAAAACATTGTCAATAATTCACATAACTTATCTAACGGTATTCCATTGGAACGTCCTATATTTGCAGCTTCTTGAAGTTTTTCTTCAGCTAATCTCATCTGTTCTTCTAAAATAAGCTCTTTATTAGGAGACGAAACAAATGTACCTCTACCGGCAGCACTTTCAATAAATCCACTTCTTTGTAACTCCTCATATGCCTTTTGAGTTGTGATCACACTAATATGTAACTCTTTTGCTAGAGCTCTCATAGAGGGAAGTGAGTCACCGCATTTTAATTCTCCACTCATAATAGCACTTTTTATTTGTGTAATAATTTGTTCATAAATAGGCGTGGTTGTATTATTACTGATTAATATTTGCATTACTTCACCTCCCCTTGTACATGAATGTACATGTTGTACATGTACATTATATTACATCAAGATCAAATGTCAACACTAATTTAATCTATAAAATTTAACATATTTATTATATTTAGTTTTTGTTGCTAATTTAAATATTTTACATTATAGAAAAAAAGTGAAATTAGTCCTCTTCATAACTAAAATTATCACAAGTTCAGATTAGCTTGCGAATTTCTGTATTTTTTCAAGTCTTGTAGATTTTGTTGTATACAAAATCTACATAGTTTATAATGTACATGACAATTAATCATGCAGTACTTTTAAACAATCTTTGATTGATAAATTTGAATTTGTCAAATGGGAAAGTGAGAATTAACTATGGATATATATAATGCAGGAAGCAGGGTAATGAACACTTACATCTATCATACGGTAAATGGATATATTATGATTGATACAGGATATGAACACAGTATGAAAAACGTAGAGAAAAGAGCTAATAAGCAAGGTATAGCATTTTCTGAAATTAAATATATCTTTTTAACTCATGCTCACGATGACCATGCAGGTTTCTTAAACGAACTATTATCGAAATATCCCGAATTAAAGGTTATCATAAGTCACCTTGCTATGCCCACGCTATTAAGAGGACAAAATTCATTTGTTGGTGGTTGTAGCAGTTTGATTGCATTGATATTTTGTAAGTTCATGAGGATTGTCGGCCATGGTAATCATCTCTTCCCTGCAATCGACAAAAAATATATTAATAGGTTTATAGAAATAACCCCTCAAAATTTAACAGAATTGGAGAATATATTACAAGGAAAGATTTTATTTACACCAGGACATACTTGTGATTCCATTTCTCTTAAATTAGGTGATATTATTTTTTGTGGAGATGCTGCGATGAATGGTATACCGAGTCTAAGAAAAATCACGATATGGATTGAGGATAAAAATGCTTTTCGAAATTCATGGAATATACTGATTGACGAAAAAGCAAATTGGATTTATCCTGCACATGGAAAACCATTTAGACCAGATAATTTGAAAAAAAACATAAATTACATACGCAAAATAAAGCTTTATAAATTAAAATGATTTGTGCAAATCCTAATTTAAATTCTCGAGAAAACGATTTAATCTCATTACTTCAACATTTTTATAAATCAGCTAGATATGAAAGATACAATGTTAATGGAAATAATAATGTTGAAATAGATATGTTCAATACATATATTAACAAACATATTCATAAAATTCATAGAAGCGTCACTGATGGCTGTATTCTACTAACTGATGATATTAAAGAGTTTTTAGGAAGAGTAATTGGAAGTATTTTCAACAAATATTACCAATTAATCATAGAAGGAAGTAAAAAGAATAATACCTATACTTACGAACTTAGAAATGGATCAAAAGTTGAAAAAGTTTTTTTAGGAAAATATAGAAAAAATTCATTAATCGAAGGAAAATTGAATGAAAGAATTTCATTTAAAGAATTGTTAATATATTTAAGAAATTGTAAAGATCAATCAGCTTATTTGAAATTTATCGAAGAAATTCCACCTTTAGATTTTGATCCTCCTTTAGTCATGTGTTATATAGATAATATTTCAAAAGGAAACATTCCACAAGAGTTAATAGACGAAATTGAAACATTATATGATGAGAATAACTACAGTTATGAAAGAGTACAACTTGCTGATTTAATTGGATGTTCAAATGTAGAATTTGAGTATCCTTATATTGATGAATGCTTTCAAATATTAAATAATGTAATAAAGACTAAAAAAATTGATGACGATACTATCAAATCTATCAATGAAAATTTATATTATATTAACGATGATGAAATAGTTGAAATTATGGAAAAAATCAAAGCTTCATATAAATCATATGAAAAAGATATTAGTAGTTTAGATGAATTGTTGATTTTAATAAAAAACTATTATGATGAGTACCGTAAAATCATAAATGATGAATTTGATGAAATATAAAACAAACTATATATCATTCAAACACCTTTTAGCAAGTACATATTGAGTACTGCTTTAATCGCCGAATTTGGCAATTCTTTTTATCTAAGCAAAAAAATGACCCCTTCTTTGACTTTTTAAGGTCAATTTAAGGTCATTTTCTTTTTAATATTCAAAATATGCTTTATTTATCGGCTATTTTTAAGTTACCTTTTTATTCGAACTCGATTGTTCCTGGTGGTTTTGAAGTGATATCATACATTACTCTGTTTACCCCACGAACTTCGTTAATGATTCGAGACATAACTTTATTTAATACTTCATATGGGATTTGAGCAGCTTCAGCAGTCATGAAGTCAATTGTGTTTACTGCACGTAAAGCAATTGCATAATCATATGTTCTTTCATCACCCATAACCCCTACTGAACGCATGTTTGTAAGAGCTGCGAAGTATTGACCAATTGTTTTATCAAGACCGGCATTTGCAATTTCTTCACGATAGATTGCATCAGCATCTTGAACAATTTTAACTTTTTCTTCAGTAACTTCACCGATAATTCTGATACCTAAACCTGGTCCAGGGAATGGTTGTCTAAATACTAAGTATTCAGGAATTCCAAGTTCTAAACCTACTTTACGCACTTCATCTTTGAATAAATCACGTAATGGTTCAATGATTTCTTTAAAATCAACAGCATCTGGTAAACCACCAACATTGTGATGTGATTTGATAACTGCAGATTCACCACCCAATCCACTTTCAACAACATCTGGATAAATAGTTCCTTGAACTAAGAAATCAACAGCTCCGATTTTTTTCGCTTCTTCTTCAAAAACACGGATGAATTCTTCACCAATGATTTTACGTTTAGCTTCTGGTTCAGTTACTCCTTTTAATTTATTATAATATCTTTGTTGTGCATTTACTCTAATGAAGTTTAATTCATAATGTCCTTCAGGACCAAATACTGCTTCAACTTCATCACCTTCGTTTTTACGAAGTAATCCATGATCAACAAATACACAAGTTAATTGATTACCAATAGCTTTTGAAAGCAATACAGCAGCAACTGATGAATCAACTCCACCAGATAAAGCACATAATACTTTACCATTTCCAACTTTTTCTCTAATAGCTTTAACTTGTTCTTCAACAAATGAATCCATACGCCAATCACCAGAACAGTTACATACATCCATTACGAAATTAGATAAAATATTTTTACCATATTCAGTATGTAATACTTCAGGATGGAATTGAATTGCATATAATTTTTGCTCTTCATTTTCACATGAAGCTACCGGACAATCTTTAGTATAAGATGTAATTTCAAAACCTGGAGCAATCTTAGAAATATAATCAAAATGACTCATCCAGCAAATACTTTCTTTTGGCACATCTTTAAATAATTTAGATTCAGGTTTGCTAATAATAAGATTAGATTTACCATATTCTCTTACATCAGCACGTTCTACTTTACCACCTAAAACATGTTGCATTAACTGAGCACCATAGCATAATCCAAGTACTGGAATACCTAATTCAAATAATTCTTTTTGATATGTAGGAGAATCTTCTAAATAACAACTATTAGGACCACCAGTTAAAATGATACCTTTAGGGTTCATTTTTTTAATTGTTTCTAAATCAGTTTTATATGAATAAATTTCACAATAAACATTACATTCACGAACTCTTCGAGCTACTAATTGATTGTATTGTCCACCAAAGTCAATAACAATAACTAACTCTCTTTTCACACACTAACCTCCTTAAAATTTAATATCTTTTAATACTACTGTTTGTTCACGATCAGGACCAACTGAGAACATTACAATTGGACAATGAATTAATTCTTCAATTCTTCTAATATAATTTTGACAATTAACAGGTAATTCATCAAAAGATTTTACATTAGTAATATCTTCTTCCCATCCTGGCATTTCTTCATAAACAGGTTCTACTTCTTCAATACCTTTAATAGTTGAAGGTAATCCATGAATAATTTCACCTTTATATTTATAAGCAGTACAAATCTTTAAAGTTTCAAAACCACTTAAAACATCTAATAACATCAAACTAATCCCTGTTAAAGATGACATTCTTCTAGATTGATTAACTACAACAGCATCAAACCATCCAGTTCTTCTAGCACGCTTAGTAACGGTACCATATTCATGACCTCTTTCACGAATTAAATCTCCGATTTCATCATGTAATTCAGTTGGGAAAGGTCCAGCTCCTACTCTAGTTGTATATGATTTAATGATACCAATTGATTCTTTAATATATAAAGGTCCAATTCCTGTTCCTTCACTTACACCATTAGCACCTGGATGTGAACTTGTTACAAAAGGATATGTACCATAATCAATATCTAACATTGCTCCTTGAGCCCCTTCAAACAATACTTTTTTATCTTCTTGTAAATATTGATCTAATAACATTCCAGTATCACATACTAAAGGTTTAATTTCTTTTGCATATTCTTTATATTCATTATAAATACTTTCTACTGTAAATTTACCTTCTAATTCTGGATATTCTAATAATTTCATTGGGAAAGTTTCTTTTAATCTTTCTAAGAATAATTCTTCATCTACAAACTCACCCATTCTAATACCAATACGGCTATATTTATCAGTATAACAAGGTCCAATTCCTTTTTTAGTTGTTCCAATACTATTAGCACCTTTACGCTCTTCTTGAATAGCATCAATTTCTAAATGATAAGGTAAAATAACATGACAACGATCACTAACTTTAATTTTGCTTGTATCAATTCCTGCATCATTTAAATACTTAACTTCTTCTAAAAATGCTTTTGGATTAACAACCATTCCATTAGCCATAATTACTTCATGACCACTAAAAATACCTGAAGGAATCAATTTCAATGCAAATTTCTTTCCATCATAAACAATCGTATGTCCAGCATTATTTCCACCAGCATAACGAACTACTACATCAGCTTTTTGGGCAAGGTAATCAGTTACTTTTCCTTTACCTTCATCGCCCCACATACTTCCAACTACGACTACTCCAGCCATTAAATTCACACCTCTCTTATTTACTCTTACATTATATACAATAAACAAATAAATTGCATTAAAAATTAATCATAATCTAAGAGTTTATCTACTTTACTAACTAATTATATTATAGTCTTAGCTATTAGTAAAATTAATATATCATATTTATGATATAAGTAATACTAATACATTAATAATTATATAATAATACATCATTTAGTTATTTTTCTTTAATAATAAAATTGGCATTTTAATTTATAATATGTAAAATAATAATGTAGATCATTAAATATTAACACATCGTTATTAAGGAGAACTAAAATGTATATCAAATTAGAACAGTATAAAATTTTTAACGAAGCTGCTACCACCCTATCATTTTCTATTGCCGCTAGAAATCTATTCATTTCACAATCTGCTGTCTCGCAAACTATCAGCAGTATCGAAAAAGAATTACAAACCCAATTATTTATCAGGCATTCTAAAGGAGTCAGTTTAACTAAAGAAGGTAAGCTGCTCCATCAGCAGATCGATAAAGCACTAGCAATTATTACTAGTGTTGAAAATCAGATATCTAATTTTCATGAATTAAAAGATGGTCAATTAACAATCGGTGCTGGAGATACTTTTAGTGAATATTTCTTAACTGATTATATTGTAAAATTTAAACAGCTATATCCCGGAGTTAAAATTAAAGTTATAAATCGGACTAGTTTAGAAACACGGGAATTATTAAAAACAGATCAAATCGATCTAGGTTTTTTAAATCTACCAATCAAAGATGATGCATTGATCATTAAAGAATGTTTCCAAGTTCAAGATATTTTTGTTTCTAATAAAAAAGATCCGCATATATATACATTTGAAGAACTTGCGAAAAAATCACTAATTCTTTTTGAAAAATCATCAAATACTAGAAACCGAATTGATAACTTCTTTGCGAAAAAAGGAATTTTATTAAATCCTTCTATTGAATTGGGTGCCCATAATTTATTATTAGATTTTGCTAAAGCTGGCTTAGGAATTTCTTGTGTTATAAAAGAATTTTCTCAAGAATATTTAAATCAAAATATTCTTCATGAAGTTAAAACAATTTCCAGCTTACCAAGACGATCAATTGGTTATGCATATTTAAAAAGAAGGACTCAATCAGTTGCGACCAATAAGTTCATTGAACTTATTGCAAATGATAATCAAAACAATATTAATTACTAATATTATTTATTTGATTTAAATATACTAATATACTATAATTTTATTGACGGAAAAAGAAAGGAAGTTGAATATGGAAATTACAAAGGATATTCGTTATGTAGGTGTTAATGACCATCAGGTCGATTTATTTGAGGGACAATATGTAGTTCCTAATGGAATGGCTTATAATTCGTATGTTATTATGGATGAAAAAATTGCAGTTATGGATACTGTAGATATTCATTTTACTCATGAATGGTTAGATAATTTAGCTGATGTTTTAGGTGATAGAAAACCTGATTATTTAATCGTACAACATATGGAACCAGACCATTCTGCAAATATTCAAAATTTCATCAAAACGTATCCAGAAACAACTATTGTTGCTAATGCTAAAACCTTTACAATGATGGATCAATTTTTTGATTTAGATCCTAATGTAAAGAAATTACAAGTAAAAAATGGTGAATCATTAACTTTAGGTTCACATACTTTAACATTTGTTTTTGCACCAATGGTTCATTGGCCAGAAGTTATGGTAACTTATGATAATAAAGATAAAGTTTTATTTTCAGCTGACGGTTTTGGAAAATTTGGTGCTAATGATGTTGAAGAAGATTGGGCTTGCGAAGCTAGACGTTATTATATCGGAATTGTTGGTAAATACGGTGTTCAAGTTCAAGCTTTATTAAAAAAAGCTGCTGGTTTAGATATCGAAATCATCTGTCCTTTACATGGACCAGTATTAAAAGAAAACTTAGGATACTATATTAATTTATATGATATCTGGTCTTCTTACAGTGTTGAAAGTGAAGGAATTGTTATTGCTTATACATCAGTTTATGGAAATACCAAAAAAGCTGTTGAGTTATTAGCTAATAAATTAACTGAAAGAGGATGCCCAAAAGTATCAGTATTTGATTTAGCTCGTTGTGATATGGCAGAAGCTGTAGAAGATGCTTTCCGTTATGGAAAGTTAGTTTTAGCAACTACAACATATAATGCTGATGTTTTCCCATTCATGAAAGAATTCATCAATCACTTAACTGAAAGAAATTACCAAAAACGTACTATAGCTTTAATTGAAAATGGAACATGGTCTCCACTAGCTGCTAAAGTAATGAAAGAAATGCTTTCTGGATGTAAAAATTTAACATTTACTGACACAACAGTAACTATCAAATCAGCAGTTAAAAGCGACACTATTGAAGCACTAGATAATTTAGCTGATGAATTATGTCGTGATTATATTGCTCAATCTGACGACAAAGCTAACAAACATGATATGTCAGCATTGTTTAAAATCGGTTATGGTTTATATGTAGTAACAAGTAATGACGGTAAAAAAGATAATGGTTTAATTGTTAATACAGTAACTCAAGTTAGTGACTCACCTAATCGAATTGCAGTAAATATAAATAAACAAAACTATTCACATCACGTAATTAAACAAACAGGTAAGTTGAATGTTAACTGTCTTTCTGTTGAAGCACCATTTAGTATTTTTGAACGTTTTGGTTTCCAAAGCGGAAGAACAGCAGATAAATTTGCTGATTTCAAACCATTACATTCAGATAACGGTCTAGCATTCTTACCACGTTACATTAATGCATTTATTTCATTAGAAGTAGAAAATTATGTTGATTTAGGTTCTCATGGTATGTTTATTTGTAAAGTAACTGAAGCTAGAGTAATGTCAGATAAAGAAACAATGACATATACATATTATCAAGATCATGTAAAACCAAAACCTAATACAGAAGGTAAAAAAGGATGGGTATGTAAAATCTGTGGTTATATCTACGAAGGTGATACACTACCAGATGATTATATTTGCCCACTTTGTAAACATGGTGTTGCTGATTTTGAACCAATTGAAAATTAAGTATTCATAGTACCTACTAGAATCCAATTCTAGTAGGTTTTCTTATTTTATAAATAATTTGTGATAATTTTATAACAACTCTTCTTATTTTTAAGATATAATAATAGTAAACTATATTATAAGGAGACTTACTATGATACCTAAATATAACGAAATGTACAATGAAGTTCTAAAGGTTTTAAATAATCATGATGAAATGCGCTTAAAAGATATTGTTAGCGAAGTATCTGATCTATTAAATTTATCAATTGAAGATAGAAATTTAATGTTAGATAATAACAAATCAACAATTATATACTATCGTTTAGGATGGACTAAAACATATTTAGTCAAAGCAGGTTTATTAGAAACAATAAAAAGAGGAGTTTTCAAAATTACTCCTGAAGGTAAGTCAGTTTTACAATCTGGAATAAAAATAACTGATGAATACCTAATGAAATATGATAATTTTGTTGAATTTTTTCAACGGTATAAAGAAATGTCTGAGCGAAATTCTAATAAAGAGAATATCACCCCACTTGAAAATATTGACATGTCACTAAAAATGATATCATCTCGTTTAAGTGATGAATTATTAGAACTAATTTTTTCTAAAGAACCAATTTTCTTTGAAAAACTTGTCTTAGATTTATTAGAAAAAATGGGATATGCTTTTGATACCGAATCAATAATACGCACTAGATATGGTAACGATGAAGGAATTGATGGAATTGTAAAGGAAGATAAGTTTGGATTTAGAAATATTTATGTCCAAGCTAAACGTTGGAATAATAGTGTTGGAAGACCAGAAATACAAAAGTTTTTAGGAGCTGTCGCTGGTCAAGGTGGTACTAAAGGGTTGTTTATAACTACTTCTACATTTACTAACGAAGCTTTAGAATATGCAAAAAAGCAACTTCAAGTTAAACTTGTTTTAGTTGATGGAAAAATGTTAACTAATCTAATGATCCAATACAATTTAGGAGTAAGTGTTGTTAAAACATATGAAATAAAACAAATAGATGTTGATTATTTTAATAATGATCTTGTCTAATTATCTACTACTATTTTAAGATACCAACTTAATACTATTAAATTATAAAAAAACCTATGATCTATAGTTATACAACTAATTATCATAGGTTTCATTTACTTTAAACTAAGATTTAATTATTTTTATCAAATCTAAACCTGCAGTATTTGTTATTGATTTACATTTCATCAAATGATTAGATTAATAACCCGTTTTTTCTTAATAGCTTTAATAACGTTTAATAAGAATTAACAAACAAATATATTTATTCTATTATCATTTAGCAATAACCATAATAGTATTTGTATTATTTCATAATACACACAGTCGAACTCCGTCTTTATTTACATAATAGACATCGACAAATAGTTTTTGATATATTAATATCTTAACATATAAATATTATTAAAGAAAAATTTTGTAAATAATATAGTAAAATTATTTAATAAATATCTTTAAACAATCTAAAAATATATTAATTTAATTTTTGCGTTAATAAACGATAAACACGTTCAATTATTTTAGATTCTAATTTATTGTATGATAATGTCGGATCATTTAATAATGGTACTTTAAAGTAATCAACTTGATCATGATATTCTAATTTGATTTTAATAATAGTTCCTAATTTATGTTTTTCAGTGTCAATATAAATATTCATCAAATCATTTCTAGCACCATGACCCAAACTAAATCCATCACGTAATTTAAAATCATCACAATCATAATATATAAAATACGTTGGCATAATCTTAGCTAATGCTTCTTTTAAATTCTTTTCTTTAATAATGAAATTACCTAGTGCCTTTTCTATTTCAATTTTGATTGGTTCCATCTTTTTATCAGCATTCTCTTGATTACTAGCCTTACATCCCAAACGAATTCTTACCGTTTCTTCTGAAGCATATAATGCGATACTTACATCACTTTGATGATCTATTAAATCTGCTAGTATTTCATCAACTTTGCTTTCACCAATTCCCATAGTTAAAATATCCACAGTATAAATAATATCTTGTTTATATTTGCTTAAATAATCTTTTAAAACATGATCAACAACAAACTTCATCTCTTTTGGTGGCCCTGGCAAATTGATAATCATTTTTTTATCTTTTGACATGACACAACCATTAGCAGTTCCAACTTCATTTTCTAAGACAAAGCAATTTTCAGGAAAATAAGCTTGTTTAAAATTATTGTCTGGTACATCATCATTTCCATTAACAAAGCGACATTTTTCATAAACTTTGCTTGCTTCATCTTCTAAATATATTAACTCTAATCCTAAATATTCAGCTGACAATTCCTTAGTTAAGTCATCTTGGGTTGGTCCTAATCCACCTGTTGTGATTACACAATCAGCACCTCTTTTAAAAGCAATATCTAAGCATTCTTTAAAACGATCATGATTATCACCAACTGTAGTTTGAAAATATACATTAAAACCAAGCTCCTTACACATTTTTTGAATATAAGTAGCATTTGTATTAACAATTTCTCCTAATAAAAGTTCTGTTCCGACATTAATTATTTCTACGTTCATTTGCTAACCTCCTGGAATAACAATTATATTATAATTCTTTTTATATATTTTTCCACCATTAATCATTATAAAACAAAAGATTGCTACTCGTAGCAATCTTTCATTATTGAATTTTTGATAAACCAAATACAATTATACCACCAAAAAGTGCTGCTAATAATGATGTTAAAATCAAATTAAAATCATAACTAACATCAAAAGGAATCAATACCAATGAAGAAGCAATAATTAAACCTAAAATTAAACTTAAGAATCCTGCTTTATGTGTTCTAGTAAAATATTGACATAATTTAGCACTAACAACAATTCCAAAAGCAATTCCAATTGCCATAAAACCTAACGGCATAATTACATCAAGACTAAAACTTGTTACATGAGCTAAATATGACTTGAATAAATAGTATTCACCTAAAATCAATAACACCATACTACCACTAACACCAGGCATAATCATTGTTACTCCTGATATTGCTCCAATAATTACCATTTTAATAAAAAGCCCAGAACTAAGTGGTGGAAAATCAGGATTAACAACTGTATTTCCTTCACCAGGATTTAAAAATTCTAATCCAAAAATTATTGCTAGACCGCAAACAAAAGGAACAATAGCCAGCTTTTCACCTTTCATTTCTCCTTTTACAAATAATGGGATACTAAAAGCAATTAAACCAATAAACCAATAAATTGTTTGGGTAGGATAGTATTCGAATAATATTTCTAATATTTTTGCAAAACCAACAATCCCGATTGCTGCTCCAACTAATACTTGAAATATAAAGATAATATCATCCTTACGATTAGGATTTACTCGTTTAAAAATTCCACTTATCGCTTCCATCATCCGATTAAAGATTCCTAATATTACCATCATTGTTCCCCCACTGACACCAGGGATGACATTGGCAATACCAATAGCAATACCACCAATAATATTTTTTATCATTTTAACCTTCCCTTCTCGATACCTGCTTAATTATAATAAAATAATGGCTTTATCACAAGTTATTTTTAAGAAATTAAACTATCCATCTTTAAAATGTTTTTTTAAATAAGCAATCTGTTCCAATCTTTTTATTACTTTAGCTTCAGTTCCCTGATTGGTTGGATAATAGTAGCGATGAGTTTTTATATTATCTGGCAAACATTGCATATCAGTAATTTTATTACTATAATCATGAGCATACTGATAGCCTTTTCCATAATTTAATTCTTTCATTAATTTAGTTGGGGCATTACGAATATGCAATGGTACTGGATCAGCAATTGTTTTTAAAGCATCTCGTTTAGCTTTTTCATAAGCAACATATAAAGCATTTGATTTTGGTGCTAAAGCCAAATAAGTAACACAATGTGCCAAATTCACATTACATTCTGGCATACCAATATAATGACATGCCTGATAAGTAGCAACAGCAATTTCTAAAGCACGACTATCAGCCATTCCAATATCTTCTGAAGCAAAACGGATTAATCTACGAGCAACATATAAAGGATCCTCTCCTGCTTCAATCATTCTTGACATCCAATAAATTGAAGCATCTACATCACTATTACGCATTGATTTATGTAATGCGCTTATTATATTGTAGTGTTCTTCTCCTTTTTTATCATATAATAATGATTTTTGATTAATGCATTGTTCAATAATTTCTTTATTTATAAATGTTTGATTATCTTCAAATGTTCCATTAAAAACTGCCATCTCTAATGTATTTAAAGCTACTCTAGCATCACCATTGGCAAATCCAGCAATCATATATAATAGATCATCATCAATATTTACATTCAATGATTTTAATCCTTTAGGACTAATCAATGCATATTTTAATAACTTCATAATATCATCAACATTTAATGATTTTAAAACAAATACTTTACATCTAGATAGTAACGCTGAATTAACTTCAAATGAAGGATTTTCAGTCGTTGCCCCAATTAGAATAATACTACCTCTTTCTACATAAGGTAAAAAGGCATCTTGTTGAGCTTTATTGAAACGATGAATTTCATCAACAAAAACAATTGTTTTTTGTCCAGTATCTTGCAATTCCTGGGCCTCTTTCATTACTTTTCTAATATCTTTAATACCACTTGTTACAGCACTAAAATTAATAAACTTTGCCTTGGTTTGATTGGCAATAATCCTTGCCAATGTTGTTTTCCCAACTCCCGGTGGACCCCAGAAAATCATTGAGGGAACAATATCACTATTTATTAATTGATATAATATTTTTCCTTTACCAATTAAATGTTGTTGACCAACATATTCTTCTAGGGTTTCTGGTCGTAATCGATTAGCTAAAGGTTCTTTTGACATATCTTCAAATAACGATTTTTGTTTCACATTTTTCACTTCCATTCAACAATATTATAACCAATATAATTATCAATGGCAAAAAAAGAAACAGCTTAATAGCCGTTTCTTATTGTGATACACCTTCAAATTGAGAACGATATAATGAAGCATAGAAGCCGTTTTTAGCAATTAAATTATCATGATTTCCAAGTTCAACTATATCCCCATCTTTCATAACAATAATCGTATCAGCATCTCTGATTGTTGATAAACGATGGGCAATAACGAAGCTTGTTCTTCCTTCCATTAATTTTTCCATTCCTTTTTGAATCAAGACTTCTGTTCTAGTATCAACTGAAGATGTTGCTTCATCAAGAATTAAAATTTTCGGATTTTTCAAAAATGCCCTAGCAATTGTTAAAAGCTGTTTTTGTCCTTGAGAAATATTAGACGATTCTTCATCAATAATTGTTTCATAACCATTTTCCAATGTCTGAACAAAATGATCAACATAAGCTATCTTACATGCTTCTTGAATTTCTTCATCGCTAGCATCTAATTTACCATAAACTAAATTTTCTTTAATTGTTCCATTAAATAACCATGTATCTTGCAATACCATACCAAATAAAGAACGTAAATCATGGCGGCTAAAATCACGAATATCTTTACCATCAATCATTATGCTACCTTTATTTAATTCATAGAATCGCATTAATAATTTTACAATTGTTGTTTTACCAGCACCAGTAGGTCCAACAATCGCAACAGTTTGTCCAGAATGAACATGTAAACTAAAATTATGAATAATTGTTTGATCTCTTAAATAACCAAAGTTTACATCAGCAAAAGTTACTGAACCTTCAATATTACTAACTTCTTCACTAGTAATTTTAGGTGTTTCTTGTGCTAATTCTTCTTCATCCAAGAATTCAAAAACACGTTCAGCAGCAGCTGCTGTACTTTGTAACATATTCATTGTTTGAGCCAATTGACTAATTGGTTGATTAAATTGTCTTACATATTGGATAAATGCTTGAATATCACCAATGGTAATTGTATTACCACTAGCTAACATTCCACCTAGTAAACATACTGCAACATAACCAACATTTCCGACAAATCCCGTAATTGGTTGCATTAAACCTGAGAAAAATTGTGATTTCCAGGCACTTTCATATAAAACATCATTATATTCATTAAACTGTTTTACTGATGCTTCTTCACCATTAAACGCTTTAACGACATTATGTCCACCATACATTTCTTCAATATGACCATTAACATCACCTAAAGCAGTTTGTTGTCTAGCAAAATATTTTTGAGAGTGTTTCATTACAAAGCCAATCAAAATTACTGATACAGGTAAAACACATACTGCAATTAGTGTCATAATTGGCGAAATAGTTAACATCATGACAAAAATACCAACAACTGTAACTGATGAAGTAATTACTTGTGACATACTTTGGTTTAATGATTGAGCAATTGTATCAATATCATTAGTAACCCTACTTAAAATATCACCACTTGTATGCCGATCAAAATAACTTAATGGCATACGATCCATCTTCTTAGATATAGATGTTCTTAAATCAAAAGCAACCCGCTGTGATACTGTTGAAGTTATAAATCCTTGGATATAACTAAATAAAGCACTTACTAAATACAAACATACTAATATAAAGATGATATGACCAATGTATTCAAAATCAATACCGCCAGTACCAGCAACTTTAGCTAAAACACCTTCACTTAACTTATCAGTAGCTTTAGCTAATATTTTAGGACCAACAATAGAAAATACGGTTGAAGCTGCTGCAAATAAAATTACAACAACTAATTTAAAATAATATGGTCTTAGATATTTAAATAATTTTGTTAAAGTACCCTTAAAATCTTTAGCTTTTTCATTATTACCACGCATACCTCCGTGTCCGAATTTAGGGCCATTTCTTTTTTGATTACTCATGTCCTAATTCCTCCTTTGATAATTGTGAATAAGCAATTTCTTGATATACTTCACATGTATTCATTAACTCTTCGTGAGTTCCTTTCCCAACAATTTTTCCTTCATCTAAAACAATGATTTGTTGAGCATTCATAATTGAAGCAATTCGTTGTCCAACAATTAAAACAGTATTTTTAGTCTTTTTGATCATTTCATTTAATTCCTGTCTTAATTTTGCATCAGTTTTAAAGTCTAAGGCTGAAAAACTATCATCAAAAATAAAGATTTCTGGGTTTTTAGCAATCGCTCTTGCAATCGCTAAACGTTGTTTTTGACCACCTGAAACGTTAGTTCCACCTTGAGAGATTTCACTATCAACACCGTCTTCTTTTTGATCGATAAATTCTTTAGCTTGAGCAACTCTAATTGCTTCTTCTAATTGCTCATCACTAATATCAGGAGCACCATATTTTAAATTAGATTTGATTGTTCCTGAAAATAATAATCCTTTTTGTGGTACTAAACCAATTTTTTCTCTTAAATCATGTTGTTTAACATCACGGATGTCAACACCATCAACTTTAATACTTCCTTCAGTCACTTCATAGAAACGAGGAATTAGATTAATTAAAGTACTTTTTCCAGAACCAGTTGAACCAATAAAGGCAGTTGTTTCCCCTGGCTTGGCTGTAAAACTAATATTTTCTAATACCGCTTCATTAGCTCCAGGATATTTAAAAGTAACATTATTAAACTCTACTAATCCTTTTTTAGTTTCATCAAAAGATTTTGGATTTTCTGGATCTAAAATTCTTGGTTCCATTGATAAAACTTCATAAATACGATCAGCAGCTACACTTGCACGTGGTAACATGATTGCAATCATTGCAATCATTAAAAATGACATAATTATTTGCATTGCATATTGCATAAATGCCATCATTTGTCCAATTGCAATATTACCTAAATCTACTTGTTTAACACCATAGTATACGATTAATAGTGTAACAACATTAAAAATAAACATCATAATTGGCATTAAAGCCGACATCGTTCTATTAACAAATAAATTAACTCGTGTTAAATCACGGTTAGCTTTTTCAAATCTTTTTTCACTGTGTTCTTCATTACCAAACGCTCTAATTACTAACATTCCTGATAAGTTTTCACGCATTGTTAGATTTAAGCGGTCAATTAAAGATTGCACAATTTTGAATTTTGGCATTACGATTGCAAAAGCAACCCCAATAATACCAAAAATAACAATTAAAACTAGTCCAATAATCCATGTCATTGATGGAGTATTACTAAATGCTTTAATCAATGCTCCAATACCCATCATAGGCGCAAAACAAACTATTCTAATGAACATTACTACTACCATTTGAACTTGAGTAATATCATTAGTCGTTCTTGTAATTAATGATGCAGTTGAAAATTTATTAAATTCCTCATTAGAGAAACTTTCTACCTTTTTAAAGACTTCACTTCTTAGAATTCTTGATACCCCTGCACCAACTTTACTAGCTAAAAAACCACATGCAACAGCACAGATAGTACCCGCTAAGGCTACTCCTAGCATCTTAACACCGGTTTGTAAAATATATTCATTTTGAACTGTAGCACTATCACAGCCAAGTTTTTCATATTCTGCTTTAACACCATTTCCAGCTGCAATCTTTAAAGTAGATTCACCCATTGTTTCCATTTGGGTATCAATTTGACTAAACATCTGCTCTTTAGTAGCTTCATCCATCATTGCAATTGCATCATAAGGTGTCATTCCTGCAGGCAATGAACCAAACTGTTTTTGATATTCTTCACTGTTTACATCCATACTATCAATTGAAGTTACCATCAACATTGGTTTTACCATAATATCTTCTATGTCTTCAAACTCATCTGAATCTAAATCTTTTAATTCATAGATGCCTTGTTTTTGAGCTTGAGGAAATTTTTCTTTAGTATCCTCATCTAAATCAGCACTTTCAACAAAACGATAAGCATCCTCAAATTCCTTTTGATCATCTTCATCCATCATTACATATAAATGATTATAAGTTTCAATACTTAAAACATCACTTACAGCACTATCAAATCCACCAGCCTGGATTCCTACTGAAACAATATCAGACATATAATCTGGCAATGCTAATTCTGATTGTGACTGTAAAAATAATAATCCAACACAAAGTAAAATTGGAGCCCAAAACTTTTTAAAATAATGTTTTAATTTTAGCATTATTGTTCTCCTTTACATCTTTCAATATTTTTTTTCATGATGTCAATAACATCATTAATAACCATTATTTGTTCTTTAGAAACGCCATCAAAAATACTCATAGCTTTTTTCTGCATTACTTTTGTTGCTGCTTGAAAAAAGATTTCTCCATTTTCAGTAATATTTATAATATAGTTTCGTTTATCTTTTTTATCTTGAGTTTTGCTTACATAACCCATCTTTTCAAGTCTTTGTAAACGCACTGATAACGTTGCCTTAGTAATATTTAATTTTTTTGCTAAAACTTTTTGTGTTATGTTTTGATGACTTTTTAAAATCAATAATAATCTTGTTTGTTCAGGTGACATTCCAAATTCTTCAGTTTCTTTCATTAAAGTATAATGCATAGTTTTATTTAAACTTTTAAACTTTACTATTATTGCTTGAATATCATCAAAACTCAAATCAGTCATAACTCTCCTCCTTTCTCCTACACCACTAACAATTAGTTAGTATACTAATGATTATAGTTAGTACACTAACTAATGTCAATATTAATTATTTACCATATTTTTACATAAATATTAAATAAAAATAAGATCCGCTAAAAAGAGCAGATCTTATCAAAATTTATCTAATTTGACCATTTCCAAAAATCAAATATTTTGTTGATGTCATTTCTGGTAATCCAATTGGTCCTCGAGCATGAAGTTTTTGAGTACTAATTCCTACTTCAGCCCCAAAACCAAATTCACCACCATCAGTAAAACGTGTTGAAGCATTATGATAAACACAAGCTGAATCTAATGATTCCATAAAATATTTTGCAGTATCATTATTTGTAGTAATAATACTTTCAGAATGTTTTGTTGAATAATTATAAATGTGTTCGATTGCTTCATCAATATTTTTTACAACTTTAATATTACAGATGTAGTCATCATATTCAGTTGCATAATTCTTTTCAGTAGCAATAGTACCATCAATATATTTTAAAGATTCCTCATCACCAAACACTTTGATTTGCTTAAACTGTGGTTTTAATGCTGTTAAAAATTCACCTGCTACATCTTGATGAACCAAAATTGTTTCAATAGCATTACATACAGAAGGACGCGAAATTTTAGCATTAACTGCAATATCTACAGCCATCTTTAAATCAGCCTGACTATCGACATATAAATGACAAATGCCTGCTCCTGTTTCAATAACAGGTACTGTAGCATTTTTAACTACATGTTGAATTAATCCTGCCCCACCTCGTGGAATAATAACATCAACATAATCATTAGCACATATTAATTCAGTTACTACTTGACGATCATTATTTTCAATCAAATTAACAACATGATCAGGTAAAATATCTTCGATTGCTTCATTTATAACTTTTATTAAAGCAATATTAGAATTAATAGCTTCTTTACCACCCTTTAAAACACATACATTATTTGTTTTAATGCAAATAGAAGCAATATCAACTGTTACATTTGGTCTTGATTCATATACTACAGCCACTACCCCAATTGGGATTCTAACCTGTTTAATTAATAGACCATTAGGGCGTTTAATCTCCCGAATTACTTCACCAATACAATCATTTAAATCAGCAATTTTTAAAACATCCCTAGCAATACTTTCAATTCTTTCTTTAGTTAATAATAAACGATCAACCATTGCATCACTAATACCATTTTCTTTAGCATTAGCAATATCTTTTTTATTTTCATTTATAATATAATCAACATTACTTAATAAATTACTACTTATTTTTTGTAATGCCTTTATCTTAGTTTGACTATCAATATTTTGCATTTTTAAACAAGCTCTTTTAGCCTGTTTTAATTGTTTTTCAATCATTATTTATTCACCTCTTTTACTAAAACTAAATTATTAGCATGAACCACTTCATCATAATCTTTATAATGAAGAACTGTTTCAATTTCACTACTATTTAAGCCCTTGATTAATCTAATTTCATCACTAGAATAATTAGCAATACCACGAGCAATTAAATCATTATTACAATCAACAATATCAACAATCTGTGACATTAAAAAATTTCCTTCTACATTAACTATCCCTTTAGGTAACAGACTAGTATGCTTATTAACTAAAGCTAATCGAGCACCATCATCAACAATAATTTTACCTTTAGGCATGCTTCGATACATAATCCAATGTTGTCTTGAACTTAAATGACGTACTGGAGTGCTATCAAAATAAGTCCCTACTTCCTTACCTTCTAACAAATCAATTAATACATTAGGCTGGTTACCATTAACGATTGCTAGATCACAGCCAAATTCGTTACATATTTTCGCTGCTTTAATTTTAGTAATCATGCCACCAGTTCCTACTTTACTAGAAGCATCTTTAGCCATATTTTCAATTGTTTTGGTTATACCAGCAACATTAGATATCAATTTAGCATCTTTATTTGTATGAGGATTGTCATCATATAATCCATCAATATCACTTACGATAATAACTAAATCAGCATTAACAGCAGGAACGATCATCGATGCTAATGTATCATTATCTCCAACTTTGATTTCATCTACTGCTAAAGTATCATTTTCATTAATAATTGGAACCACATCATAATCAATTATCGCCTGCATTGCGTTATTAAAATTCATTAATCGTTTTCGATCATCGAAATCATCATGATTTAATAATATCTGGGCACATTTTAATTTAAATAAACTAAATAAATCCTCATATATTTGCATTAACGAGGCTTGACCAATAGCTGCTAAAGCCTGTTTTTGGGGTATTGTATCGGGTCGTTGTTTTAAATTCATAATATGGACACCAGCATTAATGGCACCACTACTAACTAATGTAATTTTTATGTTCTTTCTTTTAATATATGCTATTTGTTGAATCAAATTTAAAATTTTTTCTTTATCAATATTTCCGTTTTGATCACATAAAGAAGATGACCCAATTTTAACAATTATATTTTTTACTTTTTCTAAATTTCGCAATTTACATACCCCCGTAATTATTTTCTTAATTATACTAGGTTTAACATTTCATCTCAATAAAAAAACACCGAAAAGGAACATTTCCGGTGTTTATTAGCAAATAAAATTATTATTTTTCCATCCAGCTTTCATCATTTGGATCTTTTTTCCAAGCTTTTAATTTTTCCATATCAGCTTCTTTAATATAATCATGTTCTTTAGCAACTTCGATCAATGTATCATAATCAGTGATTGTTGCAAATTTGCAATTTGCTGCTTCAAAGTTTGTTGTTGCTTTTGGTAATCCATAAGTAAAGATAGCTACTAAACCGATTACTTCGCATCCAGCTTCACGTAAAGCTTCAACACATTCTAATGAACTTCCACCAGTTGAAATTAAATCTTCAACTACTACTACTTTCATTCCAGGTTCAATTTTACCTTCAATACGGTTATTACGTCCATGGCTTTTAGCACCACCACGAACATATCCCATTGGTAAATCTAAAATTTCAGCCGTTAATGCTGCATGAGCAATTCCTGCAGTAGCAGTTCCCATTAAGCATTGTGCATCAGGGAAGTTTTCTTGAATTAATTTTGCAAGTCCGTTTTCTACATCTTTACGAACTTTTGGATATGATAATGTTAAACGATTATCACAATAAATTGGTGATTTGATTCCACTTGCCCAAGTAAATGGTTCATTTGGTCTTAAAAAAACTGCTTTAATATCTAATAAATCTTTAGCAATTAACTTTTTCATTATTAATAAATCTCCTTTACCCTTGAAAATCTTGATATACTTTTTTGTATGTTTCATATGGATCACTTGATCTAGTGATTGTTCTTCCTACAACGATATAGCTTGATGTAAGTTCTCTAGCCATTGCTGGTGTAGTAACTCGTTTTTGATCATTAACACTATCATCAGCTAAACGAATACCAGGAGTGACTGTTAAAAAATCTGTTCCTAAATTTTCGTGAATAATTTTTGATTCTAATGGTGAACAAACTACACCGTCTAAACCAGCAGCTTTAGCATTAGTTGCCCATTTTAAAACAACATTTTCTAATTTTTCATTAATTAATAATTCATTATCTAAAACATCTTGATCTAATGATGTTAAGCAAGTAACCGCGATACAAAGTGGTCTTTTATCACCAGTTTTCCCTTCTTCTAAACCTTCTAGTGCTGCTTTCATCATTGCAATACTTCCAGATGCATGAACATTAATCATATCAACATCTAATTTAGCTAATTGTTTCATAGCACTTTTTACAGTGTTAGGAATATCATGTAATTTTAAATCTAAGAAAATGTTATGACCCATTTCTTTGATCATCTTTACCATTTCAATTCCTTCACCATAGAATAATTCCATCCCGATTTTTACATATAGTTTTTCATCACCGAATTTTTCTAAAAATTCTTTTACTTCTTCTTTAGTTTGAAAATCTAAAGCAATACATATTCTACTATCTGTCATAATTACCTCCATGTTATTATGATTATAACAAATTATTTGAATTAATCCATTATTTTTGTATAAATTTCTAGTATTTCCTTTATCTTAGATAAAATTTAACAATCTAAAAAATAATTATCTTTCAATATTAATAAATCTCATTGTATAATATAAATAGAATATTAAGGAGGTATTTTATGAAATTACTCAATGCAATTAAAACTATTAACATATTTCAAAAAAAAGAACCTCTAATACCGCTCTATACAAAATGGGGAAAAGAAATCGATTATCGTCATGTTCTTGAAGAATATCCCCGTCCCTATTTAAAAAGAGACAATTATTTAAATTTAAATGGTTTTTGGCAATACTCGATTACAACAACAAAATGTTATCCACAATATTTTCACAATAAAATATTAGTACCATTTTCTCCAGAATCATTATTATCACAAGTAAATAAACAATTAAAGCCTGATGAATACTTATGGTATCAACGATTCGTTATTTTAGAGAAAAAGCCTAATACTCGTCTTATTTTGCATTTTGGAGCAGTTGATCAAATTGCAGAAATATATGTTAATCATGAAAAAATATATTGTCACGTTGGTGGTTATCTACCCTTTGAAGTAGATATAACTAAATATATTAATAATGGTATAAATGATTTTACTGTTTGTGTCCAAGATAAATCAGATCATAGTTACCATGCTAAAGGAAAACAACGTCTTAAACGTGGTGGGATGTATTACACTGCTCAAAGCGGTATATGGCAAACAGTATGGTTAGAAGAAGTACCAGAAGTATATATTAAAGATGTAAAAATTGTACCTGATTTTGATAATGATCAAATTTCAATGACTATCATTTTTAATCAAGCAAGTGATCAATTGATAAAGGTAAAAATTGAAGGTGAAGAAGAAATCTCTTTTTCTTCAACCGGAAAAATAATTGATAAAAAAATTAAAATCACTAATAAAAAACCATGGTCACCAGATACCCCTTATCTTTATACTTTAACAATCACTACTAATAATGATAAAGTAGATAGTTATTTTGCAATGCGAACATTTACAATTGAAAATGACAAAGATAATATTCCTAGAGTCTGTTTAAATCACAAACCTATTTTTATGCATGGTGTATTAGATCAAGGTTATTGGTCTGATGGCCTTTATACAGCCCCAAGTGATAAAGCCTTAATTTATGATATTGAAACTATCAAAAAACTTGGATTCAATACAATTAGAAAACATATAAAAATAGAAACAGCCCGCTGGTATTATCACTGTGATCGTTTAGGAATAATCGTCTGGCAAGATATGGTAAATAGCGGTTCTCCTTATCATCCATTGATTGTTACTTATTTGCCAACTTTGTTCAAAAGTCTTAGAAAACGTACTTCTGATAAACATCACTATCTGCTTGCAAGAAACGATAAAACCAATCGGCAAGAGTTTATTAATGAATGCAAAGAGACTATCAATTATTTATCTCATTTTCCATGTATATCAACATGGGTTTTATTCAATGAAGGCTGGGGCCAATTTGATACAGTTGAATTAACAAAATATCTTCGCACGCTAGATCCAACACGACTAATTGATTCAGCTAGTGGCTGGTTTGATCAAAATTGTGGCGATTTTAGAAGTGAACATTATTATTTTGATAAACCAAAAATAATTCCTGATAAGCGGGCATTTGTAATCTCTGAATATGGCGGATACGCTTATCAAATTAAAGATCATGTAAGTAGTAACAATGTTTATGGTTATCAAAATTATGATTCTAAAGAACAATTCCAAAAAGAATATCAAGAACTTTTAAATTCTACAATCTTTCCCCTAATCAAAAAAGGTTTGTGTGGGGCAATTTATACTCAGCTTTCTGATATCGAAGATGAAATCAACGGTTTATTAACATATGACCGTGAAGTGTGTAAATTAGATATTGATAAATAAATACTATTTATCAATATCTTTTATCTATAAAATAAAAAGGTATACCATAGCTATAAAGTAAACCCAAAAAGTTGAACTTACAACTGATATGTATCCTCCTTACTGGTTTGTCCAGTGAAGAGAGTACAAATCAAACTTGTTCACTTTTTTTCTGTTTTTTAAGTTTGCGGTACTGCCAACTTGCAACAACTAGAAATAGATAAACCTAGATCATTCGCACTAGCTCGATATTGTTTAAACATTCTATCTTGATCCTTCATGTATTTATCTAAAAAAATTGGATCCTTTGGTACATTAGATTTAGCAATTGTTCAACGTATATTTCAAATTCTTCTTTTTGTTTCTTTGATAAATAAGATGGAGGGATAATATTTTCTACAATAGGCTTAACCTCACTATCCCGTCTCGCCTGAATTTCTTTTTTAGTAATATGTTTATTCCCTTTTGTAATCACAAGATCGATAGGCTGTTTTTGAGCTGCCATATTATCCCTCCTTTCAGTTTGGTTTCTCGTGGGGACTTTTTTCTACAAAGAACTCCACCTGTATAGTTATCTCCAAAGCTTACACAAAGTTTTACCTACCCTTGGGTTAATATTTAGATTGTAAGCTAAAAACTAATATATTTATATCAATAAAACAAAAATATACCTAAAAGCTTTGTATTAACGTCTTTTACATTCACGTTTCTTAAAACGATTATGTTTATTATTATAACACTCTATACATAAAGATTGCGTATTATTATAATCAAGTCTTCGTTCCTATCCTTCAGGTATTTGAATAGCTTCTATATGATCCACCTCATTTGCTATCCTACCGCACATCACACACCTATAACAGTCATCTTGTAGTCTCTTATATGAAAATATACGCCATTCTTTGGAATTATAAAATTTAATATATTTGGGATTACGTTTCTTGTTATAGCGTTTGTTACTGTTTTGCCTATATTCTTTTATTTTAGCTTCTCGTTCAGCAGCAATAATTGGTGTACATGATTTACAATATACCGAACCATACGGAATAAGTTTTCTACATCTTTTACATTCTTTTAATAACATAAAATTCCTTTTATAAATATGTATCAAAATAGCATATAAATTTAAAAAGTTATTTAATAAATTTCCAAACAAAAAGGCACTACACCAGTAGCACCTCTGTCATAAATCTTATATTAACATATTAGCATGTTTTTGATAGGAAGATACGACCACATCTGAATATATTTAGTAATTCTTAGCATTAACTATACTTGTTTTCTTTTAATTTAGTTTCAATCATTCGTTTAGAATCATATATTGTATCGTGTATTTTATATTTTTTTTCAATCTCGCTTATATTAAAAAAACAAACTATTTTCACTTTAGCTTCTTCCATAGCAGCACACATGAACATCACTTGTTGATTAATATCTTCTGAAACACTGTTACAATCATTAACCAATTTTTCTAAGATCTCAACACTATCAATTTCAGTCTTTAATATTTCAGCTTTTACTTTGATATCATTTTGGTGCATAAATATATTATTATTTATAACTAATATACTAACTAAACAGTCATTAAAAGACTGTTTATCTTCGTGGTTTATTGATAACATCTTATTAATCATTTCATTTCTTTTTATAATTACATCCTGTAATAAATTTATATGTTTCAAAGTTTCATGCAATAAGTTATTTTTATAATCTCTCTTGTTATTATTTTTATTTACTTTTATTGAAAAATAATACGCCAAAACAGCACCAAAAAAAACCGAAAAAAATGTACAAGAAATATTTAACCAATCAATAGAATTTCCCCCCCGATTATTTCAACCTTTTGTATATTTTCTAAAACAAACATACTATCCCTCCTTTGTAAAAAGGATATCAAAAAAAAGTATAAAACGAAAGTTTATTTACTTACTTAAACAACAACCAAAAAGCTGCTACTTGCTCTATCCTACCATACTTTAGGTAAAAGAAAAACCACAACTAGTGTGGTTTAATAGCAAATTATTTTTTTCTTTTCAAATTCTTTTTTAATTGCTTGATTGAATAAACAAAATCTGAAACCATTAAGGCTAATAATAAAATTGATAATCCAAATATAAATTGATAAAATACCAGAATGTGCTGATTGTCTATATCAAACATAATAATTATAAAATATAAAAATATATGTAAGATAAACATTATTATACTTCCATATCCTTTATAAAACAAATTATCTAAAAAATCATTTTTAAACAAGTTTTTAATATGTTCAAACTCAATCAAAGCTAGTATTATTGCTAAACCAGCAAATACAAATCCTGATAAAGTAGCAGAAACTGTAACAAAAATATCTATTTTTTGTTTTATTTTTACAATCGAAAAATATTGTGAAAATAAAATGAAAATAGCTATATATAACAATATATATGATGCACATTTTAGTAGATAATTATTTTTGTACTTTAAATCTTTAGAATGCCAAAAGAAGATGGCACTTATAATAAATAATAAAATAATAATTATATTTTTAAATATTGTTATGTCCATCTTCTTTCCTCCTTTTTATTGAATAAAATCTTCTAATGTATTTTTTATTTTTTTATATTCTTGAGTAATAATATCAAAAAAATCATGTTCTGTTTTCAAGGATAACATAGAAATATATGTATATCGGGCAAATTTATAATCTAATAAATTATAATTTATAGTTTCTTCATCATAATCTTTAGCATTCATTGTGAGTGATTGTAAATTTTGACCATGTTCTTTTAATAATTCATCTTTTAAATTAAATATATCTTGTATTTTATTAGTTATAGACTTAGATCTAGGCGGTCTCAAACTTACAGTAATTACAGATTTATCAGCATTTAAAGAAGATAGTAATTGTTTATTTATACCTGGAATATTTTCTATTACACATTCCTTAGGATTACAATACGAATACTTAATAGTTCCAAGAACGTTTTTCTTTGCAAGATTTTTAATTACGTCTTTTGTCGTAATGGGAACACAATCAAAATCTATATTTTCATCATTTTCGTTAAGAAAATATGAAAAGCTAGTTCTGCTAGGAGTTCCCGAAAGAACCAAATATGATAAAATCATGTTTGTCAAATCAATATAAATATATGTATATGTTTCGATATTTTCACTATCTTGTAATTCAATATTAAGCAAATCCCCTGATAACGTATCTCTCTTACCTATAGTATTTTCATTTGTCTTTTTTCCTATACGGGCAAATAACATAGAATCATCAAATTTTATAAATTCAATAATATAATCATTAAAACCCATCTCAAAAGATTGATATTTGTAATTATTACTGTTCACATTTAAACCAGAACAAATAGATTGAAGATGTTTTATTATTTCATCTTTTGATAATTCCTCTTTTTTATTTTCTATTGTTTTTGTGGCTTGAATTTGATAAAAATTTATTCTTTTTTTAACCGGTTTACTAGGCATAACATCAATGCTCCTTTTCATAATATATATTCTTATTTTATACCATATTAAAAATTAAATAAATAATATAATCCACATTCTTTATTTTATCAAAAAACAAACATTAAGTTTTATAAACCAATTATTTAAAATCCATAAATACGTATTTAAACAAAAAAAGCACTACACCGGTAGCACCTTTCTCTTTCGTAAACCGTATATTAACATATTAGCATGTTTTTGAGGTGAAAATAAGACCATTTACCAATATCTATCTACATAACATTTAATGCCTATTTAACTTACTTTTAATAATATCTAGGTATGCATCATCTTTAATATCATCTTTTTTATATTTTCAACTAAATCAATTAAGGTTAATAATTGTTCATTTTCATGAAGAACATTGAAATATAATTGCAAATGTTTTTTGTGTATTTTTAAAAATAAATAATGATGTAGCACCTACAATTTCTAACAACGCTGAAGAAATAATAGGTAAATATGTTAAAATATTATTTATAAAAAATAAAATTGCTGCATTTATTATACAAATTATTCCAACAACACTGCTAAATATAGCTAATATAAACGAAACATTTGCAAATTTTTTACCCATAGAATAATATTCTTTTATTTCTACTACACTTTTTTCCAGTACAGACTTTGAATTAATCACTTCTATAGCTTTTTAAACTCTTTTAATTCTTTATTTGATTTTCTAGAGGAAAAATACATCGTAACAATTAACGTTAATATTAGTAACATCATTATGGCAAGCAATGTATATCCTATCGTAACATTTTCAGTCTTAATATACCTAATATATTTAGTTGTAGTATCCATAAACTCAAACATTATAATCACCTTCGTATATTATCAAAAAAAATTACTTTTTTACAATACCTTCTTCAAAATGTTTTTTGCTGTCCTATACACTTGTGTTTCATTCTTAATTCCATATTTTTCCATTACCAACTTAAACTTCATCTTATGATCAACATAAAGATCATTGATAAATTCTCTGTCTTCATCATTCAGCTTGGAAAGATAATACTCAACAGTTGAAAATATGATAAAAATTTTTAATGGCGTGTTTAAATACGCATATAATTTACATTATATTAATAGATTACCTTATTCGAGGTTGAAAATAACTGGTAAGATATCTAATACAAAAAATAAAAACACTATTACAGAAAAAGAATTTAAAGATTTGATTATTGGAGTAACTAACAATAAGACACAAAGATATCGATCTTATGCCATAGCTTTAAAAATTGGTTATTATACAGGAATGCTATTGGGTGAAGTTTTAGCCTTAGAAAAAAAGATTTAGATTTTACTAACGAACTTATATATAGAGATAAAAGTGTATATTATGATCAGTATAATAAGGAACTTATTGTTAAAATAGCTAAGACCGAAGCATCTAATAATAATATTCCCATTCCAAAAATATTAAAACAACTATTACAAGATTTTATTAAAAATAATAGTTGCGATTATGTAGTTACCGACAATGATTTAAATATGATCAATCTACAAGTACTTAAAACATATCTAGAAAGATATAGTAAAAGATCTGGTGTGCATATTAGTTTTCATATGTTAAGACATTCTTTTGCAACTAGATTGCGGAAACAAAATGTTGATGTAAAAATTGCTCAAAGACTGCTTCGACATGAGAATTATCAAACGACGTTAGATATTTATACTTCTTTAGAAAATGAAAATTAAAACCAAATTGTAAATGATATTTTTTCATAATTTTTATAATAATTTTTGGCACTTTTCGTGTGCGATACTTATACAATATCTATAGATTAGTTGCGATTTTTTAGATAATAACAAAAAAGGTATACCATAGCTGCAATGTTATGATATACCTTTTAATATTTAATTTATTAACCTTTACGGTTGTAATATTCAACGATTAATGATTCGTTAACTTCTTGATTTAATTCAGATCTTTCTGGTAAACGAGTAAGTTTTCCAGTTAATTTAGTATCATCTACTTCAACGAAAGCAGGTGTGAAAGTTCTACCTTCTAATGTTGATTTAATAATAGCTAAGTTTTTAGATTTTTCTTTAACTTCAATTACATCACCAACTTTTACAGTGAATGATGGGATATCAGTTTTAACTCCATTTACTAAGAAATGTCCGTGGTTTACTAATTGTCTTGCAGCACGTCTAGTTGGTGCAAAACCTAATCTGTAAACTACGTTATCTAATCTACTTTCTAATAAGCATAAGAAATTGTAACCATGGATACCATCCATTTTACCAGCTTTTTTGAAAGTGTTATGGAATTGTTTTTCATTTACTCCATACATATGTCTTACTTTTTGTTTTTCAGCTAATTGTAATCCATATTCTGTTTGTTTTTTTCTTTTTTGACCATGTTGACCTGGTGCATATGGTCTTTTGTTTAATTCTTTACCATTTTCTAATGTAGAAAATCCTAAACGACGAGAGATTTTCCATTGTGGTCCTGTGTAACGTGACATTAATTTTCCTCCATTTATTGTTTTATTTGCATAAAACAATAACATTGCATAGATTAATTGAACTGTGTTTATATTAAGTATTTCACTTTGCAGCTAGCTACTTTACAAACAAAAGTTATAAACGCAATTTTCAAAACTCTATGTGCTGCTATCATTCGTTGCCTATTAAATATACACTTTTTTTGCCTATTAGTCAATCTTTTTTTCTTATTAATATCATAATATAAGAAATTATTTATCATACCTAAAAGTATTCAATTAAATACTCTATTACCCTTACATTATCCTTTATTAATTATCTCTTCTATCAGTCTTTCCATACGATATTCAAAACATTCCTTAATTTCACATTCCCAAACTATAATCACCTTATAATCCAGCTGTTTTAATTCATTATAATGCTTTATATCATTTTCCACATTTTTATTAATTTTTGTTAACCAATAGTCTTGTCTCGTTTTAGGAAGAGTAGCATATTTACAATTATAATGATGATGCCAAAAACAGCCGTTTACAAAAATTGCAGTGCGATATTTAGAAATAACTATATCCGGCTTCCCTGGTAAAGATTTTACATTTTTACGATAACGAAAGCCATGATGATACAAATATTTACGAACTTTTATCTCGATTGAAGTATCTTTTCCTCTAATATGTGACATATTCTTAGAACGTTGTTCCTTTGTCATTACATCTGCCATTTTACCACTTCCTATTTACTTAATTCTATCACCTAAATGAAATATTAACTAGTCTTCGTCTACAAAATCTATTATACTAATGCATAAAGGAGCAATATAATGAATACTTTAAACCACATAACAGCTGATAATATTACTAACTCTGCAAAATTATTAACAAATAATTACCAAGAAGGAATCAAGCTATCTCATGAATTGATTTATCAATTCAATTCATGTAATGCTTTTTATCTATCTGTCGCTTTTATCAATAAATCTGGATTAGCCGTTTTAAAGCAAACATTAATTGATTTAAAAAACAAAGGCATAAAAGGAAAAATAATCACATCGTCTTATTTAAATTTTAATCATCCTGATATGTTTAATGAATTACTTAAATTTGATAATATAGAAGTTAGAATTTTCGATAAACCTAATATTGGTTTTCACCCCAAGGGATACATTTTCAAAAACATAGATTCATATAACATCATTATTGGTAGTACCAATTTAACCCAATCTGCATTATCTACTAATCAAGAATGGAATATTCTAGTATCTGGTAATAAAAATAATGAACTGATTTTTAAAGTTTTAGAAGAATTTAAATTACAATGGAATCACTCCATACCTCTTACAATAGATTGGATTAAAAAATATGAAACTATATATACTTCTATTCCAACGTTAAAAGAGAAAAAGAATTTAAATATTGAACCAAATCTAATGCAGCAAGAAGCATTAAATTCCTTAAACGCATTAAGAAACGAAAACAAAAATAAAGCTTTGATCATTTCTGCTACTGGAACCGGGAAAACATATCTTAGCGCTTTTGATGTTAAAAACTATAACCCTAAAAGAATGCTATTTATCGTTCATCGTGAAAATA
This sequence comes from Erysipelatoclostridium sp. An173, assembly GCF_002160495.1. Taxonomy (GTDB): domain Bacteria; phylum Bacillota_I; class Bacilli_A; order Erysipelotrichales; family Coprobacillaceae; genus Thomasclavelia; species Thomasclavelia merdavium. The sequence goes on along the minus strand of NZ_NFKR01000012.1, from coordinate 25,478 downwards.
TTGCTTTAGCTGCAATGAATTCTTTTAAAAAAATCATTAAGAATCATAGTTTAGGTTTGTTCTCTGGTAATAAAAAAGAGTTAGAAGCTGATTATATTTTTGCAACAATACAAACAATTCATAAAAAGGAATATCGCGAGATATTTTCTCCCGATACTTTTGACTATATTATTATTGATGAAGTTCATCGTGCTGGAGCATCCTCTTATCAAGAATTAGTTGAATATTTTAAACCGGATTTTTTACTTGGAATGTCTGCAACACCTGAACGTAGTGATGATTTTGATATTTATAAGATGTTTGATTATAATATCGCCTATGAAATCAGATTACAGCAGGCAATGGAATATGATTTATTATGTCCTTTTCATTATTATGGTATAACAGACGTTCAAGTTAATGGCGTATCTTTAAATGACAAAACGGATTTTAACAACCTGGTTTCTAGTAATCGCGTTGATCATATTATTGATCAAATAAATATTTATGGTTATTCTGGTAATCGAGTTCGTGGATTAGTATTTTGTAGTCGTAAAGAAGAAGCCAAAGAACTATCTAAACTATTCAATGAACGTGGTTATAAAACTACTGCTCTAACTGGAGAAGATAGTGAAGAAAAAAGACGATTAGCGATGGATAAATTAGAAACAGATAATCCTAATGATTATCTTGATTATATATTTACTGTCGATATATTTAATGAGGGTATTGATATTCCAAAAGTTAATCAGATCGTTATGTTACGCCCTACTCAATCAGCAATTATTTTTGTACAACAATTAGGACGTGGATTACGTAAGCATAATTCTAAAGATTATGTGGTTATTATTGATTTTATTGGCAATTATGAAAAAAACTTCTTAATTCCAATTGCACTAAGCGGTAATCTTAGTTACAACAAAGATAATTTAAGAAGATTTGTAAGTGAAGGCTCTTTAATAATTCCTGGTGAATCAACTGTTTCTTTTGACCAGATTTCTAAAAAAAGAATTTTCGAATCTATTGATAAAGCTAATTTTAGTGATGTCAAAATTATAAAAGAAGCTTATTTTAAACTAAAACAAAAATTAGGACGTATCCCTAGATTACAAGATTTTGATACTTATGAATCAATTGATGTTTTACGTATTTTCCAAAATAAAAGTTTAGGCTCTTATCATAAATTTTTATCAAAATATGAAAAAGATTATAATGTAAAATTCAATAATGTCCAAGAACAGTATTTAACTTATATTTCTACTAAATTAGCTTCTGGAAAAAGAATTCATGAATTATTGGCAATTAAATTATGTATTGAAAACAATCAAAATATTATTAGTCTTTTAAAACAAGAACTAAAAAATAAATATCGTATCGATTTCAAAGAAGTAAATTATTTATCAATTGTAAACCAGCTAAGACAAGAATTTGCTACTGGTGGTGCTAAAGCAACCTATAAAAATGCTATCTTCATAGATGAAAATCTAAATACAGAAAAACAATTGATCGATTTATTTAAAGATGGTAATTTCAAAAAACAGCTAATAGAAATAATTAATTTTGGCATCAACAGATATAAATCATTTTACAGTAATAATTATAAAAATACTGATTTTTGTCTGTATCAAAAATATACATATGAAGACGTATGTCGTTTATTAAACTGGGAAGTAAATGCTGTTCCATTAAATATTGGTGGTTATAAATATGATCAACGCACAAATACAATGCCTGTATTTATTAATCACGATCTTGATGCAAATCATGGCGGTAAATATCAACATCAATTTGTCGATTCTAAAACATTAATATGTTTTTCAAAACCAAATCGAAGTATTGATTCTGATGAAATACAACGAATATATCATGAACAAGAAAATCATATTCAAATTCATTTATTCGTAAGAAAAAACAAAAACGATACTATTTCCAAAGAATTTTATTATATGGGACAAATACATACTATTGGTAACCCTATTAAAGTTCAATTACCTGATAATAAAAATTCTGCAATTCAATTTACATATCGATTAGAAAATGAAATTAGAAAAGATATTTTTGATTATATTACCAATAACGATTAAGGATAGTTAACGCTATCCTTTTTTATTAAATTAGTTAATATTTAAATTTTTTATTGGTATAATATTATTCGAGGTGATTTTATGAATAAATGGAATTTAGATAATTTATATTTATCTTTTAATGATGAAAATTTCTTAGCAGACTTCAAAAAACTGGAAAAAATACACCAGCAAATAAATGAATATCGTAACTATCACGATGAAAAATCTCTAGAAAACTATTTAATTGATTCAATTGAATTAAATCAATTAATTGAAAAACTATCTTGTTTTATTAGTTTAACATTATCGGTAGATACAACTAATGAATCGGCCTTAAAATATAGTGATCAATTAGATAACTTAATCGCTAGTTTTGTAGAAGATGATGTTGCCACTCAAGAATGGATTGCTTCATTTGACTTAAATAATATTTCTAGTGATCTTATTAAAGAACATCAATATATTTTAACCGAAATACAAAACAAACAAAAACACACGCTTGATAAAAATAGCGAAAGTATTATAGCTCACATGCAAAACACTGGTAGCAATGCTTTTGAAAAATTAAAAGATCAAGTTGTTTCAAGTATTAAAGTTACAATTGATAATAAAACCTATCCTTTAACTGAAGTTTTAAATATGGCTTATGATAAAGATAAAGAAGTTAGAAAAAAAGCATACTTAGCTGAAATAGAATCTTATCATGAAAAAGAACAAACTATTGCTGCTTGTTTAAATGGTATTAAAGGCGAAGTATTATATACTACAAAATTACATGGTTATCAAGATGAACTACAGAGAACTTTAATAAATTCAAGAATGTCTAAAAAAACTTTAGATGTTTTATTAGAAACTATGAAAGAAAATCTTGATATTTTCAAAGATTACTTAAAAACTAAAGCTAAACATCTAGGCCATGAAAATGGATTGCCTTGGTATGATTTATATGCTCCTGTTATTGAAGATAAAAGCAATTATTCTTATGAAAAAGGCTGTGAATTTGTTGTAAAACAATTCTATACTTTTTCTAAACACTTAGGAGATTTTGCTTTAAAAGCCATTCAAAACAATTGGATCGATGTTTATCCTGCTAATGGAAAAGTTGGTGGTGCTTTTTGTTGTAACCTTCACAGCATCAAAGAAAGCCGTTTTTTACTAAATTATGGTAATAGCTTCTCTGATGTGATTACTATGGCTCATGAATTAGGTCATGGTTTTCATGGCGAATGTTTAAATGATGAAACAATTTTAAATAGTGAATATCCAATGCCAATTGCTGAAACAGCTTCAACATTTTGCGAAACAATAGTTACAAAAGCCGCTTTAAAAGATGCTGATGATAAAACAAAACTAGCTTTATTAGAAGATGAATTATCAGGGGCAACACAAGTAATCGTAGATATTTATTCTCGCTATTTATTTGAATCTAACTTTTTTGAAAGCAGAAAATCGGGAGCTTTATCCGTTGAAGAAATTAAACAATTAATGTTACAGGCTCAAAAAGATGCTTATGGCGATGGACTTGATAATAATTATTTACACCCATATATGTGGACTTGGAAACCTCATTATTATGATGCTAGTTATTCATATTATAATTTTCCATATGCTTTTGGTTTATTATTAGCCAAAGGTTTATATGCCCTTTATTTAAAACAAGGTCCTAAATTTAGCGAAACTTATGAAAAACTATTATCGTTAACAGGTAAAATGGACTTAGAAGATATTTGTATGAGTGTTGGTATCGATTTAACTGATAAAACTTTTTGGCAAAGTTCTATTGATACTTTTAAAGAAGATATTAAACTATATAAACAATTACTTGGCTAGCTGTATTTTTACAGCTAGTTTATTTATTATTAAGCATATTTGTTGTAATTTTCTTATTTCTCCGTTACAGTAATATTATACAAGGAGAAAATAATATGGAAGCAAAAGATGTTTTAAAAAATTATCAAAATTTCGCAGTAATTGGTGTTACCACTAATCATGAAAAATATGGGTATAAAATTTTTAAATGTTTAAAAGAATTAGGAAAAACTGTTTATGGTGTTTCTCCAATCTATAAAGAAATTGATGGTGAAGCCACTTTTCCTAATCTAAGTGCTATTAAAAATCCAGTAGATGTTGCTGTATTTGTTGTTAGTCCTAAATTTGGCAGTGATTATGTTAAAGAATGCAGTTCTTTAAATATTGAAAAAATCTGATTACAGCCAGGAACATATGATGATAATTTGATGCAAGAAATAAAAGACTTGAAATTAGAATATTATCAAAATTGTGTTTTAGTAGAAAGCGAAAATCTTTAGGTTAGTTTAATGACTAACCTTTTATTATATAATAAACAAAAATAATATTTCATTTCAAAATACAAACAGCCAATTTTATTGTTATTATAGAAATTAATTTCAATAAAAAATGCAATCATTTCGATTGCATCTTCACTGTTTGTTTTTAATTTTTTGATATGCGACACATATAAAGAAAAAAATAACCAATCCTAATAAAATATAAAATGATAATAATGTTATTGGTGTCATAGACACGATCTCCTTTAATTCACATTATAAATTTATTTCTAAACCAACTGGGCAATGATCACTTCCCATTATCTCTGTACAAATAAAAGCATCTTTAATTTTATCTTTTAAAGAATCAGAAACAATAAAGTAATCAATCCGCCATCCTGCATTATTTTTACGAGCATTAAAGCGATAAGACCACCAAGAATAAATACCAGTTTGATCAGGATATAAATAACGATAAGTATCAATATATCCACTTTCTAATAATCTTGTCATTTTTGCTCGTTCTTCATCTGTAAAACCAGCATTTTTACGATTGGTTTTAGGATTTTTTAAATCAATTTCTTTATGTGCTACGTTTAAATCACCACAAAGGATTACCGGTTTATGTTGATTTAAAGTATTTAGATAATTTAAAAAATCATCTTCCCATTGCATTCGATAATCAAGTCGTTTTAATTCAGTTTGACTATTTGGTGTATAACAATTGACTAAATAAAAATTATCAAATTCCAAAGTCACTACACGACCTTCTTGATCATGTTCTTCTATACCAATACCATAGCTATAATTTAAAGGTTTAACTTTAGTAAAAACTAATGTTCCACTATATCCTTTCTTTTTAGCACTATTCATATAAGTATAATAACCATGCTTTTCAATTTCTATTTGACCTTCTTGCATCTTTGTCTCCTGGATACAAAAAATGTCAGCTTGACTATCCTTTAATACATCATAGAACCCTTTTTTAATACAGGCTCTAATTCCATTTACATTCCACGATACTAATTTCATTTTTTTACCTCTGCTACCATTATACATGAAAGCGCTTTTATATAGAAGCGTTTTTTTCTATTTCAGAAAATATTTTATCATTATTTATCATTTTCTTAAGATTTCTCATATTTTTTTAAATATTGTCTATAATAAATTAGGTGATAAAATTGAAAAAATACAAGTATATAATTTTAAATATTGCTATTTCTTTAGGAATTGGTGGGTTAAGTGCATTTTTTACTATGAACTCAATGGATATCTACCAAAATATCAATCGTCCTAAACTGGCTCCGCCAGGATATATTTTCCCTATCGTTTGGACAATTCTTTATGTTTTAATGGGAATATCAAGTTATCTGATTCATCGTAGTAACCACAAAAACAAAGAAACTGCATTAATAATTTACTATTTTCAACTATTAATTAATTTTAGCTGGCCGATCTTTTTTTTCAATTATCAAAACTTTCTTCTTGCTTTAGCAATTTTATTTATACTAAATATTTTAGTAATTATCCTAATAAAAGTAACATATTCTATAAACCACTTAGCTAGTTATTTACTCATTCCTTATCTAATTTGGATTTTATTTGCATTATATTTAAATTTTTGGATTTTTATCCATAATTAATATTATAAAAACTTTCATCAGAAAGTTTTTATTTCTATGAAATATTTACATAAAATAATATTTCTTCTAATGCCCTGGTTTTCATTCGATAATATGTCGCACGACTATAATATTCATTCCACCAGTCACTATCTTTTTTTAAAATAAATTCATTATTAATGATAACCTGACTTTCTGGAGATAATGCATTAATAACAATTTCAAAAGCAGAAATTAATTTTTTCAAATCATCTTTATCATCGATCCTTTGATTTAAACGAGCTGCAATTGAATTTTTTCCATAAGTATGTTTTCTTTCTTTTACTAAACTTGTACTTATTTCAGGATAGAACGATGTATTTTCTAAGCAATATAATTTTAGTTTTGCACGATGATATTGTCTAAATAATTTTTCTACCGCATCTTGTTTTTGCTTAAATGTCAATTTACTTTTTTCTTTCATAAAAAAACCTCCTATTTACTTATACATCTTTAAATAGGAGAATTTCTTTTTTATTTTATTAAATTTAATAATATTAACCAATCAATGTATTAACGTAATATATAACTTAAATAGTAAAATTTTCAATTATCTCTTCAATCTTTTCAATTTCCAAACCACATTGTACTAAATATTCTTTAGCACTACCATAATGTTCTCTTAAATAATCTAAAAATTTCATCATCATCTTAGGTGATGATTCCAAAAAAGCCCGATTATCTTCATCAACTAGTTCTTCAAGTTTAGCCATAACTTTAAGATTATTTTCATAAGACTCTGAATAATCTTTGACAATATCATATTCATGACATCCTGCTAAATCCATTAATAATGCCGCAATTACTCCAGTACGGTCTTTCCCGGCTGAACAATTGAACATAATTGCATTATAAGGATGCTGATAAAAAATTTCAAAGACTTGTCTAAATTGTTCTTTATTAGATTCTAACATAAACACATAGAACCCTGATAAATCATGATAATTTCTAACTTCACTTGGTAAAACATTTAAATTTTTAGACTGTAATAAATTTATATTATAATACTCAATATCTTTATAACCTTTTAAAGCACTTGGCTGCTGATCTACTTCAAAATCACTTCTTAGATCAACCTGTACTCTAATTCCATAATCATACAAATATTCTTTTTCATCTTTAGATAGATTACCCGGATTTGTTGAACGTACGAATTTATGACTTTTAGTATAGTAACCATTTTGAGTTTCATATCCACCCAAATCACGAACATTAGTCATACTTTCAACTTTTAATAATCTTTCTTCTCTACTTAATTGCATCATTTTTTATTACCTCACTGATTGTAATTTTATCATATTTAAACCAGTGATACAAATATTTACTCTTCAAAAGGTCTTACTCGTAATTTTACCCCAATATCATCAGCAATCTTTTTACATGCCGCTATTTTTTCTTCACCAATAATATCTACAACTGTCAATACCACGTTAGGAACATACTTTTTACATTTCTTAGCAAAATCTAACATATAATCAAAAGAATCTATTCCAAAACTAGCTCTTGTTAGTTGATAATATTCTTGTTTATCTGGTGCATTTAAACTAATAGAAACAGTATCTATTAAATCTTTAAAATCTGGCGTAATATCTCGTTTAGCACTAACTGAAGCTAAGCCATTAGTATTAATTCTAATCATTAAATCAGAACGTTTGTTTTTCAAATAACGCGCTACTTCCATTAAGTCATCATGACGAAGTAACGGTTCTCCAAAACCACAAAAAACAACTTCTTTAAAAGCATTCAAATCATATTTTTCAAATTCATCAATAATTCTTTTAACATCAGGTTCTTCTTTTAACCATAATGAATTAGACTCACTCATTTCTTTAGTATTTCTTAAACAAAATGTACAAGCACAATTACAACGATTAGTACTATTTACATAACAAGTAATCCCTTGATAATCATCTAAATCTTTAATATCAATATAACTATTACCAGCCAATGTATATAAGATTACCATTTTAATTTTCCTCCTTATAATTCTTTTAAAAACGGTTCAAAACATAAACCTAAGTGATTATGAGCCCCTATTTTTTGACTATAATCAATACATTTGCAAGCAAAATCAGCTGCTTTTTGTACGCATTGATAAAAATCCATACCTTTAGCGTAACTTCCCGCAATAATACCACTTATTAAATCTCCAGTACCACTACGATCTTCACCAATTCGCTTAACTTTAATTAATTTAGCTCCCCTATTTTTTTCATATGCGAAATTAACTATTTTATCTTCCACATTAATTCCTGTAACAACAATCTTCTCTGGTCCTAATTGAGACAGTCTTTGACACATTTGTTCTATTTTATCAAAATCAATATTATTTCCTAAATATTCTTCTTCCAACAATGCACATAACTCTGTCAAATTAGGAGTAATTATTGTTGCATATGGGATTAATTCCCGCATTTTATCCTGCATTTTCTTTGTATAAGTAGGATAAAGTTTTCCATGATCTCCCATTACTGGATCTACTAATACAAAAGTATTTTTCTTCTTAAAAGTTTTAAAAAAGTCTATTACAATATCAATCTGTTTATCAGAACCTAAAAATCCTGTTACTATTCCATCGAATTCTACATTCATTTTCTTATATGTCAAAATATAATCAGCCATTCGATCAGTATAATCATCAAAATAATATTCTGGATGATATGTATTAACCGATAATATTGCAGTTGGCACAAAAACACATTCAACTCCTAAAGCAGATATTAAAGGCAATTGAATAGCAACTGAACAACGGCTATATCCGGTCACATCATTTATTAAAGCTACCCTTTTCATCATAACCTCCTTGATTGTCTTATATTTTATCACAAAAATAGCAATTTTAATCATGACAGTTTTTAATATTTTTATATGGACAAGATATTAACACTATAATACGGACTTTAATCGATTTGTTACTTATTTAGTACGTTTTATTGAACTTTTCTACATAAAAAAACCTAGGGCATTAAGCCTTAGGATTCTATGATTTTAAAATTTATTAAATTCATGACCTGGATCAAATGCTAACACATAAAACACACTATCATAATTAACTCCAAATATTACAAATTTACCATTTCCATGTCTTTTTAAATGTAAATGAATAATATTACTCTCAAGCAATCCTTTTTCATCAGGGTATGCAGTTTCAAATTCTTTTTTAATACGTTTTATATATTTATTATTATTATCAATTTTACTTCCATTTTTTGAAGTATATTGTGTTATCAATTCTTCTAAATTAGAACATTTATCAATTTCATATAAAAATTTTTGTAGCTGATCAAAAATTCCTTCTTCAGTATGATTTTTATGATATTTATTTAGCCCCTTAAAACAACATACATTACATTTATATAAATATTTAAAATTTATCTCGGGATGCTCTTTTTTATTAATTACTGAATCTGTAAGAATTATCTTTTTATCATCTGGTATTCCTATTTTAGCTAATTTCTTTCTATTTCTACTCATAATTATTAGATTGCAATAGATTTATAATATCTTTTCATTGTTTCTTTAGAAATCTTTCTTGTACTACTTTGAAATTTTCCTAACCCTTTTCTTTGTTCTAACCACGGTTTTTCAGTATGGGTTAATGCCTCTAATTGATCAGCTCCATATTCACCATAAGTATCCCAAACAGATTCTAAAACTTCAATTTGTTCTTTTGTAAAAAGTTCATCTAATCTTTTTTTAACAACTACAGGATTAGTAATAGTTAATTCCTGCCATCCAAATCCTTTAAATTCGTTATATAAAGTCTTGCTTACAGGGCCATGAACCCAAGCTTCAAAATCACTATTTTGAGAGATATCTTGATCTAATAAAACCAAACTCCACGCTTCAGCATAATAACATAATTTTTGGATTTTTTTATTTGACATATTTTCCTTTAACAAAAACCAGTCAGCTACATCTTTTATATCAGCTTTAATTGGTATATTTACCGCTTTAATTTCCCCCATTTTATTTGCCTCCGATTCATTGTCCGTATTATCTATTTTTCTAAACCTAATATATTTGTAACATTTCCTGGTAAAAATTACAATAAATGTAAAGAAAATAATCAAAATAATATAATACAACATATTTTTCTCCTTTTAAAATCTCTTACTATTATATACATTTAAAATATTATGATTACTTCTATTATTACCAAAAAATCCTAAGATTGTTCTATATATTTATTGTTAATATAGCACTATTAAATATATATTCTTTCTATTTTTTAGTATACTATGTTAATTTTTACTATATTTTCAATAAATCAATCAATTGAAAAAATAAATCTACTTTGTGAATTTAAGATCGACTATTATGTAAATTAGGATAGAACTTAGTTTTACGATTAATGTTTTACTTAGAAAAAACAATTAATGTAGACAACTAATAGTAATATTCGCTATAATTAAATTTATGAAAGGAAGATATTATGAAGAAATTTTTTAAGTTTACAGCTATTATGGCTTTAGCTATTTGTTTGGTTGGATGTGGAAATAGTGGTGACAGTGATACTGATACATCAAGCAATAATGAAACTAATACTGAAGATTTATTAAGCGGTAATCATCATATTGAAATTGATGTTCAAAATTATGGGACTATCAAAGTAGAATTGCAAGCTGATGAGGCTCCTATCACAGTTACTAATTTCATCAATCTAGCAAAAGATGGTTTTTATGATGGATTAACATTCCATCGAATTATTGATGGATTTATGATTCAAGGTGGCGATCCTAATGGTGATGGTACTGGTGGATCTGATGAAACTATCAAAGGTGAATTTAGTGCTAACGGTGTTGATAATCCGTTAAAACATACTCGTGGTGCTATTTCAATGGCTCGTTCTAGCGATTATGATAGTGCTAGTTCCCAATTTTTCATTGTTCATCAAACAACTGAATCATTAGATGGACAATATGCCGTTTTTGGTTATGTATACGAAGGAATGGAAGTTGTTGATCAGATTGCTACAACTGTTCCAGTTACTGATAATAACGGTACTGTTGAAAAAGCAAATCAACCGGTTATCAATACAATTAAAGTAATCGATTAAAAAAACTACTTAGATTTTAAATCTAAGTAGTTTTTATATTAACATTATTAACGATTGATTGAAGAAGCAATTTTATGATATGTCCAACGTTTACCACGAATAGCAATTGATAATGCCATAATGTTTTCTGGAATTGCCATACCACACCATCCAGCATCACCAATATGTTGAATATCAACACCACAGCGTTTATTAATTAAAGCAATTTCTCTAATTGTTTGTTCATCAGCACCTTCTTGGCTTGTACCAATAGCACTTAATGATAATGCTCCATGTTCTTTAATAAATTTACATGCTTCAGTTAATGTTTGTTCGCTTAATCCTGGTACAGTGTTAACTGCTGGCATTAAAATAACATCAGCTCCAGCTTCAATAAATTCTTTAATGCTATCTAAATCAACTAATGGTTCATCAACACCTGCAGCATGCATTTTTCCAGCAATAATTAAACCACTAAAGTTTTCTTTAGCTACTTTAATACATTTTGCAATTGATTTGTTTGTTACTCCAGTTCCTGGATTACCTGTTAAACAGATAAAATCAAACCCTAATTCTTCAGCTTTTTGAATAGTTTCTTTAGTTGCTTGTCTACCAGCAGCAATTACATGACGAGTTTCCATCATTTTCGCATCTGGATCAACTGGTTCCAAGTTACATCCAACTGGACGGCCAACTAATCTTTTTAATTCTTTAACTGGTTCATCAGTTCCTTCGATTCCATTAATAACAGGATTATTGCAATCAAATACGTTTAATAAAACCATATCTGATCCAAAAGAAACTGCTAATTCAGCATTAGTTAAATCTCCTAATAAAGGTGGGATAGCAACAACAGTTTCTGTCATTACTGTTCTTCCTTCACAAGCTAAAATTGATTGTTTCAATTCTTCACCGTTCATTGCTAGAGCTTCACTTGTTGTACAATTTAAAAGTCTTTTCATTTCATTTCCTCCATCAAAAATTAACCTATTTATATTATACGCCTTTTATTTGATAAAGAAAACGTTTTACTAATTAATTTTAATTTTCCTGATTGATTTAATAAATAAGAAAATTGTGATTAAAAACGCAGTTAAATCAGCAATTGGAACAGCGATAAAAATACCATCAAGACCAATTAATGATGACAAAATCAAAATCATTGGAATTAAAACAATTACTTGTCTTAACAAATTCAAAACACTAGCAACTTTAATTTTACCAATACATTGAAAATAATTTGCACTCATGATCTGAGCCCCTAATAATGGTAAACAAATAAACCAGATTCTTATTGCCCTAGTACCTAATTCAACTACTTCTGGTTCGTTATTAAACATTAAAATAATTGTTTTAGGAAATAATTCAACTGCTAAAAAGCCAAGTAAAGCAATAATTGTTCCCCCAATTATTGAATACTTTAAAGTCTCTTTAACGCGATCAATTTTTTGAGCACCATAATTATAACTTATTAAAGGCTGTTGTCCTTGCATTAAACCAGTCAAAGGCATTTGACAAATTGTTTGGAAACTTGTAATTATTCCAACAGCTGAAATAGCAACATCGCCACCATATGTACCTAAACTACTATTCAAAATAAAATTCAAAACACTATTTGCCATTTGCATCAAAAAGGCTGGTATTCCTGTTCTAATAATATCTAAAGCAAAGCTAATTCTTATTTTAATATGTTGAAGATCTAATTTAATCAATGAGCGATTTGAACATAGATAACATAGCTGCCATATCATACTTAAGAATTGTCCACCAATTGTAGCTAAGGCTGCTCCTTGCATTCCCATATTAAATTTAATAATTAATATATAATCAAAAACAATATTAAAACCAGCTCCTATTAACTGAGAAATCATCGCATTTTTAGGATTCCCCTGTGCTCTGGAAAAATTATTACCACACATTGTAACACATTGAAAAACTGCCCCATATAATACTATTGATAAATAATCTCTAGCATATGGTAATACCCTGTCACTTGACCCTAGCATAACTAACAATGAATTAACAAAAAGATTACCAAAAACCATAAAGATCAAACCAAAAATAACCGTTAAAATAATCGCATTTCCTTGATAAATTGCTGCTTCTTTATGCTTTTTTTGTCCTAAAGCAATACTAAAACGAGTAGCGCCACCAACTCCGACCATTAACGAAATTGCCATTAAAACCAAAGTAACCGGATAACTAATTGTTATTCCTGCAATTCCGATTGCACCTAATCCTGGTGCATTTCCAATAAAAATACGATCTACAACGTTATAAATCGCATTAACTAGCATCCCAATAATAGCCGGTATACTAAATTCTACTAATAACGGTAATATTTTTTTACTTCCCATTCTTTCATCATTCATTATTTTTACTCCTTTCTACCCTTTCCTTAAAAAAAGATACGATTAAATCGTATCTTAATATGACTTAGCAAAATAAACAACTTTTTTAGCTGGCTTTCCACATACTGGGCAAACATCACTAAACGCTTCTTCGTCTTCTTTAATACAACGACTAGTAGCAGTAGTATCTGCTTTAATTTTATTTTCGCATTCTTCATCACCACACCACATGATTTTTACATATCCGCCTTTAGTAGCAATAATATCTTTGAATTGATCATATGTTGTAGCTTGTCTAATATTTTCATCACGATGTTTCAATGCCTTTTGATACATTTCATCATGAATAGTATCTAACAATTTATTAATTGTATCAGGTAATGTTTCATCTAATGAATAAGTATTTTTAGTTCCATCGTTTCTTTTAGCAATAACGCAAGCATTATTTTCAATATCACGAGGTCCAATTTCAATTCTTAGTGGAATACCACGCATCTCAGCATCCGAGAACTTCCATCCAGGTGTTTTATCACTAGCATCAACTTTAGCACGAATACCTGCTGCTTTTAATTGTTCCATAACTTCGTTAGCTTTATCAAGAACACCAGGTTTTTGTTGTTGAATTGGAATGATCATTACTTGAATAGGAGCAACTCTTGGTGGTAAAACTAAACCATTGTTATCACCATGAACCATGATAATCGCTCCAATCAAACGTGTTGAAACACCCCATGATGTTTGGTAAACATATTCTAATTTATTTTCTTTTGATAAAAATTTCATATCAAATGCTTTTGCAAAACCTTGTCCAAAATAGTGACTTGTTCCTGATTGTAAAGCTTTACCATCATGCATTAAAGCTTCAATTGTATATGTTGCTTCAGCACCAGCAAATTTTTCTTTTTCAGTTTTACGACCAGTAACCATTGGAATTGCTAATAATTCACGAGCAGTATCTTCGTAAATCTTTAACATTTGTAATGTTTCTGCCCAAGCTTCTTCTTTAGTAGCATGAACAGTATGTCCTTCTTGCCATAAAAATTCAGCCCCTCTTAAAAATGGTCTAGTTGTTTTCTCCCAACGAACAACAGAACACCATTGATTATATAACTTAGGTAAATCACGATAAGAATTTACAATTTTAGCATAATGTTCGCAAAAAAGTGTTTCAGAAGTTGGACGAATTAATAAATTTTCTTCAAGAGTATCTAAACCACCTTTTGTAACAGTTGCACACTCAGGAGCAAACCCTTCAACATGATCTGATTCCTTTTGTAATAATGATTGGGGAATTAATAGCGGCATATATACATTTTCATGCCCTGTTTCTTTGAATTTTTTATCCATATATTGCTGGATCATTTCCCACATTGCATAGCTATAAGGACGATAAATAATAAATCCTTTAATACTGCTATAATCCATTAATTCCGCTTTTTTACAAACATCAGTATACCACTGCGCGAAATCATCTTCCATTGCTGTTATCGCTTCATTTTTTTTATTAGCCATCATTTCTCCTCATTTCATTATAATCTTTCCCTATTTTACTATTAAAAGCTATAATATGCAAGATAGTTATTCAATTGATATTTTTGTTTGCTTATTTATTCTTGTAAGAACTATTTTTTGATCAATTCGTTCTTTTAATTCACTAACATGTGAAATAATGCCAATTAATTTACCATCTTGTTGCAAATCTATTAAACAATTAATTGCCTGATCCAAAGACTGGCTGTCTAAAGAACCAAAACCTTCATCAATAAACAACGTATTTAACTCAATACCACCAGCATAATCCTGAATCATTTTAGAAAGCCCTAATGCTAGTGATAATGCTGCTTTAAACGATTCTCCGCCAGATAATGTTTTAACATCACGAATCATACCACTTTCCATATCTAAGACATCTAAATCTAAACCTTGCTTACCAGCACCCTTACTTCGATTATCACGACGATATAATTGATAACGGCCTTGAGACATTCTTTTAAGTAAAACATTGGCATATACTAAAATATTTTCAAAATAAGCCGCTAACACATAACGCTCAAAAGAAATACGATATTGATTTTTACCAGAAGCAACCTCGCTTAAATCTAAATAACACTTATATTTATCATAACTTTTGCTTAACTTTTTATCGATTGTATTAATATCATTTACTGTCTTTTTAATTGTTAAAAACTGCGCCTGGTTAATATTTAATTGTTTAGCCTTGGCATCTAACTCTTCTTTTAGAATTTTAACATCTTTTTCATATTCTAAAAGATCGGTTTTATTTTGATTAGTTAATTCTTTTTCTAATTGCATAATCTGTTTTTCTAATGTTTCTCTAGAAACTAAATAATTCTGATACTTATTTTCCAATATTTCTAAATTATCAATATCTTTTAAAGCTGATAAAAACATCTCTTCATTTTCAAATAATTGTTTTAATTTAGTTTGATATTCAGGAAAATATTTTTGATAGTTACTATTTTGTTCATCAATTTGTTTTTTTAATGATTCTTGTTTCGAATTAAGCTTTATTGTTACTTCTTTAATTTGTTGATAGTTTTGTTCGGTTTGAGTAATTAAATTAGTTAATGACGTTATTTTATCTTGCTTTACTTTTATGGTTTTAGCAATCTGTGAATCATCAAAATCTTTTAAATCATCATTTTGACTGTTTCGACCAATTAACTGATTTATTTTTGCTTGATATTCTTGAATTAAAAGATTATTTTTATCAACAGTTTTACTTAATTGTCCAACATCATTTTGGTATTTTTCGACACTAACTTTCAATTTTTTTAAATAACTTATTTCTTCACTTATTTCTTTAGCATTTTTTAATAAATGACGCTCTTTAATATTAACTGACCCCAATACTTTAATAAAAACTTCTTTCCCTAGTTCATCATCAATACCTAATCTTTTAGCATCTTCATCTAAATGCTTTTTCATTAATTCAGTTTCTTTTTGTTTTAACATCAGTTCATTAAAAATTTCATTTCGTCTTTCACTAAAATGATCAAACTTCTGTTTTCCCCTTTTTAAATCATCATGATCGACAATTTCAAAATCTATACTAGCTGGATGGGGATGCTTTAATGAACCGCAAACAGGACATGGCTGATTATCTTGTAACTGGCTAGCTAAAATACCTGCCTGACTGATTCGATAACGATGTTCAATATCATCGTAAACTTTCTTTTCATACTGATAATCTTTTTCAATATCTTGATATTGTTCACGAAGTTCACAACAACTATAATCACTTAAAACATAATTATCATACTCACTATTTAAAGTATGGATTTCTAATTTATGCTGATGAATTTTTTCATATTCCTGGTTTGTTAATTCATACTTACTTTTTAATGAATCCAAGCGACTTATAGTTAAAGTATCTTTTTCAATTAATTTATTATATTTAGATAATTTATTTTCTAATTCAATATTTTTGTCTTTTAAAAGCTGCCATTTTTTTTCAACCATTTCTTTTTCCAAAATATCCTTTTGATATTTAGTAAAACGTTTTTTTGTTTCCAACAACTTTTCATATTCAATTTGCTCATTTGCTAATTGATTACGATAATTAGGAATCTGTTGATATTTTTCTAATTGCGTATTCAAAACACTTTGTTTATTTGATAATTCTTTTTGTAAATCATCTAATTGTATCGTTAATTTATCAAGATTTATTTTAGTATTTTTTACTTGATTATAGCTATTTTGTAATTTAGTAGCTTTTTTTAATTTTGTAATTGTTTCTTTTAATGAATTATACTCAACTTTTTGTTTTTCAATTTTTTCAAATTTATTTTTTAACTGTTCTAATTGTTCAAATCGTTGATTTATCAAACGATAAAGATTCAATTCCTGATTCTTTTTATTATACTCATTTTGTACTTGGCGATATTGCTTTTCCTCTTTAATAATTTTATCTTGATACTCTTTGATATACTCTTCTAAATTAATTTCATTATTTTCTAAATTTAAATTTTGATATAAAAGATTACGCTGATTAAATAATAAATCATATTTACTTTTATATTCCCGCACCTCATCTTTTAAGCGTTCTTGTAATAAACCTAAATTATCTGTTTTAAATAAATTTCTTAATACCTTTTCTCTATCTTCACTAGTTGCATAAATCAATCTAGTAAATTCACCTTGAGCAATCATTACAATCTGTTTAAATTGCTTATCATCAATACCTAACAATTCTTTGATCTTTAAATTTACTTCCTTAACCCCTTCAATCATTTTGCCATCAGGCATTGTCAAAATTGCACTAGGCATTTTTGGAGTTTTACGATTAGTTAAATAATATTTAGGAGAACGTCTAACTTTGTAGTTTGCTTGATGTAAAACAAATTCTAATTCTACATATGTTGGAGTGTCATTACCAGCTAGATCACTACGAAATTGTTCGCTACTACGTTCACTACCACTTGAAACGCCATATAATGCAAACATAATAGCATCAAAAATCATAGTTTTACCAGCTCCGGTAGGACCTGTGATTAAAAAAAGACCATTATTAATAAAATTTTCAAAATCAATATTAACAGTCTGTAAATATGGCCCAAATGCTGACATTGTTAATTTTTTAGGCAGCATTATCATCACCTCCAAGCAAAATTTCTGTTACAATTTTTTTACCCTCATCACTTAATTGTTCGCCTTTTATTTTATTATAAAACTGCTCAAACAATTCTACAGGATTTAATTTTTCAAATCCACTATCAGCTTTAGTCAAATTATGTTCATCCTGTTCATTTACTAAAGATGGATAAGTTATTTGTAGAACATTTAAAAATTTAGATCTTAAATAATCGATGGCATTTGGAATCAATGATTTATCTAATAATTCAATCGCAATAAAATCTAGATTATTACCTGGATAAGTATCAGCCATCAATTCATCAAAATAGCCACTGATTTTGATTAGATTTTGTTTAGGCTTAAGACTAATTAATTGATAAGATACATTTTTATTGCTGATTTCAACATCAACAATACTTTTACTTTGATTAACTTCATCAAATGAATAAGCCATTAAACTACCACTATAACGAATTGCTTCTTTAGAAATTTTTTGTGGTGCATGAAGATGTCCTAAAGCAACATAATCAAATTGCTTAACTAAATTAACATCAATAATTTCTGTTCCACCTACATTTAAAATAGCTTCACTATCACTTCTAATATTATCTTGATTACCGGCAATAAATTGATGCGTAATTAAAACATTGGTTTTAGAATAATCTATATTTTGATTTTTTAAATAGCATGCAAAAGCATCCTGATATGTAGTGATTTTTTCATCTTTAAATAAATAACGAATATAAGAAGGTTTAAAAAAAGGCAGTAAATAAAAATTCACTCCATCTATTGTAACAGGTTTTAATTCTTTAGGTGGGTAAGCTTCAATATATAACCCTTCTTGTTTTAATAATCCACTAGCAAATTGCAAACGACTTGCACTGTCATGATTACCAGCAATCATCAACACTTTTTTATGATGTTTTAAAATCACTTTAGTTAAAAAATCATTTAAGACATCAACTGCTTCATTACTTGGGATACTACGATCATAAATATCACCTGCCATGATCAATACATCAATATCATTATCAACTAGATAATTGCATACCTGATCTAATAAATCTGCTTGAATATCTAACAAGCTTTGCTGGTAAAGCCATTTGCCAAGATGAATATCTCCGATATGAACAAATCTCATTTTTATACTCCTTTATAATTCTATTATATAAATTTCTTTAACTCTTTCATCATCCCTGAAATCTTTTTGATATTCTGGTGGTATCGTTTTTGTTTCAAGATATTTAGCGTTTAATTTTTTTATCGTCTTTTTAGAAGCAATATTATCAGGTGAACAAGTAATTACTAACTGTTCAAAGCCTAATCTTTTAGCTATCTTTTTTAGTTTTATTACTGCCTGATAGGCATAATTATGACCACGGTATTGCGGCTCTACACTATAACCAATATGGCCATCATAATAACGCTGCTCGATTGTTCCTTCACGTAAAACAATTTTTCCAACTTCTTCATTATTTACCTGAATTATAAATATATAATATGGTTTCCAGCCTTTAGGTAAATCTTTATCGACATATGCTTGTTTAATTAATTCCATTTCTCTCACCTAAGCTAAATTATAGCATAAATATAAATCATATCGAGACAAAGAATAAAAAATACAGGTATAAGTGAAATGAACACCATTATTTGCATGTCCAAATAACGAAATCCATTTCAACATCCTGTATTTATTAATTATCATTAATTATTGAAATAATATTATTAACAATGTTTTCTAAACTGCTATCATTAATCAAATGATAATCACAAGCATCTAAATATAACTGGTGTCTTTGTTTATCAAGATCATAAAGTTTTTGTGGTCCTTCTTGTAATAATGGTCGTGAAGCAACATGAACATCTTCGATAATATTATCAATAGGACGATCAATATAGAAAACAATTCCATTTTTCTTCAAATAATCAATATTTTCCTTTTTTAAAATAACTCCACCACCAGTAGAAATTATATGGTCTTGAATATCAGCAAGATCTTTACAACATGCTGTTTCATTTTGACGAAAATAATCTTCGCTGATTGCAAACATTTCATTAATTGATTGATTATATTTTTCAACAATATATTCATCAATATCAATAACCGGACGCTGTAATTTTTCAGCTAATAATTTAGAAATAGTAGTCTTACCACAACCCATGATACCAATTAATACAATATTTTTCATTTTAACCCCCTATGCATGTTGATAATTTCCAATTACTCGTAGTGTTAAACATTTAGTTTTCATTTGTTCAAGTGCCAGTTTAACATTATCATCATGCAAACTGCCTTCAAAATCAATATAAAAATAATATTGCCAGCGTTTATCTTTTATTGGGCGCGATTCTATTCTTGATAAATTAATATGATGGTCTCTGATTGTTTTTAAAACACTATATAAACTTCCAACTTGATGTTCTAAAGTAAAAACAATACTAACACGATCAGTTTGTTCATGATCTTCTAAATGTTTACCGATAATAATAAACCTTGTATTATTACTTTGTTCATTATGAATATTTTCTTGAATTATATCTAAATTATATAATTTAGCAGCAATTTTTGAAGCAATTGCTCCTTTAGTTTTATCATTACTTTCACTGACAAATTTAGCTGCTGCTGCTGTATTTGAATAATCATGAACAGTTATATTTTGATGAGCTCGTAAATAATTAGACGATTGCATAATTCCTTGAGGATGGCTATAAACATCTTTAATATCTACAATTTTTGCACCTTTTAATCCAAGCAAATGCTGAGTAATATCAACGCTATGTTCGCCAACAATATAAAAATCATAATCACGAACTAAATCATAGTTATCATTAATAGCTCCGGTTGATGAATTTTCTAAAGGTACGATACCATAATCAATTTCATCATTTTTCAAAGCTTCATAGACATCTTTAAAATTAACATAATTAATATTATTAACATCACCAAAATACTCAAGCATCGCCTGATGAGCAAAAGCCCCAGGTACTCCTGCATATCCTACTTTTACATTTTCATGTTTTCGACAAGCTAAATGATAAGCATCTTTTAAAGGAATGAAAGTAGCCTGATAACTTTTTCCAATATCCATGATGTCTTGAACAAATTTTTTAGCATACTCTTTTAATTCATCATTTTCAATTCGAGCCGCATTTTTTTCAATTACTTCATGTTCACGTTGAGGCTGGAAAATTTCCATATCATGCGCTAACTTATAGGTTACTACTTCTTTACTTAACGACATCCGTTTTTCAAAAAGTTTTATTAATTGTTTATCTATTTCATCAATTTCTTGTCGACACTGTTTTAAATCTTTCATAATCTACCTCACCAAATCTAACATTGCTAATGCAGCCATCGCTTCAACTACAACTGTTGCTCTAAAAACAATACAAGGGTCATGGCGTCCTTTAATAGCAAGGGTAGTATTTTCCTGATGTTTTACATCAATAGTTTTTTGCTCTTTTCCAATTGATGGTGTTGGCTTGATTCCTACAGTAAAAACAATTGGCATACCATTAGAAATACCACCAGTAATACCACCATTATTATTAGAAGTAGTTTTTACTTTTCCCTCTTTATCATAATAATAACAATCATTAGCTTCACTACCATATAATTCACTGATTTTATCATTACCAAAAGCAACTGATTTTACCGCTGGAATAGAAAATAATAAACTTGATAAATGACTTTCAATCGAATCAAAAAATGGTTCCCCAAAACCAGGTTCTAATCCAACTATTGCACATTCAATTTTTCCCCCAACTGAATCTAAATTCATTCGAGCTTGATCAACTGTTTCAACAAACTGATCATAAATTTCCTGATTAATTACTGGATAATGCTGCTTGCTAAGATAATTTAATGTATCTAATGATAATCTTTGATCAAAATTTTCATCATATATATTTTTAATACTTAAAATATGTGCCCCAATATAAATCCCTTTTTGCATTAAAATCTGCTTTGCAATAGCACCAGCAAAAACAATCGGCGCAGTAATTCGACCTGAAAAATGACCGCCACCTCGAACATCATTAAAACCTTTATACTTAACAAATGCTGGATAATCACTATGACCAGGACGCATTTTTTCTTTCAATAATGAATAATCTTTAGAATGCTGATCACTGTTATAAATCATCCCGCAAAGAGGTGCCCCAGTTGTAATTCCATCTTGAATACCGCTAATAATTTCTACCTGATCAGCTTCTTTACGGCTCGTTGACATTTTATCCTGCCCTGGCGCACGGCGTTTCATTTCCTTTGCTACAGCATCAAAATCAATTTTAATACCACTTGGCAAATTTCCAAGAACAATTCCGATTGCTTTTCCATGTGATTCACCAAAAATTGTAATTTCAATATTATTTTTCCATGTCGATGACATCAATAATTCCTCCTAATGATTGATAGTCTTGCCAAAAACTTGGATACGACTTTTCAACGCATTCCATATTATCTAAAATAATTGGTCTATTACAGCGAGTAACAGCGATAGCTAGCATCATGGCAATTCGATGATCAGCAAAACTTTTACAATTACCACCATCAAATTCTTTTACGCCATTTATAATCATTCCCTCATCTAGTTCTTGAACTTTACCACCAATCTGATTAATTTGGGTAGTTGTTGCAACAATTCGATCACACTCTTTAATTCGTAATCTTCTTGCATTAACTACTTCACTTTTACCATTAGCTAAAGCCAAAGCAACACTTAAAACTGGAATGACATCAGGACATTGACTAGCATCAACCTTTATAGCACTTAAATTATCGCTAATAACTTTAATACCGTCACTTACAACATCGATCTTAGCTCCCATAACCGCTAAATAATCTAAGATCATTTTATCGCCCTGTAAAGAATCTAAATTTAAATCTGTCAAAACTACATCATTACCAATCGCACCGGCAACCAGGAAAAATGCTGCCTGAGAAAAATCAGCCTCAACGCGATAATTATGCGGATAATATTTTTGATTGCCAGGAATTTCAAATTTTTGATAATCATGATTTATTACTTTTATTCCGTATTGATTTAAAATCTGTAAAGTTAAATCAATATAGCCTTTAGATTCTAATGGCGATGTAATTTTTATTGTTGAATCACCATCTAAAAGCGGTAAAGCAAATAATAATCCTGTAATAAATTGTGATGAAATATTACCAGGTATTTTAAAACAATCTGGCTTTAATTTTCCATTGATATATAAATCTAAAATATCTTGTTTATATAAATAACCTATATTTTGTTCATCAAAAATTTCATAATAAGTATCTAATGGTCTTTTTCCTAAATTACCACGACCTGTAAAATGAACTTTATTGGAACAAACAATAGAAATAGGTACCATAAATCTTAAAGTAGACCCTGATTCTTCACAGTCGATCTCACAATTTTGTTTAGTATAAGTAGTAGTTCCATCAATAATTAAATAATCATCATATTGTTCAATTGTAGTACCTAAAGATACCATTGCTTTGATTGTTGCTTGAATATCCTTTGAATATTCAATATTATCAATTCGACTAATTCCCTTAGCCAAACTAGCTGCAATTATTGCTCGATGAGCTAATGATTTAGATGGTGGAACCTGAATAGTTCCTGATAATTTAGTTGGTGTTATTTTTACTGCTGTCATTTTATATCCGATCCTTTGCTTTTATTAATGAATAATCACTTTGATAAACATAACTATCACCAATATCTTTTAATAATATCAATGATAATTTTTTATTTATATTTTTCTTATCTAAACTGATTGCATCGATTAATTTTTCAGTTTCCACATTACTAACTACTGGTAAATGATACTTTTGACAAAGTTCTTGTATTTGTAGATGCAATCCTTGTGGTGATAAATTATGTTCTTCAGCAATCTTTGTAAGTTGTACCATTCCAATACTTACTGCTTCACCATGTGAATATTTTTGATAATGATAATATTGTTCTAAAGCATGACCTAAAGTATGACCAAAATTTAAGACTAACCGATCACCAAAATCAAATTGATCTTTTTCAACTACATCACGCTTAATATCAACACAACGATATATAATTTGATCAATATCTTGATATAAATCATTAAAATCTTGATAACTGTTTAATTTATCAAATAATTTTTTATCTTTAATACAACCGTATTTTATTACTTCAGCCATCCCATCATAAATAAAACGTTCTGGTAAAGTCTTTAAAGTAAGCGGGTCAATTAATACCATTTTGGGGTGATAAAAAGCCCCAACTAAATTTTTTCCCTCTGGTAAATCAACCGCTACTTTACCACCTACTGATGAGTCAACTTGAGCTAATAAAGAAGTAGGAATCTGAACAAATTTTATTCCTCTTAAAAACGTTGCCGCCACAAATCCAGCCAGATCACCGATGACACCACCACCTAAAGCAATAATTAAATCTGTTCTTGTCAATTTAAAATTCAATAATGCTTTATATAACGATGGTAAGATATCAAACCGTTTTGATTGCTCTCCGTGTTCTACTATTACATGGTCAACTAGATAATCTTTACTTAAAAGATCCGTCAATTGTTTACCATAATAGCCATAAACCTGATCATCGGAAATTATCATTATTTTATTGCCTTGAAAAATTTGTTTAATATATTTATCTGCATGATTTAAAATTCCACTTTCAATATAAATTGGATAACTATTTTCTTTTAAAGATACCATTAAATCCATCGTTATAACTCCTTATATAATATTTTGTATGAAAATAAGACTCTTTAACTACTAGCAAAGATTACATTTTTTTACCAACTACAGTAGCAATTTGTGATATCTGTTTTAATAAATTTTCATATTTTTCTGGTCTTAATGATTGTGGTCCATCGCATAATGCTTTTTCTGGATTGTTATGCACTTCTACCATCAATCCATCAGCTCCCGCTGCTATCGCTGCTTTTGCCATTGGTTCTACTAACCACCATTTTCCTCCGGCATGACTTGGATCGATTACTATTGGTAAATGAGTTAATTTCTTTACTACTGGGATTGCCTGTAAATCTAATGTATTTCTTGTGTAGCTTTCAAATGTTCTGATCCCTCTTTCACATAAGATGACATTTGGATTTCCACTTGCCATTATATATTCTGCTGACATGATCCATTCTTCAAATGTTGCACTCAAGCCTCTTTTTAATAAAATTGGCTTTTTAGTCCCAGCTCCGACTTTTTTCAATAAATCGAAGTTTTGCATATTTCTTGCCCCTATCTGGATCAAATCAACTTTTTCATTGAATTCATCTAAATATGATGCATCCATCAATTCCGAACAGATTGGCAGTCCTGTTTCTTTTTTAGCTGCTACTAAAATATCTAATCCTGATGATCCCATTCCCTGGAATGCATATGGTGAAGTTCTTGGTTTGAAAGCACCACCTCTTAAAATATTAGCCCCTGAAGCTTTGATTGATTTAGCTATTTCAATTACCTGTTCTTCACTTTCAACAGAACATGGTCCAGCAATCAA
>NZ_NFKR01000119.1 GCF_002160495.1 Erysipelatoclostridium sp. An173 | reverse complement strand
ATTATAGTATTGAATATTATTTATCTGGTAATGCTTTTAATAAATATAAGAAGTATTAAAGATTATGAAATTGCTACGATCTTAAAAGATGATAAAGATAATTAAAAAAATGGCAGCTGAGTGATAGCTGTCATTTTTTATTAATTAATCGCAATTATAGAACAACACTTTTTATCTAATAATTTAATATTATAAACCAGCACTTCTTGATCGCAATTATCTTAACAATTTCTCCTTCCACTTAACTACTATAAATAAACAATTGTCAAAGCTACAACAAAATAAATTAAAAACTGCTATTTAACCCTTTTTAATTACATTCTTGATTTTTTCTAGTGATTGTTCTTCTAATAACATTTTAAAAATAAGATCGTAAACTTCTGTTTCTAAATCATTTAAAATGCTACTGTCTTCATTTGGGTATCTCGATTTAAATAATTGGTTAGTTAGATTTCTCTTTTCTTCTTTTTTTCCAATCTTTATTCCTTCATCCTTACCAATTTCTATCCCTTCTTCTTTACCGATTTCTATTCCTTCTTCTTTGCCACGCAAATAATTAGCTTTCATTTCACTATTTTTGGCTTGAATGTTTAATTCCCGATTATATGCTGCCAGCC
>NZ_NFKR01000118.1 GCF_002160495.1 Erysipelatoclostridium sp. An173 | reverse complement strand
GGCAATATACCCGTCATATAAGCCAGTTCTATATAAGGCTTATCTTTCAACAAGTTTCTTAAGAAATCAAGATATATCTTCTGCGATTCTTTGTCTTGAGCATATTCTCTAAATATACAATCCCATTCATCTATAACGAAGATAAATCTAGTATTCGTTTCTACATAAACATCTTCCATAATTTGAATAAGATCAGAAGTATCTATATAATCCACTTTTGGAAAGACTTTCTTAAGTTCTCTAAGTATCAACTTAGCAAGAAGTAAAATCATCTTTTCTATATCATGTGTCTTACTCAAGAAGTCCTGCATATTGATATGAATGACATGATGTTTGTTAAGATGTTTTAAATAAATGTCGGTCTGACTAATTTTTAATGAATCAAAGATATTACGAGAATCACAACCCATTGAATAATAGGCGACAAGCATATTGGCATCTGTACTCTTTCCAAAGCGTCTGGGTCTTGATACACAAATATATTTATTGACTTTATTTCTCAAATATTCAATATGTTGAATAAGCAATGATTTGTCAACATATATCTCTTTATTGACTGCTTCATAAAAATTTTGATTTGTTGGATTTAAATAGATTCCCATACTTATCACCCTTTCTTTTTCATTATAACATTTCCATATTGATTAATCATCTT
>NZ_NFKR01000117.1 GCF_002160495.1 Erysipelatoclostridium sp. An173 | reverse complement strand
TTCAGTTGCTGTATACCAGATAATGTCGCTTTGATCTTCATTGCTCCATACCGGTATCTGCACCTTCTTTAACCCGTTTGGTGTATTCGTTATCTCTGCATCTATTCTGAATACTCCTGTCGAGATATCTGTTGTTGTCAGTATCACTTCTGGTTTACTTACTTCTACTGTTGTTTCGCTAAGCTTGATCATTTTACCATTTGTATAGACATATGCATGGATATTATATGTTCCGCTTGTTTTGTGTTTTGATATATCTGCATTATATACATATGTTCCATCTTCCTGTTTATTTGCATTTGCCCATTCTAGATCATCCTGTTCTTTTTCTACTGACCATATTGCAAATTTAACCTGACCTTTTATACCATCCAGATTTAATTCTTCTAATTTTATCTGTATTTGGGTTTCTTTTTGATTAGTAGCTGCACCCAATGCTCCTGAATCTAATTCAATGTTTTTTATTTCATCCTTTATTCCAGTAAAAATTTCAGTATTGGTTGTTGTATAGCAGCTGTAATAATAATTTCCAAAATTCCCTGAATGATTGTTTATATTGACCGTTACACTGTAATGATTTTCATCATTTTCAGTTGCTGTATACCAGATAATGTCGCTTTGATCTTCATTGCTCCATACCGGTATCTGCACCTTCTTTAACCCGTTTGGTGTATTCGTTATCTCTGCATCTATTCTG
>NZ_NFKR01000116.1 GCF_002160495.1 Erysipelatoclostridium sp. An173 | reverse complement strand
GTTAAGGATATCGGCTCTCAAACCAGTATCACTCGATCATTAGGTCCATTTCCTAAAGATGAATTTGATATTGATGTATTTAGAATGTTGACCTTAAAACAAACAAAAATGACCAAAGCTTGTCCTGAAATATATAAAATTATTACTAAGTCAACGAAATTTGATTTTATGAGCAAAGATGATCCATGGTATTAATTCAATTGTCGAGTTGTGAGATTCAAAATTACTGAAGATACCTATGAAACCGTTATCACCAATCTAAACAAAGAAGAATTCTCAATGGAAGAAATCCGTGAAATTTACAATATGCGTTGGGGTGAGGAAACTTCTTTTCGTGAGCTCAAATATGCTATTGGACTCAATGCATTACATGCTAAAAAAAGAAAATTGATTCAACAGGAAATCTATGCCTGCATGACTATGTATAATTTCTGTCAAAGAATTGTACAGGAAATAAAAATACCTAAAAAAGATAAAATCAAATATACATATCAGGTCAATTTTACAAGATCAGTGCATATCATCAGAGAATTTCTAAGAAAAAAAGGTGGAAAGAATCCACCTGTAGAACATCTGATAGCTAAAGAGATTCTGCCGATCCGCCCTGGCAGAAAATACAAGCGACATGTCAAGCCAAAGACTGTCGTATTCTTTAACTATCGTTATAACTAACATAGTTTATTATATACCTTGAAAAATGTAGTTTCAAGACTACACTTTTTTAGCTTG
>NZ_NFKR01000115.1 GCF_002160495.1 Erysipelatoclostridium sp. An173 | reverse complement strand
TTTCTGGTGCCTGATTGCCATCTGGAATTTCCGTTTGTAATTCTACTACACTGTATTTACCTTCACTGTCATATGCATAGATATGCGTATTGTATTTTCCAGTATCATTATTATGATTTGATGTCTTTACATTGATCGTATATGTATCTCCGCTCTTTGTTGCTGTATACCAGATCAGATCATCTTGATCCCCGTTTTCTGACCATGTCGGCATCTGTACTCGATCAAGACTTCCATCATCCGTTACCTTACATGTCACTGTATAGCCACTTTTACTTATATTTGTTATTTTAGCATTTGTTATTTCTGGTGCCTGATTACCATCTGGAATTTCCGTTTGTAATTCTACTTTACTATATTTTCCTTCACTGTCATACGCATAGATATGTGTATTGTATTTTCCACTATCATTCTTATGATTTGATGTCTTTACATTGATCGTATATGTATCTCCGCTCTTTGTTGCTGTATACCAGATCAGATCATCTTGATCCCCGTTTTCTGACCATGTTGGCATTTGTACTCGATCAAGACTTCCATCATCCGTTACCTTACATGTTACTGTATATCCGTTTTTGCTTACATTTGTTATCTTGGCATCTGTTATCTTAGGAGCCTGATTTTCTGGTATTTCTGTTCCCAGTTCCACTATACTGTATTTTCCTTCACTGTCATATGCATAGATATGTGTATTGTATTTTCCACTATCATTCTTATGATTTGATGTCTTTACATTGATCGTATATGT
>NZ_NFKR01000114.1 GCF_002160495.1 Erysipelatoclostridium sp. An173 | reverse complement strand
TCATCATTCTGTTCATATTTTTGGCTTATTTCATGTTTACTGCTTGTATAAATCGTTGCTATCTTGATCTTATCATAGGCTTCTTTTTCTTTTAACGGTATTCCTGATTCCACCTTTTCTTGTAGACTATATATCCTGATCGTTCCATCATATTTTAATGGTGCTTGAGGCATTAACCAGATTGAATATGTCTTTTGCATCTTTTGATAATTATCACCATTAATTACTGTTTTAAACTGCTTAGATATCAGTCGGCTTATATAAGCTATCCCTCTTGTTACTATCTCATAAGTATTGTAAATACTATTTTGAGCTTCGATATTGATCTGCAGCTTACAGGCTTTTTGTTTATTTCTTTTAGGAACATCAAGTTCAAAATGGACATCAAATCTTAGTATTCCTTCTCCAGGAATGATTGATTCATTACTGCTGGTTTTAACTACTCGATTACCTGGAAATACCGGTTCATGATTAATATTAGCTGGAATGATTTCCTGGATTTCCTCAATCGTAAAATCACACAATTCATCAACGACATATTTTAAAATATGTGCTAATATCTGGGTATCACTAAGAAGAACTTTACAGGTTTCATCAAGCTTTACACTTTTAGAATCATTATTGATGATCGATTGATTAATAACTGTAGCTGTATAACTATCCATAGACAGCACCACCAGTTACTAAAGATAAATAAGTTTGATTATAAAAAAACATCTTATTGGCATATTTCATATTAACACTCCATTACTATAATATTTAAATAA
>NZ_NFKR01000113.1 GCF_002160495.1 Erysipelatoclostridium sp. An173 | reverse complement strand
CTTCTTTTAAAGTTAAATCTTCTATTAGTCTATCTGTCATTTCCTTAACCTCTTCTTTTTTTACCAACCCTACTATCTTCATTATCTTCTTTAATGAAATATCAGTTTGTTCTAACAGATTTATTAATATCTCATATTTTTCTTCGGCTTTACCTTCCATTCTTCCAGCTGTTCTATTTTCAATTATTAATCCTTGCGCTAAGTTACACATATTTTCAACTCCTTTCTTTAACTCTTCACTCATTTTAAAACCATATTCTTTTTCTAAGATTCCCCTTATCTCTTGAACACTTCTTCCACTCATTCCAAACAGTAACATCACTACTCTTAATAATTCATCATTCTGTTCATATTTTTGGCTTATTTCATGTTTACTGCTTGTATAGATCGTTGCTATCTTGATCTTATCATAGGCTTCTTTTTCTTTTAACGGTATTCCTGATTCCACTTTTTCTTGTAGACTATATATCCTGATCGTTCCATCATATTTTAACGGTGCTTGAGGCATTAACCAGATTGAATATGTCTTTTGCATCTTTTGATAATTATCACCATTGATTACTGTTTTAAACTGCTTAGATATCAGTCGGCTTATATAAGCTATCCCTCTTGTTACTATCTTATAATCATTATAGATACTGTTTTGAGCTTCGATATTGATCTGCAGCTTACAAGCTCTTTGTTTATTTCTTTTAGGAACATCAAGTTCAAAATGGACATCAAATCTTAGTATTCCTTCTCCAGGAATGATTGATTCATTATTACTGGTTTTAACTACTCGATTACCTGGAAATACCGGTTC
>NZ_NFKR01000112.1 GCF_002160495.1 Erysipelatoclostridium sp. An173 | reverse complement strand
CAATGTCATTAAGTTAAGGAATGAATGACATATGAGGGTTATATTGCAAATATGCCCTCTCTTTTTTATCATTTTTTCAAAGAAAAGTATTGACATTACAACGATAGTGTGCGGCCTATTATCAATCATAGAATTGATAATAGGCCAATTGTTTATAGGTATATGTTGGAGGTACTTGAACATGAATAACTATAAACATCTTAAAAACGTTTTATTTCACATTATCAAAAATCTTTCTGATGTCTGTTCTATATTCTGTGTCAATTCAGATGCTGATTTTACCAGAAATAGAAAGCTTGATTTCGAAACAATCATGAAAATTATCCTTTGTATGGGTTCTTCTTCTATCAAGGATGAACTTCTTAAATTTAATGATTTTTCTATTGATACTCCTTCTGCTTCTGCATTTGTTCAAGCAAGAAGCAAAATCAAACCTGAAGCCTTCAAAGCTTTGTTTGACGGCTTCAACAATAAGACCTTCAAGAAAAAGCTATATCGTGGTTATAGGCTATTAGCCATTGATGGCAGTGAACTGCCTATTGATAATACCATCTTTGACGATGAAACTACTGAATTAAGACATGGCACTCTTGCTAAGGCTTATTCTGCCTTTCATTTAAATGCCAGTTATGACCTGTTGGAACGTACATATGATGATATTATCATTCAGGGTGAAGCTAAAAAAGATGAAAATGATGCCTTCTGTCAGCTTGTTGACAGATATGATGGTCATAAAGCTATCTTCATTGCCGATAGAGGCTATGAATCCTACAATGGTTTTGAACATGTTGTTCGATCAGGAAATAAATATCTGATTCGTGTTAA
>NZ_NFKR01000111.1 GCF_002160495.1 Erysipelatoclostridium sp. An173 | reverse complement strand
TTTCTGTCTTTTTTTCCTGTTCTTTATAATATCCCGAATATTTCATATATAAATCTATCTCATGTTTTTTACAGAACATGTAATTATCATAACTTCCATATCCGGCATCAGCTGGTGTTTTTTCCGGGTATTCTCCATATGCCTGATAATATTTCTCCATAAATGGTATATATGTTGGTAAATCATTGCAGTCACTGCTTAAATACACATTTCTAATAAATCCATCACTTATTCCAAATTGTACATTATACCCTGGTTTAAATACATTAGTGTGATTATAGTAGTCATACTTCATTTTCATAAATGTTGCATCGGGATCTGTTTTCGAAAAACTATTTCTATCACCGCATATATCAAAATGCATTATATATTTGGATATCCTGATCGCATATTCTTTTAATTCGTCATATAGTTTTTGTATCTCGCTTTTTTTCTTCCCTTTCCCATGAACAAATTCTATATTATTCGCTTCCATGTATTTTTCAACTCTATCCGCTATTTCAAGCATATAGGCTATATTGGGTTCTTTGATCAATGAATAGTAAACCTCGATTCCTTCTCTGCTGAAATATCTGTTTAATTTTTTTACTAATTTGATAAATTTCTTCCAGGTGTTTTGATAATATTTTTGTGATGATTTTTTCCATACAAATGTCATTTTATTGGCATTCGCTTCAAATTTGCTGCCATCGATATAAAGTATCTTTACATTGATATCCAGATCTTCTTCTATTATTTTATTGATATCGATAAAAATATCATCAATTGACATTGTCAGATCATTTTTGATAAATCTTTCAAAAGCCATGAAAGATGGGGTCCTGCCATTA
>NZ_NFKR01000110.1 GCF_002160495.1 Erysipelatoclostridium sp. An173 | reverse complement strand
AAAAAGATATTCCATAGCCAATTACATTTTCATATCCTTCATCACGTAATCCTTCAATATATCGCTTTTCAATAATCTGATTACTTGCCTCTTTGCTATCTTTTCTTAGTTCTTTAATACTATTTGAATGTTTGCATTCAATAATAATCGCTAGATCATCAATATCCATTGGCAATACTGCTAAATCAAATCTCCCTTCTCCACTTTCTCGATTTGATTTAACCTCATAGCCATCGGCATTTAAAAATCCTACCATAAATCCATGATAAAAACTTTCATAATTATCATAGTAGCTGATGCTACTTTTTAAAACCTGATTTAATGTCTTCTGAGCTCTCTTTTCCTGATCATCAAGAAGATTGTTTATAAACTCATTTCTTCTTTCTCTTTGATAACTTTCAAACCATTTCATAAAGATATTTTCGTAAATCTTTTTTACTTCTTTATTGGGAATGACCAGCTTATAGGTATCTTCTACTAGTTCATTATTTTCATATACTTTCTCTTTGATTTTTAAATATCCGGTAAACAGCAAAAAGCTATAAACATTATCATTCATATCTTTGCTGCTTTTAAAATTCATTTCTCGATACGTTAACTCTGGTGTTATCTTTTTTATGATGCTTTTTCCATTGATCAGTTCTTCAAACTCTTCTTTCATCTTCATTGTTGCATTTTCAATATACTGTCTTACTAAATCATTGCTGCTGGTATTGGCCCAGAAGGATATTGCATGAAAATCTTTATCTCCTAATAATTCCTTTATATAATTTAGAACGCTCCAGGGATTATAAATTTCTGTTTTATCAAATAAATAACCATCATACCAGTCTTTTATCTCATCGCGTTTATTTATCAGATCATAA
>NZ_NFKR01000011.1 GCF_002160495.1 Erysipelatoclostridium sp. An173 | reverse complement strand
AGAAAGAGGATTTTTATAGAGGATTCACCTCTTAGTCAAGACAAATGCCTGCTAAAGCAATAAATTTTAAAAATTTAATTTATTTATTGACATTTAATAGTTTGTCTTTTTTTACCTTTTTTTACCTGATAACAATATCATATCCTTTTTTAGCTTCGTAAATATAATCATTTTCATCACATCACTATGGACATGATTTTTTTTGAAATAATCTATAAGTTTTCGAACCTACTCGTTGAATATAAAATGATAAAAATCATAATTGTGATATGAATGTTTATAAAAAATGTAATTAAGAATAGCACACTTTTTTACATTATTTATAAGTAGAAATTACAATTTTTATAACAATATTCACTTTTAAAAGTGTAAAATTTTTTTATTGCTGTAAAAATTTATTTATATCAAAAATGAAAATTTAAATATATCAAAATTTAATAATTTTTAAACAATATATTAAATATCAGCTCTTTTGTTCCTGCTTTATATAATAAATTTACTATTATATTTCACAAATATAAAGAACTAAGTAATAAATTGTCATTATCATGTAATAAATATCAATTTTTATTCATTAGATTAGAGAAAAATTTAAAATCTCTATCTACTATTATCTATTACAAATTTTTTTATAAAATATTTTCTTATTCAAATAGGAATTGTAAAGTACTATTTCTAAATATTGATAAATCCTATAATTCAAAATAACAAGTGTAAATCACTAATTTTTTATAGATTATTGTATATTTATATAATATGATTTAAGGAAAAAAAATATTTTAAAAAAAAAGCTGTATAGAAAAATTAGAATTATCCTAAACTTACAAATATTATTTTATAAGTTATTTTAGAATTAAACTAATTTTTTATCATCAAAAAGTGGCTAACTATTAGTTAAACCACTTTCATTAACTTGTTATTTAATTTCCAGTACCTTCAGTTTCTCTAATTTTTACTATCGCACTATCTATTGTATCTTTGATCTGGAATCATATAATAAAGATTACTATTTGGCATCGAATAGCCACCTGACATCCTTTTACCACTTCCACCTAAATACTGATTTTCTATCTCATATCCTTGCATATCTGATAATTGTTTTTTTATCAATGACATAATGTCATCACTACTCATATTTGTTTCAAATGTTCCTTCAACTTTTTCTAAAACTTCTTGGTAATTTGATAATACCGATGGTGTTAACAATTTATTGATGATAGCCTTCATTACATCCTGTTGATTTTTAATACGATGATTATCACCACTTTCGTAAGCATATCTTTCTCTTGAAAATGCTAATGACATTTCTCCATCCATATGATTAATTCCTTCTTGAATAGTGATTGATTTATTAGTATGAGGAACAAATGTTTTATCACTATAAACATCAATACCACCTAAGACATCAACTACATTTACTAAAGAACTAAAATTGATTCGATAATAATAATCCATTTCTGTTTCTAATAAATTTCCAATAGTATTTACCGTTTCATTTACACCATAGATTCCTGAATGAGTCAGCTTATCTTTAGCACCTTTTGAATCAAGTGTTACATAATAATCTCTTGGTATACCTGTCAACAATATTTTATGAGTATTCATATTAACTGTCATGACCATATTGACATCACTTCTAGATCTTGTCGATACTGGTCCATATGTATCAATTCCAGTTATACAGATATTAAATACACCATCATTAATAGCACCATTATTTGTTATGTTTTGAGTTTCAGTTTTAATTTTAAATTGATAGATAACTTTTGTTTCAGTATCAAAATCCTGATGATTTTCTTCAAGCATGCTCTGATATGCTTCATTGACAACAATAACATCACAGTCATTGTTATAAAACGATTCAGCTAACGAATTCCAATCATTATAATCTTTATATTCAATATCTGAATTCAACTGCTCTCTAATATCAGTTAAAGCATTGGTTAAATTCTCTTGATCTTAATTTTGATTGATATCAAGTGATTTTCTTTCAAGATTATTTAATTTTTCATATTCACTGTTATTCAGTATAATAACCGATATAACATTTATTTCATAATCAGTAATGGAGAAGCTATCAATAAAAGTAATACCTCGATTAATTTAATGTTGACCAAAATTAAAACAATACTTACAACAACTTTAAGTATCCTTAAAATCACACTTCTAACACTGATATTCTTAGATTTAAATTGTAATAAAAAATTATCAAGCATAAGATGATAACTGCTGCAATCATGCCATACATATCCATATCTGGTAATACTGCAAAATTAAATAAATAATATAGAAATACAATTGATGAAAATATCTTTATATATATTCATTTAAATTAATCTTCATTTTACATTTTTAATTTATTTGTGGTTAAGCTTCTTGTTCAATTAATAACCTTATATTATCAATAGCAACTTTATTAATTCAACTACTACACCTACGACTGATAATATTCCTTATACCATTTTGCAAACTCTCTTAATCCATCCCTCAATGATGTTCTTGGTTTAAATCCAAAATCTTTTTCTAAAGCACTAGTATCAGCATAGGTTACCGGTACATCTCCTGGTTGCATCGCAACTAGCTCTTTATGGGCTTCAAAATCATAATCTTCTGGTAATACTTTGGCTTCTATCAGTTCTTCACTTAAGATCTGGACAAAATCTAACAGATTTTCAGGATTGCTGTTTCCAATGTTATATATTTTATATGGTGGTATCGGTAATCCATCTTCTCCTTCTTTCTTTTCTGGTGCTTT
This sequence comes from Erysipelatoclostridium sp. An173, assembly GCF_002160495.1. GTDB lineage: Bacteria > Bacillota_I > Bacilli_A > Erysipelotrichales > Coprobacillaceae > Thomasclavelia > Thomasclavelia merdavium. Next base: position 69,304 of record NZ_NFKR01000011.1, on the reverse strand, counting down.
TTGCATTACCCTGATTACTCCTTCAACTATATCATCAATATATGTAAAATCTCTTTTACAGTTTCCATAATTAAAGATTTTAATCGTTTCATTATTAACCAGCTTATTTGTAAATCCAAAATATGCCATATCCGGTCTTCCTGCTGGTCCATATACTGTAAAAAATCTAAGTCCAGTTGATGGTATGTTATATAATTTGCTATAGGCATGTGCCATCAGTTCATTGCTCTTTTTCGTTGCTGCATATAATGAAACTGGATTATCTACTTTATCTTCGGTACTATATGGTACCTTTTTGTTCGTTCCATATACACTGCTACTTGAAGCATATACCAAATGTTCTACTGGATAATGTCTACATGCTTCTAAAATATTATAAAATCCAATGATATTTGATTCAATATAGGCATCTGGATTTTCAATCGAATATCTTACTCCGGCTTGAGCCGCTAAGTTTATCACTATATCGATCTCATATCGTTCAAATAGTCCGTTTACTATTTCTTTATCAGCAATATTTCCTTTAACAAAATGAAAATTATCGTATTTTAAAAGAGTATCCAATCGATACTCTTTTATTCTCACATCATAATAATCATTCATATTATCAATTCCGATTACATTGATACCTTTATAATCATTAAGCAATCTTTTGCATAAATTACTTCCAATAAAACCAGCTGCTCCGGTTACTAAAACAGTTTTTCTATTCAATTCAATACTCTCCATATATCATCAATCCCTTCTAAACAGATCTCTTGTATAAACTTTTTCTTCAACATCATCCAAACAGTTATCATATCTATTAGCAATGATTGCCTGACTCTGTTTTTTAAACTCATCTAAATCATTTACTACCACACTTCCAAAGAATGTCGTTCCATCTTCTAATGTTGGTTCATATACAATTACTTTAGCTCCTTTAGCTTTGACTCTTTTCATTACACCCTGAATTGATGATTGTCTAAAGTTATCACTATTTGATTTCATCGTTAATCGATAAACTCCAATAACTACTTCTTTTTCCTTTTCAACATTATAAGAACTATTAGCCACGTATCCTCCGGCTATCTCTAACACTCGATCAGCTATAAAATCTTTTCTGGTTCTATTGCTTTCGACAATAGCACTAATAAGATTTTCTGGGACATCTTCATAATTAGCTAATAATTGTTTGGTATCCTTAGGTAAACAGTAACCACCATAACCAAATGATGGATTATTATAATGGTTACCAATTCTTGGATCTAAACAAACACCTTCGATAATCTGTTTAGTATTTAATCCTTTCATTTCAGCATATGTATCCAGTTCATTGAAGTATGATACTCTTAAAGCCAGATAAGTATTTGCAAACAATTTAACCGCTTCAGCTTCAGTAAATCCCATAAATAGAGTATCAATATTTTCTTTAATAGCACCTTCCTGTAATAATGAGGCAAATTCTTTTGCTTTTAAAAACAGATATGGATCATCCATATCTGTTCCTACAATAATTCTAGATGGATATAAATTATCATATAAAGCCTTTGACTCTCTTAGAAACTCGGGGCTAAAGATAATATTTTTAGTGTTATATTTTTCTCTAACACTTTTTGTATATCCAACTGGAATAGTTGATTTAATAACCATAATAGCATCTTTATTGACACTCAATACCAGTTCAATAACATTTTCGACTGCACTGGTATCAAAGAAGTTCTTCTTTGAATCATAATTAGTTGGAGCAGCAATAACAACAAAATCAGCGTTTTTATAAGCTGACTTAGCATCTAATGTTGCTTTTAGATTTAAATTTTTTGTACTTAAAAAGTCTTCGATTTCATTATCCTGAATCGGAGACTTTCTATCATTGATCATATTAACTTTTTCTTCTATGATATCCACAGCTATCACTTCGTGATGTTGTGACAACAAAGTAGCTATGCTCAAACCTACATAGCCTGTTCCTGCAACTGCAATTTTCATGCTATCCCTTCTCTCTTTTGTTTTTAGTAGGCATTTTTTTAATAAAAAAATTCTTAAGATTAATTATTTTATTTTTATAAAACACTATATTGATGCTCAATGATATTAAACAATTGAAAAAAAATATCACTACTGCTAAATAAATCCATTCAAGATAACTATTTACCACTAATGGTGTAAAATAATAGACCACTGCATACAACAAACAAATTATTATATCAACAATAATTTGCTTAAAAGTCTTTTGCTTCGGCCATTTAATAATATTTTTTGAATCATATGAAATCATCCATATTGTTTGATATGTCATTGCCACTATTGTACCAATGGCAACTCCAATTAAACCCAAATAATTGACCATTAGTACTGAAATAGTAATATTTAACAATGCTGCAACTATATAATTACTTTGGGTTTGACGGTAATGCCCTGCTGCTAAAATCATTGTATTATATGGTAACCTCAAACAGTGAGTGGCATTAGCAATAGTTATCAATATTGCAAATAATGGTACTATATAATTTGCATCTGCTATTCCTTTTGTGTATACACTTATAAACGGAACTATTAAAATTGCCACACTCCCCCAAATTAAAACTACTCCAGTATGTATCACCCACTCATACCAATCGAATATTTTTTTTAGCTCATCCATATCTTGTTTTGCCCATAATTCTCCAAGTAAAGATTGAACTCCATTGATTAATGACATAAATAGCTGTTTTACACCATTAACTACTAAAAAATAAATTGAATAAATTGATACATTTGATAATGTTGAGAAAATTGTTAATACAATATTATCAGTACCATCCAATATAACAGCAGCTATATGTTGAGCTATACCATTCCATTTTTGCTTAATAGGTTCTTCATCATATTTTATCGTTCTATCAATATGATAATATTTATTTACATATATCCTTAAAAATAGTGGTCTTATTAGAAAAATTAATGAAGAACACAATTTTACTACTTGAATTGATTGATTAAAGTTAATTAATATCACACATATAATAGTATTTAGTACTAAAGTTATAATTTGAGCAGTATATTGAATATAACCTCTTTGATCAGAATTTAAAAGCAATCTATCTACTACACCAAAATAATACTGAGCAAAAAAACTTATGCTAATAGCAATAATTAAAAACGCTGTATAAAAAAAATCATATTCAAAATTAATAATCAACGGAAAAACTACTACTAAAATAATTATATAAATTACTAGGATATAGGCTAATTTCCTAAAAAAATTATTTGCAGAACTTATGATTTTACTTATTTGATTCTCATCTTTTTGTGCTAACGGCTTATACAACGATGATTGGACCACCGCACCAACGCCTAATTCCAAAAAAGAAATAATTTGCAGAAACTGCGTAATAGAATTTACTAATCCGTTAATATTAGATCCAAAATGATTTAAAATAAGCCTAGGTAAAATAAATCCACATACTATAGTTGTAATTTGAAGAACTAGAGATGATATGGTGTTTAACATTAATTTTTTCTTACGCATTTATTTAACCTCTAAAATTATTTTTACAATTTTAATAATTTTCCAATTTCTAAATCAACATTATTATCTGTAAATTTTCCAAATCCTGCATCAGGGAAAAATGTTAATTCCCCAAAATATATTTGGCCATTAACTTCATAGAAATCAACTCTCAAAAAATATAAGTCTTCAGAGATTATTTCCGCCAACGATATCATTTTATTCAAAGATTTAGGAAAATTGAGTTTTTTGTTAAAATCAGGAGGACATACCACTTCACCAAATAACAGTAAATTCCCATTTCTATCATAATAATTTGCTTTATGATTTATAAAGCGATCAAAATCAATTTTAAAAAATTTTACTTTTCCATTAAAGCAAAAAAATTTATAATCCATTAATTCATTTAAACTATCATCTATCATATATTTTTCGCATATTATTCTTGGTTTTACATTTTTATAAGGCCATTCCCTAGTCATATAAAAATAATTAGTATTCAACCGATTTTTTAAAAATAATTCTGCTTCCTTATAGTTAAATGTCTTTTTATCTTTACAAATTCTTACCCCACCACTATCATGCGTTGTTTTCAAAACAAATTGGTTTGGTAAAGCCGAAAAATTAATTTGATCATATTTTTCCCATACTCCGATTAAAGGTATCAAATACTGTGATCCAATTTTTTTTGAAATAAATTCCCTTACTTCATATTTATCAACCATCTTAGTATAGATTGGTTTGCGATCATATATTTTAATCCATTGTAATTTTTCGGTAAATGTTTTTGGATTTTTTAAATTCAAATTTTTTTTTAAAAATTTATAATATAAAATTTTCAAATAAAGTTTATCTGGAATATATCGATACAAAATCCTTAAATATTTTTTTATCATTTTATTTCTACTCCCCTTTAAACAAAAAATAATTGAAAACAAATTTCAATTAGGTCATGTTATATAGAATTTTTAACTCAAAAATTAGCTCTATCTTTAAAAAATTTATTGTTACACTATGAAAAATAGATTTTAAAACATCAAATACTCTTCTAATTGTATAATTATGAATAAAATCCACAAAAAAGATAATAATTCTAATTAATCTACTTTATTTAATTACTCAATAACAAATAATATTATCTTCAATTTCCTTGATAATATCTTTTGATATTTCTGATATTTTAATTTTATAAATGATATTTATTCTAGGATTAAATATTCCTAATTGATTAATGTCTTTATATATTTTTTGTCCCGAGTGTTGCCCCATTATCCAATACATTAATAATTGTAATGTATTTTTATTTGTTGGATTATTCTTACTAACCTTAAAATCCCATAAAGTATCTTTTGTCAAAAAATCTCCATCTCCAGCATCCACGATTTTGGTATATCCATAAGGTTCAAAATCAAACCCATCTTTTACTACTGGACCATTCTTATCAAAAAAATCGATGCTTCGTTCTACCATAACTAATATATTATTAATAGTATCTTTGTCTGGTTTTATTTCTTCAAACGTTTTTGCTCTTAATGCACCCAACAAATTTCGATACCATACATCAAAGGTAACCATTTTACATGTATTAATTATTGATACGTCATCTAAACCACGTATACCATTAAGCAAATTAATTGCTTGTTTCATTAAATTTCCCTCTTGTTTTAGATATTTATCTGCTATACTTGCACCTAGTATGGATATCTTAAAAGCATCATTCAAATCTAAATTTATCATGTATCTACTCATGTAATCTACAACCATACCTATTACAGAACTATGAATATTTTCATTATCATTTAAAATACGATCATCTTGTAGTTTTATTTTTTCAAATTGCGATAATTTTATATATCCACCATAGGGCTGCTTTATTTGATTTATTCTTTGTGTAACTGAGCTCATCTCTATATATTCCTCCTTTCATTAACTCGTTAAGAAATTAAGAGCTTTTATTATGTAGTTTATTACTCTATGTGGTATATTAACTATAATTTACTACATATATTTTTATTTCTATATTTTCTAGTACAATTAAATTTTCTGAAAATTCAATTTAACACCTTTTTTATACGTTAAATATTTTTTTCATAAGACTTATTTACTAAGATTAACAAATATCGGATTATAGAAAAGTTGACAGATAAAGATATTCATAGAAATATTATCAATATTTGTCATTGACATTAGAATCAGTTAAAAATATTAGTTTTCTATATAAATAGATTTTAGAACTTCATGCCACTGTTTATATATTTTCTTAGGATTTAATCTATCCTGTATTTTTATGGCATTAGTAGATAGTGTTTTTGCTAGTATTGGGTCTGATAAGACCATCTCAATTCTTGTTTTCAATAATTTCACATCATCAACAGGAACTAAAAATCCATTAATACCATCATTTATCAAATATCGAGGACCACCTCCAGCACAATCAGTTACTACACACGGCAGTCCCAAAGCCATTGCTTCAATTAAAGCATTTGGCATTCCTTCGTGCGTAGAAGTCATAACAAATAATGAGGCATTTTTTATTTCTTTTTGGATTGACTTAGAAAAACCATGCAAAATGACTCTTTGCTCTATCCCTAATTCCACTATCATATTTTTTATTTCAGCTTCTAACGGACCTATTCCATATATTTCTAATTTATATTCATCATATTTTTTATCTATCATTGAAAAGGCTTTTAATAACATCGGATAATTTTTTTGTGTTTCTAATCGACCAACTGCAACAATTTTTTTCACTTTGATATCATCATTTTTTTGATTTATAAATTCATCATTGATAGCGTTTGGTATAACCCACATCTGCTTTTTTTTAGTATATTTTTTGTACCAACTTTTTACTGTATCAGTTTGAAAAACGTATCCATCCGATCTTCGCAGTAATATCTTTAATAAAATTTTGATTGGCTTAATGTAAGAATCCGGATCATTTCTTTCAGAAATAATAACCGGGACTTTAATGATTGATTTCAATAAAAGAAGCAATAATATTGGAGTTTCTGTAAAAACAAGATAACAATCCGTTTTATTTTGTTTGATAAATTTTTTTAGTTCTCGATATAATAAATGATATTTCTTAATTGTATTGTTGTTAAAATCCTGTGCTGAAACAAGGCTGTGAACTTTGACATTTTTATTTAGATCATATTTAATATCACCTGGTTTAAATATGACAATGTTTACATTTTCACCGTTTTCTAACAAATAGTTTGACAGATTACAAACAACACGCTCTGCACCGCCACCTTCCAAACTACTTATAAAAATAGTAACTTTCACATATCATTCCTCCTCGTATAATCTACATGAAAATTATTTTTTGTAATTAATGATTATTAAACGATCCCACCTACTTGTAGCTGAACAAAGAAAAAATCGTAAATTTTATAATATATAAACAGATATAAAATAATTCTGATTATATATCTAATATTTATAATTCTTTTCTTATACCAGAAATGTTGTAATTTTGATCTATCGATCTGAATAAAAACATATTTTTTTAATGCAAACATATACTCATAGACAAATGGCAATATTATTAAGATAAATCTATATGCAATATACATTCTTCCTTGAATAAAATAATTTAATATCCCGATAATAATCAAATATATAAAAATAATATGATGTTCTATCTTATTAGATATATCGTGATAATACTTGTAAGTAATAAATAATAAAAATATTAGAAAGATATATATACTCACACTAACAATTGTTTCACTAAGGTATACATTGTATTCAGTAGATGAGAATAATATTGGTAATAAATAAGAGAATATGATATATAGTATGACTAGAATAAAAAAAGAAAAAATAATTTTTACTACTGATTCACTGTATTTTGTATATTTTTTTATATCCCAATTTTTATATAAAAAATAAACTACAATAATTATTAATATGACAAAGCTGGATGAATGTATGCTTAAGGCAATAAGATTAATTATTAATGCTTTACATATTTGATTTTGCTTCAAATTACTTATTACATGTAATATTAACAAAATAGCTAAATCATTTCTTATTGTATTAAAGATTGTGAATAGAGATGATCCTACTAACAATAAATACAAAAAGCTTTTAAATTGTAATCCACGTTTTACATATTTCCAAAACAAGACGAAAGCTATTGTATGAATTATAAATAAAAAAAATTCGAACTCACCAAATAAATGGTAACAAACCCACATAAATGTATTGAATCCGATTTCACCATGGACAAGATTTATATAATTAACAAGACTGGTATTTGCCAGATAAAAATTATTGCGGTAAGAGATTGCATCAATTCCACCAACTGCTATAAATTCCCCATTTATATAATGACCCTCAATATTACGGGTAACGGCAACGACAATATACAAAATATAAGCAATTAACAAATAAAGACTTTTTTTAGTTTTATTGCTATATTGTTTAGATTGAGCTCTATAAATTAAAAAAATAACTGTAATAATATACAATATATAAAAAAATAATCTCATACCTATTTTTCCCATTTACTATAAACATTTTTAATTTCATGTAGAACATTATTCCAAGTATTATATTTTATAGGTACTATTTTTTGTGGAATAATTTTATTCTTTGATATTTCTACTATCTTGTCAAACATATCTTCTAAATCATGCTTTTTAAACAATAATTTATTTTCATATTCCTCCAGTATTTCCCTTGCATAAGGATAATCAGCAGCTAAAATTGGAATGCCTTTGGTCTTAGCTTCTTCAAATGGTATTGGATATGATTCGATTTCCGAATTTAAAAACAAACCATAGTAATTCATCAAGTTATATATTTTTTCTCGTTTAACATATCCCATAAACTCAATATTTTTATTATTTCGTGCCTTATCATAAAGACCTTCTGCTAAACTATTTTCCGTTCCATCAATTGTAAATATTATTTTAAAATCATTATCAGTAAACCAATTCATATGCTTATTGATACATTCAATTATTTCATCATGTCGTTTAAAAATAATACTATTTGCAGGATATATTAATCCATTAATTGATTTTCCAATTCTCTCATTAACTGTAATTCCACTTAATTCAATATTAGGTTTAACAGCTATAATTTTATTAATTTTCCATTTTTTTTCCATATTCGCTTTTACAGATTTTGTTTGTACAATAACTTCATTTACCTTTTTTAAAGAAAACTGGGTATATCTTGATAATACCTTTGTATATATAGCAAATTTACGTTCATTAGCATTGAATAGTGAATATTTATTTTTATCTTCTAATAACAACATGTTATGAAAATAAACTATTTGAGGGATATTCCGTACAAATGGAAAACCTGTATTTTGCAGTGAAATTATTAAATCAATCTTATATTTATTAAAATACTTTGAACAAGAAATCAAATCCCATAACAATCTATGACCCCAGCTTTTTTTTACATTAGGTAATTCGATAATATTAATATGGTTATTTTTTTTGTTAAAGTGTTTACAGTTACTAACAAATACAAACCAATTATATTGTTTTGCATCATTGCTGTTGTCGATAAAATCAACAAAGTCTAAAAGAACTGACAATGCTCCACTGTTCTCTGCTGCAATATCAACGATTGCAATGTTCATAGTCGTTTCCTCCATACCATCTTATCAACTATACTTGTATAAGATTGTATCAACTTAACAACCTTGACACTGACATTTTCATCTAAGTAATCAGGCACTGAAATGCCTAAATCACCATTATTATTCATTGATACAGCTAAGTCAACTGCCTGCAATACGTTTTTTGTTGTAATCGACCCAATGATAAATACCCCTTTGTCTAATCCTTCTGGTCTTTCTGTACTTGTTCTAATCGAAACAGCCGGAAATTTAAAATATGAAGCTTCTTCAGGAATAGTACCACTATCCGAAACAACACAAAATGCATTTTTTTGTAAATAATTATAATCATAAAAACCAAATGGCTTTAGGGTCTGTACTAGCGGATGAAACTTAAATTTTCTTTTTTCAATAAATTTTCTGCTACGTGGATGAGTACTATAAATTATAGGCATCTGATATTTTTCAGCCATGATATTGATTGCATTCATTAATCCAAAAAAGTTGTCTTCGTTATCTATGTTCTCTTCCCTATGTGCTGATAATAAAATATACCTTTTTTTCTGTAAATCTAGTTGTTCTAACACCGTACTGGCATTAATTTTATCAATACATCCATGTAACACTTCTGCCATAGGGGAGCCAACTACATATGTTCTTTCTTTTGGAATTCCAGAGGCATTAAGGTATCTTCTAGCATGTTCTGTATAACAAAGATTAACATCGCTAGTTACATCTACTATTCTTCGATTGATTTCTTCTGGTAAATTTTCATCAAAACATCTATTTCCAGCCTCCATATGAAAAATAGGTACTTTCAATCTTTTTGCTGAAATAACGCTCAAACATGAATTAGTATCTCCTAACACTATCAATGCATCTGGTTTTACTTCTTTGATCAGATTGTATGATTTTTCTAATACATTTCCCATTGTAGCCCCTAAATTATCTCCTGCTACACCTAAAAAATAATCTGGTTCTCTTAAACCAAGTTCTTTAAAAAAAACTTCATTTAATTCATAATCGTAATTTTGTCCTGTATGAACAATTATATGATCAAAATATTCATCACATTTTTTCATAATTGCTGACATTTTAATTATTTCTGGTCTAGTACCAAGAATTGTCATTAGTTTTAATTTACTCATACACTTACCACCATACTTTCATAATGCGAATATAACTCCTGATGATTTTGAATCCATTCACACATTTCTTCGACTTGCTTTTCATATGAAGGTACGATAAAGTCAAAATCATTTCGTGTTCTGTATAACGATTTATCCTGAATTACTCCATCCACTTTTTTAACTACTAATTTTTTATCAGTATATTTATTAAACAAATTGATTAATTCATATTTATTTATTGTTTCATTATTAACAAGATTATATAGTCCTGTTAATCCTGTATAACTAGCCCTATGCATGGCCTTAGCCAACGTTAAAGTAGTTACTCCGGTCCAAATAGACTTTTCAAAACCGGTAATTTCACCACTTTGTTTCATGAACCAATTAAAAAGTCCAATACCATTTATGTTGATATCTGGACCAATTATTGAATTTCTAAATGTAAGATTTTTATCATCATTTAATTCTCCCAATGCTTTTGTCTTGTCATAATATGTTTCACCATCAGGAATATCATTTTCTGTATAATGACCTCTTTTCCCAGAAAAAACACAATCAGTACTCATATGTATTATTTTTGTTTTCATATTTTTAGTTACTTTAGCTAAATAGTGTGGCAAGTATGAATTTAATAGAATTGCTTGATCTATATTATTTTCAGCGTTATCATTCAACAATCCTATGCAATTTATCACTATATCATATTTTCCTAATTCAATAAGTTGATGTAGCTCATTAAATTTAGTGGCATCCATAATATAAGTCTTACAATAAGATAATTTTCTCTTTTCTAATCCATCAACTTCTTCCCCTTGTTCTTTTAAATAATTAACAATCATATGCCCAGCCATGCCACCAGCGCCTAAAATCAAATACTTCATTTCCTATTTTCCTCCCCAAGATTCAACTTCACTTTTTACTAAAACAACTTCTAGTAATTTATTTTTAACTTGTTCAAGAGTCATTAATTCAGTATTATTTGAATTAAATTCTGTCAAAACATCTCTTTCAACATTACCTTTGGTAAAATATTTATCATAGTTTAAATCTCTCTTATCGGCTGGTACTCGATAGAAATCTCCCATATCAATTGCATTAGCACATTCTTCATTTGTCAATAACGTTTCATACATCTTTTCCCCATGTCGGATTCCGATTATCTTGATTTCATTATCTGCATTAAATAATTCTCTTACTGCCTGTGCTAAAACCCCAATTGTACATGCTGGTGCTTTTTGAACAAAGATATCACCACTTTCTCCATGTTCAAATGCAAATAACACTAAATCTACTGCTTCTTCTAATGTCATGACAAATCTTGTCATTGTTGGATCTGTAACTGTTAAATCATTTCCTTCTTTTATCTGGTTAATAAAAAGAGGTACTACACTACCTCTTGATGCCAATACATTTCCATATCTTGTACACATAATACTTGTTTTGTCTGGATCAACCGTTCTAGACTTAGCTACAATTACTTTTTCCATCATCGCTTTACTTGTCCCCATTGCATTTACTGGATATGCAGCTTTATCAGTTGACAGACAAACTACTCTTTTTACGCCACATTCAATTGCCGCAGTTAAAACATTTTCAGTACCTAAAACATTTGTTTTAACCGCTTCAATTGGAAAGAACTCACAACTAGGAACTTGTTTCAATGCTGCTGCATGGAAGATGAAATCAACTCCATGCATGGCATTTTTAATACTCTTGATGTCTCTTACATCACCAATATAAAACTTAAGCTTATAAAAAGTATCAGGATATTTTGCCTGATACTCATGTCTCATGTTATCTTGTTTTAATTCATCTCTAGAAAAAATTCTAATTTCTTTGATATCCGTTTCTAGAAATCTCTTTAATACTGCATTACCAAAGGAACCTGTTCCTCCTGTAATCATCAATACCTTATTCTTAAATAACTGATTCATCTTTATCCTCCAAATAACTGATTAATTTTGATAGATATTTATCAAAGGTAAAATGTTCTTTAAAATATTTCCTTCCATTATCCCCTAATTTTTTATATTTACTGTAATTACATATGAAATCATCCAAACTATTTGATAAATCTTTTGTATCATTGTAAGCAGCTATCAAGCCACAATCACTTTTTTCAATCAAATCTTTGGCCCCACCTAATATTGAAGCAATAATCGGTTTACCTGCTCCCATATATCCCTGAACCTTTGATGGCACTGTATAACACACTTTATTATCACATATCAAGGTTAATAAAAAGGCAGATGCTCTCTCATAAAAATCTTTTAACTCTTTCTTATTCTTTCTGCCATGAAATATAATAATGTCATTTAATCCAAGTTGCTCTGTCAGATCTATTAACGCATTCATTTCAGATCCATCGCCAACAAAATCTACGATGATTCTATCTTTATAAAAGCATTGATGCACGCTATTGATAATTAATGATAAATTTTGAGTTTTCCCCATATTCCCAGCAAACAATAAATGTATTTTATCGTCGTAATTGGTTTGATTACTTACTTGTAAAACCCAATCATCACCATAATTAGGCAAATAATTAATTCGATCATCGTCGATATTAAACATACCAATAAGATAATCCTTAAACATTGATGAAGATACTAAAATCCTATCGGCTTTTTTATATAAGTACTTACTGATAGCTTTTCCGGCCCTAAATATAGTTGACTTATCAGTAAATCCATATGTTTTTAGTACTTCTGGCCAAATATCTTGACAATTTACTAGTAATTTAGTTTTTTTATTTTTTAACTTCTTATATAAATAAGCTGGAAATATTTGGGTCACCGGTGAAACCTCATATACATAAACAATATCAAAATCATTGCTTAATTTTAATGCTGAAATACTCGCCATAAACGCATACGACAAATAATTTAATATCATTTTTAATCCACTACCTCTAAGAATGATCGGTACTCTTTTTACCCGAATACCATTGATCATTTCTTCTTGAAATTTATTTTTATAATTACTAATTTTTTTACCAAGTGGATAATTAGGTATTCCTGTTAAAACAGTTATGTCATACCCTTTGTTTGACAAGCTTTCAGCAATATCAGTAATCATAAATTGTTCCGGAAAATAATATTGACTAATAATTAATACTTTTTTATTCATTCGTCTCCACTTCCGTTTCTAGAATGCCTTTGTTTATAGAAACACTATTTATAGGATTCAAGAAATCATAACTCATATTTCCAAATGCTTTATTACACATACCACCAATCTTTCCTGGAAATTTAGATAATATAAAAACAAATGGATTCAATAGCTTTGTCAGGTGTATATTCTTTCCATTTGCTTTTGCTATCTCCTGTACCATCTTTGATGTTGATACATATTCTTCATCCTGCGGAAAATAGATTCCACTATTTTCCTTATTAATACATTCTTTTATGAAATAACATAAATTTCCAATATAAAGCATGCTTCTTTCATTTTTGATATCTGGAAATACTGGTAATTTTTTAGCCAGTTTTGATAGCATCTGATAATTTCCTTTACTTCCAGGTCCATATATCATTGGTGGTCTTAAGATACATATTTTAAAGTTATCATCATCTAATGTTTTTAATTTTATTTCTGCCTGTAATTTACTGTCACCATAAAAATTGGCCGGTTCAGGCTTTGTATCTTTGGTTATTAACTTTTTCTTTCCATAGGGTGCACTTTCCCCATAAACTATAATCGATGACATATAGATAAATTGCTTTACTTTTGATTTTTTAGCTTTTATTGCAGTTTCATATGTTAAATCACAATTGACCTGATAATATAGTTTCTTTCTCTCTTCGCTTACATGTCCTACGTCTGCATGAGCTATCCCAGCAACATGAAAGACTGAATCATATCCACTAAAATCACATTCTTTCCAGTTTGGATTGATCATATCTAATGTATCTATATGATAATCATCTGAATAGTTTTCTTCGATATACTTTTCAAACGATGTACCGATATAACTATTGGCTCCAGTTATTAATATTTTCTTCATGTTATACCACCATCTTTTTTATGTAATTCTCCAGTTCCTCCTTCAACTACTCCATCAGATTTAATAACTGACAAAATAGTTCCAAAGAAGCATTTAACATCAAATAAAAAAGAGATACGTTCTACGTATTCTCCATCTAATTTTGCTTTCACTGGTATTTCTAATTCATCTCTACCATTTATTTGTGCCCAACCGGTCAATCCTGGTCTTACATCATTAGCGTGATACTTATCCCTTTGAGGCACTAGATCATCCTGATTCCAAAGAGCTGGTCTTGGTCCAATGATTGACATCTCACCTTTTAGAATATTAAGTATCTGTGGTAATTCATCTAATGATGTCTTTCTGAGAAAATGTCCTGCCTTAGTAATATACTGATCAGGATTTGCTAACATATGAGTTGGCATATCTTTGGGTGTATCAATATACATCGTTCTGAATTTATAAATATTAAAATATGTTTTATTGATACCAACTCGTTCTTGTTTAAATAATATTGGTCCTTTACTATCTAATTTTATCCAGACACACAAAATTAGAAATACTGGACTTAATACTATCAATCCACAAAGCGATAAAATAAAATCAATAATTCTTTTTATCCCCTTTTTATACATCCATTATCCCCTTTCTTCGATAATATTCTTTCTATCAATAACCATTGAACTACCAATAGTTTCAAATGATTGAATATGTGTTTTTGGTCTGATTACACAATGACCATATATCAATGCAAATTTATCAATGATAGTATCATGATGAATAATCGTATTACTGCTGATAATCGATCCTTCTTTTACTATTGCTTTTGATTCAACTGATGCAAATGGAAAGATAACTGTTCCTTCTTCAATAATTGATTCTGGTGAAATAAAAGACATCGGATCTATCAAAGTGGTAACAGTCAAATTTATTTCTTTACATTTTTTAATTAGCTGATAACGCATTTGATTATTTCCGATCGCTATAAACACTTCATCATAATCATTTTTAAATTTAGATAAATCATTTATTTTACCTACTACATAGTTATCATTTGAATTATCATCTAAAAAATGAATCATATCATATCGATTCATTCGATTTGCAATATCAAAGCAGCATCTTCCATGTCCACCAGCTCCAATTATTAATAACTTTTTCTTCATTTTGATACATCCTCTTCCTTAGGTTTATAAGTTGGTACAATGTCTTTTACTAATAATCGAACATTACTGTCTTCTTTATAAACCGCTTCTTTTAAGTTTGTTAGTTTATTAAAGAATGTTGTTTCATCTAATTCAATTGGTTTACCAATATGGATCAGATGATTTGGTGTATCCTGTAATCCTTCTTCTTTCATTAATAATTCTTCATATAATTTTTCACCCGGTCTTAATCCAGTATATTCAATCTTGATATCAACATCCGGTTCATATCCTGAAAGTTTAATTAAATTACGAGCCATATCTGCTATTTTTACTGGTTCTCCCATATCTAAGATAAAGATTTCGCCACCTTTGGCATAGGCTCCAGCTTGTAAGACTAAAGAAACAGCTTCAGGTATTGTCATGAAATATCTGATAATATCTGGATGAGTTACCGTTACCGGGCCTCCTTCTTTAATCTGCTTTTTAAATAATGGAATGACTGATCCGTTTGACCCTAAAACATTTCCAAATCTGACAGCTACATATTCAGTTTGGGAATGTTTGTTGTAAGTTTGAACGATCATTTCACAGATTCTTTTAGTAGCTCCCATGATATTGGTTGGATTTACTGCTTTATCGGTTGATATCAAAATAAATTTCTCTGTTTTATATTTATCAGCTGCTTTTACGACATTCAAAGTTCCAAACACATTGTTTTTAACAGCTTCATTAGGACTGTCTTCCATCAATGGAACATGTTTATGAGCTGCTGCATGATAAACGATATCAGGCTGATATGTGGCAAACAATTTATCCATTTTCTTGGAATTTCTTACTGAAGCGATCATGACTTCTAAATTAAGTGTTGGATAATTATGTCGTAATTCTAATTGAATGTCATAGGCATTATTTTCATAGATATCAACAATGATCAGCTGTTTAGGACCACTGGCAGCAATCTGACGACATAATTCACTACCGATTGATCCGCCACCACCAGTTACCATTACTACTTTTCCATTTA
Source organism: Erysipelatoclostridium sp. An173 (assembly GCF_002160495.1). Taxonomy (GTDB): domain Bacteria; phylum Bacillota_I; class Bacilli_A; order Erysipelotrichales; family Coprobacillaceae; genus Thomasclavelia; species Thomasclavelia merdavium. The sequence goes on along the minus strand of NZ_NFKR01000011.1, from coordinate 52,955 downwards.
CATATCGCATGATATTTTCCAGGTTGACTTTGATTGGTTCTCGGCCTAATAAATCCTGAATCTCAACATCTTTATAATCACTGATATGAATATCACCATTTATCATCTGATAAATACCAGGTAATCTTTTAATTTGACATTTTGTTTCTTTACAGATATTTAAGATATCTGCCATATCCTGATGATCAATCGAAGGAATCGCTAATAAAATCTCATCAATTTTAAATTTTTTAGCTGCTTCAATGATCTTGTCACGACCACCATAAACACTGACATTATGAATTTGTTTTTTCTGTTTATTAACATCATCATCAATAAAACAGACAACTTGTTTAAAGATCGTTGGATTATAAATAATCTCTCGGTAAGTCTTTTCACCAGCCAAACCAGCTCCAATGATCATTACCCGTTGTAATTCTCTACGACTTTTTGGATGAATATGTAACTTATAGATTCTAAGTAATCGATAAGTAAATCTTGTAAAGCCTAAACATAATGTTAATAATAGAAAATATAAGAAATAACAAGATTCTGGTAAATCGTTATTAGTTATTTCAAATACCGCAATATTGATCAAACTACCCACAATCGTTGCACATACGATATTAAACAATTCGACCATTGAGGCAAACTGCCATAGGCTTTTATACATTTTCATCCAGATAAAAACGATTAAGTTTAATATAATAATGATTGGTAATACCTGATTGATATTCCTTATATATTCTTGATTTATCGTCCCTTCAAATCGAAGTATTAAAGAACCATAAAGCGAAAATATAATACACAGAACATCCACGATCATTAGAATTATCTGTCTGACTCTTATTTTATGGTTATTCATTGTTTTTTAGTTGACTAATGAATCTGTAATCATCAATCAATTCTAATACCCTCTCCCCTTTCTATGTGCTATAAAAGAATTATTGTTATTAATTTGTGATAATATAAACAAAAAAAGAACATAGTCCTCCTACTCAAGATAAACATCTACCTTGAGCAGAAAAACTATGTTCAAATAATTTAGATAATGGCAGAGACAGCCACACGCATTATCTTATTTATTTTACCTGTTTGTTTTGTTTATAAAAAGTCCGGCTTTAATATACCTGTCAAAAAATTTGATATCTAAAACAGCAATCATATCTCTTTTGTCGCTCTTGATGATACAGTTTTCAAAATGAATCAGTGGTCCACCTGTAACAACTGTCTTACCATCTTCTTTATATCCATATGACATTCTAAGAATTCCTCTGTCATCAAGAAGTTTTTTAAACAGATTTACTTCATCTTTAGTAAGTGCTGAAACATCAGTCTTCTTAAGTTCCTTAATAATCCCATCACGTTCTTCGTTTAGTGAATACAATAAATTATCGAATTCAAGTTGATTCAGCTTTGTCTTAATAAAAACATATCCAGGAAACATGACTTTCAAAACTATTTCATCATGTAATCGAAAATAATATTCCATTTTTGGAATATAAGCATAAATACCATCTTTTTTGTTTAACCTAGAACAGACTTTTTCAGCTTTAAGTGTCTGACAGTACAATACATAATAATTCATTCTATTTGCTTCGATCTATCCTTTTTTGAGAACGATGTTTTAAACACTCAAATACTTCTTCATATATTGCAGAGATTAAGATTATCAACCAAGAAGATATCATTATTTTTAGCAATCTCTCCTAATTCCATGATGGCATAATCTAGCATATTTTCAATATGTGTCTGATTATCTTCCATCAGCTTTTGATGCTCTTTATTCATCTTGCCATAAATATTTTTCATTTCAAACATCTTGACTCTCCTATCAGCTTTTGCTGACTACTTCCAATGGTATCTTAATAACTGAATTATTTAAACGAAAATCCAGCATAGCAATACGATGATGGCGATTAATTTTTATAACATAATCCTCAAGCCCCATTATTGGTCCAGTATCAACAATCAGTTTAGAATTGACAATATTGCCAACAAAGTGCCTTATAGTATCTTCGCCATTAAAAAGCTTGTCATATATAGCTGATAAAGATTGCTGAAGAGATAAAGAATTTCCCTGATTTACAAGAGTAACTGAATTTTTAACAGATTCCAAAAACTCCTTATATTTTCTCATAAAAGAAATTTCATCAAGATCACATCTAACAAATACATAATCAGGATACATATTTTTGACAACCCAGCTTTTAACACCATTTATACTGTACCATTTTTCAGTTTTAGGTATAAAAGCAAAAGTATTTTGCTGACTATTGAAGAAATTAATCAAATTTTCCGAAGAATCGGACTTATACCGTAAAAAATACCAATACATTCTTTCACATCTTTCTTTATCATAATTAAATGAAAATAGCAGAATAATCAATTCTACGACAACAAATATATCACAAATAAATTAGAAAAAAAAGTAAAAATGACAAATTTGCCATAATTGAGACATTTATCCTTAGTTTATTATAATGATTGAGTGTTTTAACACCAAAAAATTAATATAAAAAGGAGAATAAGTATCATGACAAACAATAATGAAATTACATTTAAACATTTAACATATGAATGGTTAGAACTGAAAAAGTTATCTGTAAAACAGACTACATATGCAAAATATTCAAATATAATTGATGTTCATTTATCGGATTTATTAGAACAAAGTGAATTATTAAGCTGGAGTATAACTGATTATAAAAGTCTATTAAAAGAGCTATCAGAAAAAGGTTTGGCTGCTGCTACGGTAAAGACTATCATATATGTACTGAAATCAATAATTAACCATGGTGAACGTAATTATAATATTGAACATATCAACCTTTCATGTTTGAAAATAGAGACTTATAAACATGAAATACATGTACTAAATGATAATGAGCGTATCAGATTAGCAGAATTTTGTCAATCAGGATACAGACCGGTACAGATAGCTGTTTATATTAGCATGTATTCTGGAATGAGAATTGGCGAAATTTGTGGATTAAAGTAGGAAAATATAAACTTTGATAATAAAACAATAGAAGTCCTTAGAACTGTTCAGAGACTTAAATCTGATAGTGATAGCAATAGTAAAACCAAGTTACTAATTTTTCCCCCTAAAACAGTCTCATCAAAACGTATAGTGGTAATGACAGATTTTTTAGCAGAATACCTCTATAATTATAAGAATTCCTGCGACCCTGTCTCTTCAGAGCATTTTATTCTTACCAACAGTATAACGATCCCAGAACCAAGGAATATTCAGAGAAATTTTAAAAAAGTTTGTAATATATTAGATATTGATATTAATTTTCACATTTTGAGACATACTTTTGCAACTAACTGCATTAAGTATGATATGGATTTAAAAGTTTTAAGTGAGTTGTTGGGTCACGCTAACATAACAACTACAATGAATTTATATGTACATCCTACATTAGAGTTCAAATCTCAACAGATTAATAAAATTCCTAAATAATGAGTCGCAGAATTGATTATTCTATGACATATTTTTGTATAAATCCCAAATATATCCACAAAAAATTAACGTTTTTTTGTTAAAAAGTTTTAAATACTTTATTATAAGTTATGGAACAATCTAAATGACTGTTTCGTTTATATCATCTTTATGATATAAAGAAACAGTCATTTTTTGCAAATAAATAAAGTACTTCACTGACATCCTCCCACGGTTAAAACCATGGGAGGATGTCAGCTTATTTAATTAAACGCTTCAATACCTTCAATTTCATCAACATCGATAATAGTGATTTCTTCGTTATCAATATTTTCATTATCGCCACCTAATTCAATTTCTTCAACAGTTTCTTCATCAGAATCAGCTTCCTACACTACCGTTTTCTTTGGTTCAGCAACAGTTTTAGCTTCATCTTTCTTAACTTCACCGGTCTCATTATCTACTACAATGTTTTCTTCTGCTTCTTTATCATGAGCTTTCTTGCTTTGATACTTTAACACTATCTTTATATTCAGAATCATTGAACAATACCTTGAACAACTTCTTGATAAGCTCATCCTGTTTTGAAGACATTTTCTGTGGCTATATAGATTTAGAAGCTACATTATTATACATAGGCTGTTGATAATCATTATATGATGTACCTTATACAAGATCTAACCACTCATCATCAAGTTTATCTGCGTTTTGAATCATAAGTTTAAGCTGATTTTCATCAGTAAAAGCACGATGGAAGATTCTCATTTCTGCACAGACTTTTAGAATAGCTGGCATGATATCACCTAATTTAAAATAGTTATATTTTAGCTTGCTGTTATGACCAGACTTCTTTTTTGGAATAAGATTGATACGGTAATTTGCAATAGTCATTTTCTTTCTTAAATCCATTGCTGACCAATCAGTTTTAGTATTTTCATATGGATCAGTAGTTACTTTGGATAGGTTACACTAAATTGTAACAGTTTCTAAGAGAACTGTTACAATTTAGTGTAACCTATCCAAGTTCCCCATTCTGGGACAAAAGAGTATGAGAAGAGAAACATATAAAAGATTTATAATGTCATTTCTGTAAGAAAATTGTATCTGTTATTTTGAGAGTGTAAAATAAACTGTATAAGTTGAGAGCGTACGGCTCAGCTTCACAGTTTTTATTTATATCTATGTTATAATAAAAAAAGAAGAGATATATGAATATGGCAAGAATAAAACGTAATCCTAAAAAAGTTGCACTGGCATAGGCTATTATCGATGCATATGACCCAAAATTTTCCAATTTAGTGAAACATATCATTACTCCATTTAATTTTCATATAATAAGACACACCTGTATCACAATACCGACAATCAATAATATTGATTTAGAAACTTCGCATGATCTAATGAGACATAGTAATATCAATACTACTACGAGCGTTTATACACATATCCAGGAAAAACATAAATAAACACTATTTTTGATAAAAAATGTGATGAAAGAACAAAATAAAAAAGCCCTCAACTAGAATATACTCTAGAATGAGGGCTTAAAGAGATTTTGATAATCCCATAGTATTTATAATGGTCTCCCCTTAGGGATTCGAACCCTAGACCCACTGATTAAGAGATAACGATGTTAAAACGGCTAAACCCTAGTAAAATCAAGGGGTTTGGCAGTTAAAAAAATAATTTGACAACTATTTTGACAACTTTATATTGTTGTATCTTCTATATCAAATGAAACAATTGTATTTTTACTGGTATTGTCTACTATTTGCAAAGTACAATCCAATTCATTACAAATTTTGATAACATCTTGAACAGTAAAGCGATCTTTTGCAAATTTATTATTTAAAGCTTGTCTGCTAGACATATCCAGCAATTCAATAAAATCTGATTGTTTAACATTCTTATAATTAAACAACATTTTTATTTTGTTTTTTATCATGATACCACCTCTTCATATTTATATTATCACATTTTTTAAAATAAATCTATTTGATTATATAATAAATTAAAAATATTTATAAAATAACATAAAAAGTTATAAAAAAGGTTGACAATATAATCAAAAAGATGTACAATATAGTTGTAAGGTAGGGATAGGTAGAACAGAAAAACAAAAAAAGTAAAGGAGATAAGAAAAATGTTAAACAGAAGTAAATTATTTAAAATTGCATGGCAATGTGTTAGAAAATTTAAAGTAAATATTTCAACGGGTTTGAAAATGGCGTGGGCTTGCATTAAACGTGAAGCCTCAGTAAGAAATTATTATGATATAGATAATACATATAATTTTGAATTCAAATTGTGGAGCGGTTATGGTAAGAGACGTGCTTACTATACTACTAATGGAATGAGCAAATATTGGAATAGCAAAAGAAATAATTTTGTTGAATTTTAATTTAAGAAAGAAAAAAATTAAGCAAAATGAAGCGCAACATTTAAAACACTATTTATAAATTTAACCGCATAGTATAAAATATAATAAAGAGAGGTAAAAAATAATGAATAAGACAGTTGAAAAAGCATATGAAATAATGAAAAATGAAGATTATGATATATATAAAACTAATCTTCCAGATTTAGAAGTTGGAGATGTTTGTACCTTCAATGATGTTTGGGACGGAGCTCAATATATCGAACCTGAAGAAGGAAGTTACAGTTATCCAATCGCTGATAATCAATGGATCAATTATATTTGGGAAATTCTAGAAAAAAAAGAAGATGAAGATGAAGTTTTAGATACCATTATTAAAATAACAGATATCGATTATTATAATAAAAAAATCCTAGAGCATTAAGCTCTAGGAAATTTTTTTATATATTTATTATTTATGACAATATCACAATAACCGTTTGAAATTACACTGTATATATCGCCACGGTGTCTTATAAAATATTCTAATCTGATATTTAAATAATTACCGTAGATATCTTGTGCACCTCGTTTTAAATAAACTGTATCATTCATAGTAAACGCCCATCTGATTTTCTAGTTCTTCGCAGAGTTCAAAGTATTTTTTGTATTGTTCCTTAAAAATATCATTATCATCTAATAATGTATCATTGTTACTTTCTAATCTTTTTTTATCTTTTTTTAATTCGTTTATTTCCTCTTGTTTTGCAGAAATATTGCTATTGTAATTTTTTTCTACTTGAACCAAACGAATAGCAAAAAATAAATTAGCTAACAATGAAATACAAATAAATATTTTGAGAAAACTTTTAATATTTGATTTTTTCATAATAATATTAAATATTCATTAATGATTTAATTGTGTTTTTACCGGCAATACCATCAACTTTCAACCCTGCATCTTTTTGATATTGTCTAACAGCAGTCTCTAATCCACTAGCAAAGATACCAGGACATTCGACACCGTTTGGGTTATAACCTCTTAACATTAATAAAATTTCAACCGCAGTGACCATATATTGAGTTTCACCTTTTTTTACATAATGAGAACCTAAAGCTGTTTTTGTTTTAGTTCCATAAGCACCATCTACTGCTAATCCACTTCCATAATCTAAATTGCAAGCATTTTGAACACAACGGATACCATTTTTCTTTGTGTTAGTACCGTAAATACCATCCACTGCAATACTTCGACCAGTGAAATTAATTGAATGTTGCTGTCCTGCTTTGATAATATCTTTAGAAGCATTTGCTACTCCATTATTTACATTATCTACAGCTGTATTTCCCTCGCTCGCAGTACCGTTATTAACATCAACTACTGCATTATAAATTGCTTGTGCAACAGCATCAGCACCTACTGTTAAATAATAATTTGCATCATCTGTATCAACAAAACAAACTTCGATCAGCATTGATTTTGCTTTTGTTTTTCTAATAACATAAAGACCTGTACCTGCTTTAACACCTCTATTTCTGAAACCTAAAGCTGCAATATTCGCACAAGTTTCTAGCGCATCTGCAAATTGACGTCCTTCGTATGTATAAGTTTCTACACCTCGTCCGCCTCCAGCATTGAAATGAATACTAATAAAATAATCTAAATCCTGTCGATTTGCTAAATTTACAGCTTGAGATAGATAAGCATTTTGAGAACTAGCACTATTAATTGTACAATCTACAACTGTATGCCCATTTGCTCTAAATTTATCCATTAATTTATATCCAACATTTCTTGTTTCGTCACTTTCAACAATACGTCCAACTGCCCCACTACCTGGTCCTGATTTTGTATGTCCACAATTAATCCCGAATTTCATATTATTCTTCCTCCTCATTTTCGTTTTCTTTATTAATAATTTTGTCTGCTACTTCTAAACCATTTATCAAAATAGCTGGTACATTAAACCCAGCTTCAACAAAATTTTCAACAATACTTCTTGCTTCATTGACCAGCAAACTTGCTAAAACAAACCATCCTAATAGCGTTGTCACACCTAGATCAATTCCTAACGTATCTCCTAATTCAATAAAAATCGCAGATAACGCAAAAGAAACCATGATCATTAGCCAGTATCCAATTTTTTTTAGGACACCCTGCCATCCTTTTACACTATTTTCTTGTTTAGCAATCCGTGATTTCATCCACCCGGTAATCCAGTCGATTACATTTAGAAGTAAAAATACCGCAAATAACAACCAGTGCTCACCAAAAATAAAACTAAAAAAAGCAATAATGCCTCCAACTATCGCATTATAAGCATCCATATAATTCAAATTATTTAAGACCATTTTTTTCATTTTCCTCACCTTCATATAATATAAAAAAAGGCATTTTTTAGATGCCTTTACTCTAATATGACTGTTACACTGCCGATAAATTGAACCTGATTATCATATGCAGAGTGTATTGCTTTTATTCTACCTTCCTCTGTAACTGAACAACAAGCGTATCCAACTGGTGTGTTAGCTACTCTTAATATTGCTCCACCTTCAAATTCCATATTTTTATTAAAATATGGGGCAGTAGCTAATTCACTTGTTGCTGCGCTTATAGATGAAGTTACAAAATCTATTGTATATATTACAATTTTCCCACGTTTTACATATGTAATTGATCCAACCGCACTTTCTACAGTGCCACGTTCAATAGGAAAAATTTCATTTCCATTTTTATCTACTAATTTTCCATTTGTATTTGGCATAATCGCCCATTTACTAACACTAAAAGGAAACGATTTGAACCCAGCTGGTTTGTGATACTCCTTCTTCATTAAATCGCATTGCATAAATCCCGGTTCGATCGAATGCGATTTTAAAAATAGAAGTATCATTATCACTATCATTTCTAAACTCGGTTGGTTTGTAAATATTCAATACTGTACCTGCCCAATCCGTCGGTGCTCCTGTAGCATAGCTTCCATAAGCGTATAACCCAGTTTCAAAAGTATCGTATTGAACATTATTAACTTTCTTCTTATAAAGAAGAAGTCTAACCGTATCTAACAAAACGTTTCCATTTTTATCTCTAAATTTGCTCATATTTTTAGCAAATAGCTTATATGACTAATTCTTATATTTAACTATAAAATCCAACGGCATAGCGTGGCCATTTACAAATCCACTGCCTTTAGCGATAAAACAAACAGTCTTAGGATCGTTGTTCCAGTTAAGCTGGGCATAATATCTATCTATTTGATCACGTGGATTTGTTGCAGTTCCTCTTAGTGAAAATATAATATTTTCTACTTCTTTTTCTAAAGTAACTGCTTGAGATAATGTACTAGCATCTTGATAAAATAAAGTTGTAGTACCTGTTTCTAGTATCGTTTGATTTGTAGAATTTTTGAATTTAGTCATATACCCACCTCCAAAAAGGTGTGTAGCTATTTAGCTGCACCTCCTCTTTGGTTAGTAGCAGGGGTATAAGATACTGTGTTAGTAAACAGTACCCCCCCCCGAAAGAATTTTTACTGATTTTATCATTATTTTTTACCTCTCTTTCTTTATTTTAGAGAGGTCTTTTTTAGTGCCTTTTAATAACCAATTACTCTATATATAGTTACTTCATTTCCTGCACTTGCTCCGCCTATAGCCTGACTAGTTCCTGTCAATCGCACATTTTTACCTTCAAAATCCATTTGACAGCGATAAATTGTAGTTACGCCATTGATTGTTTGTGCACTGCTTAAGTGCATTCTAGCAGATTTTGAAGTAATCATTTTATCACTACACTGACCTAAGCTAGGATGCGGACGATAGATAACTTCTATATAATCATAATTGTCATATTCATCATTCAAAATAAAATCACTGGTAGTATCGCCATCGTATAAAACAGTCCCAGCTAATATTTTGTTTCCATTTTTATCTGTAAATCTACCCATGTAGGCATTTAAACTTGTAATTAATAGACTAGACCAACAACAATGTTAGAAATATTTCCACCGTGTCCAACTCGAATTTGATTATCTCCCATTTTTTGAAAATAGATTTCATAACCATCAGCAGCCCCTGCTTCATATACTGTAGATTCAGTTGGAAAATGCGGATTTTGAATGAGTGTTAAATTTAATCTCCCAATTGTAATCCATCCATATCCCCAGCCAAAAGCAACAATTTCTTTGTATTTATTCAGGTTGTCAATGGTATAGGTACCTTGATTAGTACCTAATTGAACAAATTTTTCTGGAAGTAAATTTCCTTCTTTATTGTAAAGCCTAGTCATATAACCACCGTGACAAGTCTAAATGCTTGTCACCACACTTTCTTTTACAATTAAAAAGGCACTTAAAAAGTACCTCTTTAATAGTATAAATTTGTATACCCGTGTGTGTGTGTGTGTGTACAACGCACCCGAGCGTTTTAATTTCTCAATCATATTTAATCCTCCTGATAATATACTGCATCATTTAAAGATGTATCATGTTCTGATAATACATCTATTACTTCGTTTATTTTCGGTACAATAACCTGTATTTCATTCCAGATTTCTCTAATATCCGCAGGATTTGACATGTCAATATCTTTTGGAACAGTTAATTTAGTAGGAATCTCAACTGCCATTTATTAGATCACTCCATTTCTCGTAATTGTTGTAAAGTGATTGCCACGTGTAATTTTTTGCTAAGAAATCCCATGTGTTGATAGAAACTCTTATAATAAAATTTTCATTAACATTAACTATATTCTTAGTTAATTCTACATTTAGAATTAGATATTCGCTTTGTGCCATTTATCTTACCTCCAAATCTAAGACATCAATAAGTGTTTCATCAGCAATTACATACTCGCAGTAAACTTTATATTTTGCCTTTTCTAATTTTGTCGTATCAATTGTAAAAATGATATCATGTTCGTTAATAGACGGAGTTATCTCTAATGCAACTGTAGCATATTGTTTTATCTCTACATTTGCTCTTAGGATAGAGAATTCTTCATCTAGACAGCTTTTAACTTCTAGAGTTACTTTTCTAATTTCACCCTTATAAAATTTTAATTTATCTACACTGCATTGCATTTGCACACATCCTTTACGCTTAAATTAAATCTGGTATTTTCATACATTTGAACATGAAAATTATCTTTGATACGACAATAAAAATTAGATATTAAAGGCATTATATGTATACCGTTCGTATCTACAACAAATAAAGCTTTAGACATATATGCTTGATTTCCTGCTAAATCCCATGCATATATATCAACATAATATTCACCGATAGCTACGGAAGGCATAGAGCCTTTCCATAGTCCATCGTTTTCATCTAATTCTAAAATAACCTCGAATTGAGGATTTTTAGCTATTACTCGATTAACCATAATTAATCCGTAATTTTTACCGCTAGAACATATGTGCTACCGGCATCAACTGGATTTGGAGTGATACTAACTTCTGTAATAACAGGCGGTTTTGTATCTAAGTTAACCGTTCGAGTAACTGTAGTTTCGATACCTGCTGCAGAAGTAGCAACAAACGTTAATGTGTTTGCACCTTCCTTTGTCAATGTAACGTTTCCGCTAAATGAGCCTCCTGAAATGTCAACGCTTTGTGCTTGCCCGTTATTGATTTTAACAGTCAAACTAGCCCCGTCTGTAGTACCACTGTAAGCAACTGTTGTGTTGTTTGTCCAAATATTGTTCGTTGGAGCATCAACAGATAGATTTGGTGCAGTAGCCAAGACATTAAATGTAACTGTTTCAGGCTCAGCAGCGTTTCCGTCATTATCTGATGCATTAACAGTAACAGTATGTTCACCATCGTCCAACGGTTCTGAAGGTGTATATGTAAACTGATATCCGTCTTCAATGCTGGAATTTTGTAACCCTGACACTTCTACGTTATCAATTTTTAACTTAACAGATGTTAAGCTTACACCGGAATCATTGTCAGTAACTTTAAATGTTACTTGTGGTTTATTTTGTGGTGTTAACTGCCCTTGCGTAGGACTAATAATCTCAATAATAGGTGCAACTTTTTCTTTTACAACTAATTTCAAATTATCTCCCAAATTAGGATCAGTATCATTTTTTGTTGTAACATTATCAGCCATATCTGTTACTTTAACTTCAACTGGATAATAATGATCATCATTGTTGTTAAAGCTGGAAGTCGCCGGAGCTGTAATTGTAGCTTCATACTTACCAGTTCCAGAATTAAGAGTTAATGTATACTCCTGTCCGTTTATTGTCGCTTTTACACTTTTTATTGCCATATATTCTCCTTTCTTTATTCATCGAAAAAAACAATCATGTTTTCATCAATATTTCTTATATCTTCTGTTTCTGTAACACTGTTAACTCCAGTAGTAATCTTATACAAAGGAATATCATAGATGTTTCCATCAGCTAAAATATTTTCTTCTTTTAACAGTGTTACAGTTGTAAATTCACCTTCATGGGTTGCCGGCTGGGTCATATCAATTCGAACAACGATATAACATTCGCTGTTTGATGGTAATGTCAATGTATCTGTTCCATCACAATATATATGATGCCCATATACCATTGCTCCACCGGCTTTTAAAGTGGCTTGCAGATTTGATATAGAAACTTCCATTTCGCTTTCGTAATCTTTAAAAATAGAATGTTTTTTATATCCGCTCAAAAAATAATATAAGGCAGCATCCTGCTTTGCTGAAATATCAGCATCATTATCTGCCATCACTTTAATTGACAAGGTTCCACCTCCTGATAAAATTTTCTTTATTCTGATACTGATCAAGAAGTCGATGCGGACAGTATTTTGTTCTATCGAAATCATTGTGGAAATAAATCGGCAGATTGCCTAATTCATTTCTTATCATCTGTATCAGAAGAATTGTATTTTCAACTGCTTTGTTAAATTCTTCATCATTGCCCTTTGAACATATTTCAATAGCAATAGTATATTTATTACCGTTGTCATACGCTTTCCCTGTGTGAAATGCCTGGACATCAAGGGGCATTGCCTGAATTGCAATATCTTTATCAACAAAAAAATGAGCTGAATAGCTCATTGATGAATTCAGCATGAGCTGATAATTTTCTTCGGCTGAATACTGATTATTTGTGTTATGAATAGTAATACCTAGAGCGGTCATTGACCCTCCGCTAAACTGCAATTTTTTATTTTCATCTATCATTGAAAATACCTCTCGCTTGCTTTAGTCCTTACTTTCCCAAAAGTCATTGTGACTATATCTAAATCGCCTTTTTCTTCTAAATCAAGTTCATAAGCAGTCCAAATAGTTTCATAATATTTTGCCTTGACGCTGATAATAAAATTACCGCCTAATTCAAAAGTGTAATAATCATATAATTTATTATCAAGCATCATATTAACGACAATTTTATGATTATACATTTCTTTTTCAAGATTGTTCGCTACGACTGTAGACAGTTCTTCATCAGAATTAACGATATTTGTATTAACTATATTTAAACGGGTAAGATCATTTGCATCCTGAGTAACTCCGTTTTCTGTCAGATAGTAAATACCTCTTTTTTGAGTACCGTCCTGATTATAGATAACAAGTTTATTTGTTGACTGCACTTCTATGGTTGGAGTAATACTTGTCAACACCACAGTATTATCTATAAATTTATGCACTCCAGTATTTACTGGACCGGTAAATATTGTACTCTGTCCTTCATTAAGCGGAATGTCGACCGTTATTTTTACACTATAATCATCAAACATTTTAAGCAACTGTTCATAAACATTAAGCGTATGTACTTCTGTATAATCATATTGCCATCCCCGTGGACATTCATCATCATGTGAAATTTCAAACTGCTCAATCAGCTCTGAAATTTTAGGATCATCACTGTTATTGTTTTTATAATGATTTAATATATATTCTGTTCTTTCATTGCAGTTTGAATTGCTGTAAGAACCGATTTGATAAAAATCATTATCATCAAATAGAGTTAAAATTCCATTTGCATCAATCTGAATATCTTCTATCTGTTTAATAACACCAGTGTACAGTTTTTTACCGTATGCATCGATTAAAATTACAATATCACCTTCTACAGCGGCGTTTGGAACTGTTTCGAGTTTAAAACTGCTGTTTTGAGAAGTAAGCAAATCCTCTCTTACATTAAATGAAAGAACTCTGGCATAACCGTATGCTTTTTCATTTAATGCAAAACGTCCTTTAAAATACAAACGAAAATAACCTTTTCTAGACTGATGCATATTCATCTCTCCAGCTTACACTTATTTTTCCATCAAATTCGTCTGCAAAAGTAAATTTCATTCCTGATTTTCCAGGCCTTAGATAGCAGAAAGTTAAATAAGCCTTATTAGGCATCGCAATAGAAAAATCCTGATAGTTAACAGCATTATTAAGCCATGCACCATCTTTGCTTAATTTTATTTCTTCTTCTAAATCATCAGAATTGATATATACATAATCGAATTCTCCGTTTATACGACAGATACCATATACATCACCGTTTTGATCATATAATGAAAAAGCCGGATTACTGCATTCTCCTTCGATTTCAATTATCAAAGGAACACTTGATGGACTGTTGTTATTTAACGTTATATTTTCATAGCCGGCACTTGCATACGCATATGGCCGGTTTAGATTGTATTTTTTTCCAGTATTCTTTTTTGCTGTTGCAACAACAGTTTTTAAACTATTGTTTCTCCACATTGTCAGCGGTGTGAATACTACATTGCATCGCAACATATTCGTTTCATAATCAACTTCACCTTTTTCGATACTGCTTAATACTATTTCTCTATAAAAAGAATAATTAGACATTGCCGGGGTCTGATAATGCAGAAACAACGGCAGTACACTAGCAAATTTAATAAACTCTGTATAAGCATCATATGCAAGTGCATTATCATCATTGTTTTTCAAAAGCAGTTCACCGCTGATATTATTCAAATCATCGGTGATACTGTTAAGTTTTTGAGCATTGCCTAATCTTGTTAAAGTTACAGTAGCTGTAAATCCTAATCCGGCAGGATTATTAAGAAAACCGTCTTTAAAATCAGTAAGATCAAATTTCTGTCCATTTCCGTTGATAAGCCAGAATTTTCTAACAGCCATCTTTATCGCCCTCGCCTTCCTAGATTTTCATCTACTATATCTGTAATAACATTTCCCCATTTTCTCAACGTTTGAACTGAAATTGGGGTACCGTTATTAGTCACATTAAAATTTGTACTTAAATATAAAGTAGTATCTCCGCCATTTACACTATTGCCAAATCCACCACTATCAAAAAGACCTGAAGCTGAGCCTAATATGTTTGAAGCTTCAGATGATTTTTTAGCTATCTCTTCAATTTTATCATCAACACTTGTTAAATCATCAATGTGTTCAATAATCCATTTAAATCCCTCGATGATTTCATTTACACCATCTGCGATAGCAATAATTATATCTCGAATCACTTCGAATGCTTTTGTTTTAGAAAAAGCATCATATGCATTATTGAATGCATCTTTAACATCGACCATAAAGTTGTATAGTCCTTCAAAAACATCTATCAATCCATCTAAAATAGGCTGTAAGACCATACTTACAATATCTGCTACCTCTTTAAATGCATTCCATAATTTTTCTACTAAAAATGTAGCTACGGCCCCGATAACAGGCATTATGTACGTATTGAACCAGTCCCATAATTTTTGTAAGATTGGTATCACAGTTTCACTGATAAACGTTGATATCGTCTCGAATGCAGTCTGCAATGCGGGTAATACCTCTGCTGCAATAGTATTAATAAGATTTCTAAAATTTTCGTTTGTGTTATACAGATATACAAAAAGTGCAATCACACCAGCTATCACCCCGGCTATGATCGCAAACCTGGAATTCAGTTTTCCAAAAACTCCTTCTAGTGCACTTACTGCTCCTTTCAGTTTCGTTACAATAGTTATCACTGGACCAATTGCAGCTGCAATTCCTGCTACTGCTGCAATTATTACTTTTATCTTAGGGTCAAGATCATTGAACCATTTTAAAAGATCGGCTACAAATTGAGTGACCTTCGCTACGACCGGTTCCATTGTTTTTCCTAAATCAGAAATCGCTTCATTAAGATCGTATTGTGCATCACTGTTTTCAATAAGACTTTTATTGTTTTCTCTATACGCCTTATTAACATCTGCAAGTCCAGCACTGGCAAGCGTATCTAAGACAAGCTGCTGTTTTTCAGCTTCGGTCTTACATTTTTTCAGTTTTTCAGTGAAATTATCTGCACCTATTCCTAAACGGTCTAATAATTCTCCAAACTGCCCAGTTGCTTCACCGGTTGCTAATGTTTCCTGCAAACCGTCTGCTAAACTTTCTATTTTTAAAGTATCCGGAAACTTGATAACCGCCCCGCTTAATTCTTCAACGACCCTTGTAAGGTTGTTATCTTTAAAACCAGCCTGCAATAGATTTGATAATCCTTCAACGTTACTGTCGCTTTCACCGGTGATTGCATTCAAATCTTTTAATGCCTGATTGGTAATTTCAAGATTAGCGCCTGCTGTCAAAGCATTTGTTTCAAGCTTTGCCACATCTTCACGGTATTCTTTAGTTGCCTGAGTAGTTGCAGCGGTAGCAGTTGCAATTGCTGCAATCGGTTTAGTCAGTTTATCAGTCAGCGTATTACCGATTTTTTCAGCATTGTCTGCAAGACCGTTTATTGCTTTTCTTACTTTGCTTAAATTCTGATTATCAACTTTTTTTAAAGCATCTTCAGTATCTTTTATATATCTATTACATTGAGCTATATTTTTTTCAGCTGTTGCAATATTTTTCTGTAAAGTAAGCCACTGATCAGAACCAATATCTGCTTTATCCATTTTACTAAGTTCAGCATTGTATTTTTCAATCAGCGATTCATTCAATTTGACCTGCTGCTGAAGTGATTTTAAACGCTGATTTAATTTATCGACATTTTTAGGGTCAAATTTAAGATGCGAATTAAGGGTCATTGACTCTTTTTGCAGTTCATTTAATGCCTTTTTTGTACCGGTGACAGTATCCTGAAACTCTTTATCATCGCCATAAATTTGAATTGTTAAGCCTTTGACTTTTGTTGTCCCTGACATGTGTCACCATCCTTTCTGACAAAAGAAGCAACCTGCTGAGGGGTTGCTTTCTTTCTTACTTTTTTAGAATTTAAACTTAAACTGCTGATAGATTCCATTAAATTAAACAGAGTTTTCCATGTTTGCTGTCCGGCCCATGTAAGATCAATGTTTAATTTTATTAATAGAGCAGTTATATAACTGTAACTTAATACCGCTTTTTTTTTGAAGAAACAGTATTAGACTTTTTTCTATTTGCTTTTTTGTTTGATGATGATGGCAGAGAATCAAAAACGCAGTCTAAAAGGCCGGTGATAAAGTTCATATCATTAGCTAAAACTTCAATACCATCTGTTTCGATAAACTTATCTGCATTGAATATGCTGTTGCAGTACTTGCCGTCGTTTATTTCCAGATAAGAACTTGCGGCAAGACACAGTATAAATTTTTTATCAGTGATAATCTTCAGATATTTCTGTGTTTTATTTTCTTTGTCTTTTACATCAAGTACCGTTAAAAGCGGCTGTTCAAATAATTCTTCAAAAATACCGCTCGATTCGTGAGTATAAGCAAAAAAGAGCTTGCGCTCTTTTCCTCTTATAACTTTTGGCTCACCGTTTTTCTTATCGATAACTATCTTTTCAGGAATAAAACTGTATTTAAATATCTTCATATTATCCTCCTGCTCCAGCAACTTCATCTGTAGGTAATAATACCTTAGTTTTAAAAGTATCGAACCATGTTTTATTTTCTTCTGTTCTGGTAATTCTAGCATAGCCTACCAGTTTCCCGTCAGTATCTTTTACAAAATCACTTCGTTTTGATTCATAGCTGATCACAAGATCAGCAGCTTCAATTTCATCTTCGACCGTACTTGTTTCTAAATTCGGCTCTTTAGCTGTAACGTCATAAACATAATGCAATGTTTGTGTTTCTTCACCGGTTACGGCATTCAGCTCATTTGTAGTAAAAAAGAAACAGTGCGGTTTTTTAGTACCAGTGTCAGTTAACATTCCATTTGTATTTGCTTTATATCCTAAACAGTTCGTATAATAACTTTCCGGAATATATGTAACAGTAGCCTCACATGTTCTTACTTTTTCACCGGTAATAATAGCAAACGTAGTATTATCTGCATGAATTTTTGTACTGTTTTCCTCAACTTCAATAGTACTTGATTTCATCCCTGGCATTAAAACTGGTGCAGAAAATTCAGGTGTTTCTTCACTGGTATCGATCAAAGCATAGCCGAAATTATCATTACCGTATATAATCTTTTTTTCCATACTATCCTCCTAACTTTTGATATTTATTTTTATTTTGTCTGCCCGTTTTGAAATGCTGTTTTTAACAGCATCTTCTGCAATAATGATGTGTTTTTTTCCTTTGACCCATCCTAAATTTTTACTAAGATGACCATTTTCTAAAAGATGAGGCAGTCTATAGTTTTCGTTGTAGACTATATAACCGCCTTTTACTTTTTTTGTTTTCCATCCTTTTGCATAATTGCCTTTTCTTTGCGGACTGTTTCTTTCAGCAGTTTCACGGGCATCTTCTGCAAGAGCTTTTAAAAAATCATCAAGATCCAGTTCGACATCAAAATCATGGACCGGCATTCCACTCATCCACCTTTAAATTAACAGTACATGTAGCAGTATATATATCATTTGCTCTTGCAAAACTAAAAACGGTATCAAAAACAGAAATTATGTATCTGCATAGATTCGTCCTTTTTAATACCGTTTTACTGTATACAGTTATTTCTATACGATTATAAATAAAAAAATTAGTGTTATCTGCCGGAATAGATGCATCCTCTATTCTTCTTACATAGATATAATCTTCATTTTTATTTTTAACCTCTTCAAAATAACATTTTGTATTTTCACTATTTTCTTCTAAAAGATCAAGCAGCTCTTTCTGTTTAACAAACCCAATCATACTATAAACTCCTCACAGTCGAGAATACATTTAAGTTTTCTTTGATTATCTTTTAAAA
Organism: Erysipelatoclostridium sp. An173; assembly: GCF_002160495.1. GTDB lineage: Bacteria > Bacillota_I > Bacilli_A > Erysipelotrichales > Coprobacillaceae > Thomasclavelia > Thomasclavelia merdavium. Next base: position 34,081 of record NZ_NFKR01000011.1, on the reverse strand, counting down.
CCTGCTTGATTTCATATCTTATTCCTTTGTAGTCAACATATCTAAGTTCACCTCTACATGAATTCAGATAGTTTCTACCAATCCTGAAATTTATTGATTTCATCATAGAACGGTTACGATCTTCATAATAACCGCTGCTCCACTGTCCCAGATCATCACATTTAACAGATATTCTGAACTCATCATTGACCGGATTTCCACTGTCATCATAATCTTCGATTACATATACCAGCTTGCATTCACTTTTCATCTGTAAATTCTGTCCTTAATGTTACTACAGAAGTTATATACAGTCTTTGTAAAATGTCGCTGTTAAAATCCATATCCATGAGTTTAGATGTTTCCAAAGCAAGGCAGATAGCGTAGTTGGTTGCCAACTCGCTATCTTTTTCTATTTCCGGTATCCCGGCTTTTTTTAAGGTATTTATGGCCCCGCTAAGCAGAATTTCTATTTTTGAATCATAAATATCAGTATCATCAATATCAAGCAGAATTTTTATTTTCTCAAGATAAAATGACTTGTTTTTCTGATCCATTAATTACACCATTTTAAGCTGCCGGTTTTTTAACAACACAGAAGTGAAGAATTTTTGTTGGACGTCCTCCGGCCATGATATCGGCGATATATCTTACTTGTCCATCTGGTGATTTTGTATATGGATCTCTTAATAAAGAACATGCAAATCCATTTGGGAAATTAGCACGATATCCTTTAAAATCACCGACTACCATAAATACTTCACCAGCTGCTGCACTATCAAAATCCTTGATCTTATTTGAGGTTTCAACACGCATTCCATTATAATAATAAACTGCTTTACCAGTCGTAGGGTCAATCATAGACGTAAAAATTGGCCGGTCATTTTTATCTTTCATGCCCATAATTGAATTGAACAATGTTTTTTTGTTCATAACAACAACAGGTTCAACATTGTCATCAAGTTCAGCCTGAGCAGAAAAACCAGTAGCTGGTCCTAATGTATCCGTTTCAAGTTCGGCTACGATGGTTTTATCTGCAACAGTTGTAATACCGTTTAACCCTTTTGTTGCTTTTGTCCCGGTTAGAACTTTTGTATCACATGCACCAAGAATTTTATCAACAAGCAATTCAGTTACATAATCAGCGAATGCATCGATTGCCATTACTTCCATTTCCTTAGTAATTGAGATCCATTTTACAATTGTTTCCGGCTGTAATGAAGCTTCACCTAATGTAATTTCAGATTCTTCTGGTGCATTACCGCCTTCAGTTCTTGTTTGTCCTTCTTCACCGGAATCTTTTTCATATGGTACAGACACCAAGCCAGGATATGTAGTAATGTTACATAAAGAAATAATAGAACCGCCATGTCTTACTGCATGTTCAATTGCACTTTCAAGCATAGTCGGTACTAAAACAGAACCTCCTTGAGAAGTTCCGCTGTCATTTGTAGAAATAAATCTTCTTACATAATCGCCACTATCCTGTCTTCTTACAGATTCAAACCATGCATTTCGATATTCACGGCTATCATAAATATTATCTACTTCATTTCCTTCCATATCATGAAATACATCCATACCTCGGTAATTTGGCTGTGGCTGTGGATCAGGTTCAAAGTTTTTTAAATCTCTTTTAAGATTTTCAATTTCACTAATAAGCTGTGCTCTTTGTTCAGGTGTAATATCCTTGCTTCTGGCTTCTGTTTCTTTCTGTTTGATCAGTTTTAAAATTTCTTCTTTATTCATATACATCCTCCATTATTTTATCTAGTTCTTTTATCTGTTTTCTGTATTCTTTTTCTTCAAAATGTTTTTTTACATCTTCATCAATAAATTTACTGCTTCTTGCAACTGCAATTTCTGTCTGCTCATAAGCTGCAAACGTAACCGCACTTACATCAAAAAAACGGCCAAATTCAACGATTTTACGACGATCCATTTCTTCATCGTTTGTTTCTGTCCACTGCGATTTAATTACATATGCACAGAATGACATCGTTGTTATTAAACCGGCTCTGATCATCTCATAGATATCTCGTCCAATTTGAGTATTAGCTAATTTTGCTCTAATCTTTAATCCTTTGTCATCGACAGTAAGCTCGAGAGAACCGTTTGATGTTCTAGCAGCAATCTTAGAATCATCGTGGTTTAGATTAAATACAACATCATCAAGTTTTGCTGTACTCATAGCTTCAGGGCTAATGCTTTCAATAAATCCCCATGGAGCTTGCCCGATTACCGTATCTTCATTGAAACGTATCGCATATCCTTCAACGATCATCTCCTGATTGTCATCACTTTCAACAGCTCGCATCTCAACATTGAACGAACGTCTAATCAGATCACTCATCTTTATTTCCCTCCTTTGTCGTAAAATTTAAATTGTCAAGCAGTTCGTCACCGCCTTCAAGCGGACCGAATTTAAATAACATCTTTCTCATTTCATTCTTAGTCGCATACATTGCACCTTTATATGCGCAGTCAATAGCTTTTGTAATCGATACATATTCAAATGGATTTCTTCTAAAATCAATTTTTTTACCTTGTGTTCGAGCAGTAGGTGTCAATGATTTATAATTTATTTCTTCAGTAAACTGCTCAGCAAAAGGAGCAATTATCTTGTTGAAATAAATTTCCATCTCATCTTCATTTGCAGTACCATTTACAACTTTTTCATTTATGCCTTTAAACGAATAAATCATCTTAGTCAAAGTATTCTGTTCATCAACACTTAACGTTCTGAATGGTGCTTTCATATCTATCCATTTTTCACCGGCATCTAATACAAGTACTCCGCCATTGGCCTTTTTGATACGTTCAGTTATTTCGTCCTGCTTGCTGTTTTTTTCATTTGTTCCCATAAGTGCCTGGTTAAGACCACCGACAGCCGATGACCCCACTTCTACGATTCCACGGATTTCACCGCTCTGCATCATTTCATTAAGAAGTACATTCAGCTGTGTATCATATAATCTTGTTAATGTATCTGTTGCATTATCATTGTTGCTTTTATCGCCTTGAAAAATCTGATTAGGATTCTGTCTTAAAAACAGCAGATCATCATAAACAAAAAGCTCTATTTTAGAGCTCGTTTTATTTCTTACTTTCAATAAGATTTTTCCATTGTCCAGCTGGTATCCATGACCGAATTCATAATTTGCCATGTCCAGCGGTGTATAATCAAATACATTTCCATTTACATCACGATTTATTACTGCAATGGCATTGCCGTATTTTGCATACTGATATGCCATTATAAATTTGAAATCATGAGCTGTTAGAAGCGGATTTGGTCTAAGTCCCAGCAACTGATTAAGACGATCTTTATTCAAATCATCATACTGCGGTTTGCCATCTTTATCTGTATACTCTCTGTAAGCATAAAAATCCAGTTTAGAGAATTCATTAGCAAATGCAGTATATGTGGTCTCGGTGATTGGACTATGCTTTGTTTGAATGAATTTTGTAGACCAGTCAGCCCAGCTTAATCTGTTGCCATTGCTGTCAACAAAATTAATTCCCCGCCTCACAAGATTCCAGGCAAATCTAACTCGATTTATTAAATTCATCACATCCTCCTTTCATAATCAATATTCAGTTCATCATCAACAATTGTTTCTTTTTCTAATACTGCAGAAAAACGATGATGATGGATGTCATGACATTTTTTATGTGCACATACTAAGTTATCAAGTCCAAATGCTATATGAGGATCCTGATAATTCTTTTCAGTTAATTCGATTAGATGATGTACATCTAATCTTCCCTTTATAAGTTTTCCGCAAAAATAACAGATTGCTTTATCACGTCTTATCACTGCTGGTCTTACTTCATTTTTCCAGAGCCGTGATTGATAAACTGCCTTTTTCCAATAGGGCATTGATTCTTGTTTCATTTGCACTCCACCATTGTTTTAAAAGTTCAAGATTTTGAACTCCGGTATATTTATTTGTAGTAAAAACGTTGTAAGCACTCTCGGCTGCTGCTTCAGCAATAACACCATCTTTTTTCTTAGCGTTTGGATTAACAAGCTTAAATCCTGTTGCTGTATCTTTTCTTTGTGCCTCGGCAAAATGCAGCTCTGTTAATTTGTTGTTATTGAAAACTTTATTCTGGGCCCTTATATCTTTCATCTTCTCTAATATCGGATTTGATAATGCCGACTTTTCCATCTGGAATTTTACACAGATATCACGCCCATCAACGCTTTTAACATTGCCATTAAAATAACTTTCTATCTTGCTGGCTTTGTTTGGATCAAGACCGAATTTACATATCTGTATATTTAAATTAAGTTCCAGATAAGCTAAAAAATAGATAACAAAATCTTCTGTTATCCCTGTCATATCCGGCTTTGCACCAGTTCCATATTTTTCGGTTATCCTGTTACATAAATCTTCGTTGATGATAACTACATCACCACGGTTGGCATACAGCTGATAACCGTATTTTTTCTTTTTTTTGTTGTAAAGAATATTTGAATCTTCCTTGCTTTTTAATTCAATCATATCTAAAAGTTTTGAATTCAGCGAACCGTTTATCATTTCCTGATAATCATAGTATTTAGGCAGAAAATAAATATCTTTAAAATACCGTTCTTCTGTAAACGGATTTACTATCAGCAATGAAAGACAGGTTAAATCGGCAGTCGGTGACCTCGTCCAGGCCATGTCCAGACCAACGAATATCGGTGCCCCTTTAAATATTTCTTCATTGTATGTTTTTGTTATACATTCGTTTTTAGTAAAAAAGCTGGATTCACCGTTTTGAGGAATATTAAAATTCTTTGTCAGAATTACAACTCTTTTGGATGCATCTTCTATCATTTCTTCTACTTTTTTTATAAGCATAGTTGTATCTACTGCAAAACCTAAAGAAGGATTTGATTTTTTATATACATCATATTTTTTAAGACGGTAAGCATCAAATACTTCATTTTCGCTATCCTGTTCAAAAACAGCAAAAAAGCTTCGATACTGTCTTTTTGCAGTTTCTTTAGTCAGTACTTTTGTAGCAAAATCATATCTGTTATCAAGATATCCTCCACGCACGGTTCCATGCGTAGAACTCTCAACAATGAGCATATCACTTCTTTTAGTAGACTTTCTTAAATTGTCCGCATAACTTGAATCCTTCATAACATGGATCTCATCTAATTCAATTACTGCTGGAATAATACCTTCCTGGTTATCCCCATCGCTGGATACTGCAACCAGCAGAGAATTTGTTTTCTCTACGCTTATTCTTGATTTACTGTCAACTATCCTTGCATATTTTTTTAAATTGCGGTTCTTCTTGATAATCTCCATGGTACAGTCAAAACATAGTCTTGCCTGCTGATGTGAATTAGCACCAATAAAAATGTTCGGTGCTTTAAACGCACTGCTGTATAAAATATATGCATTCAAAAAAGCTATCGTCGTGGTCTTTGCATTTCCTGATGCAATGACCAGCAGGACATCATTTACAACCCTTGAGTATTTGATCTTGGTTCCAATGTAATTTCCATCTGTATCATAGTCAGGTTCCTCGAATTCTCCATAAAAACAGAAAATAGAGTAATACCACCATTTCTGCCACAAAAGCAGTTTTACTTTTTGACCTGCATTTTCACCTTCTGTCAGGATACAGAATTTTTCAATCCAGTCTACACATTTTCTTCCTCTTTCTTCATCGAAATCATATATCTTCAGCATTTCTTCCTGTAATTCAACCTGCTGATGAATCTTTTGCGAATATTCATCAGGGAATTTTTTTGTTCTTTCGATAAACTCTAAAAACGGATTAGTTTGCAAATGGATTATCCTCCGAACTGTTTCCATTTAATCTTATAATGTCCAGTGTCTGTTCCAGTTCCTGGATAGTTTTATTCAAAGCAATGTTCATCTTGATATAATTTTCCAACTGCTTGATCTGCGGGATTGCAGATGTCCCGCCAGATGAATTTTCATAAGTTGTACAACCGTTTTCTTCAATATATAAATCAATTTCATTTTTAAATTTAGAAATCATCGTAACATTAAAGTTATAATCACTTTTGGCATTTAGAAGTCTTTCTTCAACGGTTTCAACTACATCAGTTGTAAGTTTTTTTGCTTTAAATTTAGGTTTGATAATACTTTTCTTACTGGAGGCTTTTATTTTACTGTTGCTTTTTATTCTTTTTGAAAAATGGTCGATAACATTCTTTTCAACTTCCGGGGTTATATTCTTTTTATCAAAACCCATTTTTTCAAAATATTTATAAATAGTTGGTCTTGTGGTCCCGGCTAATTTTGCTAATTTAGTTATCGTCAACTTTGTACCTCCTTTCCTGGACATTTACACATGTTCTGTAAACTTCTATACTAGATGTAAAGCCCTTTTTTTGATTTCAATTCTCAAAAGATTGCCCCCCATTCACCGTTTTCCCCATGGCACCTTGATTTTGAGCAAACCCGGGGGGATTTTTAAATGTAAAACTTTTTGAATAAAAAAATAAAATAATGTGTAAACTTTACAAAAAAAGACAAGAGAAACTATATTCAATACAGTTTCTCCTGCCTGCTGGATAAATTTCAAGGTTGTTTCGTCGTTCCTAACTTTTCGACAATATCATAATAACACATTTTTTCGTGAACATTGTTGCAACTTTACTTTTCTGCTAATATTTTTTTAATTTCTTTATTGATATTTCGATACAAAGTACTTCTATCTAAATGATATATTCTTGCTGTCCTTTCATGATTCATGCCTACGATATATATCTTTATCATTATTTCCTGTATTTCTAACGGCAACTTACTAAAATAATAATCAACTTCTAATATTCTTTGCTGATAGTAATCTCTACTAATTATCAGTTTTTCTTCATCAACAATAAGACTGTTAAGCTTTTGCAAACTGAATGGCCTTTTATTCTCTATAACATAATTCTTTGGTGCTAATGATTTAATACCGGTCATTTCGTTTCTGATGTTTTCTAGATCATTGTTGATGCCTATTATCTTGCGATTATAATAACCGCATGAAGTAACATCTCTTATAAACTGTTTGATGTCTGCGTTCGTGATTTCCATCTTCTAACTTTCTCCTTCAATTCTTTATAATTATCTGCGACATAGATATATGTATTAATATCAAGACCGCTTATTTTCTGTCTTTTAATCGCATAAAGTGCTGGTTGCTGACTTGTATGACTATCAAAACTATAATCTCTTGCATATTCGAAAGCTTCTAATATTCTTTCGAGTTCAGCAATTGGAATATTATCTAGTATCATATTCAGCCTCTAAAACGTCTGGCAAATAAATCTTACTTGTTGTAGCAAAACAGATAGTTCCTTTTTGCCATAGCGGTTTTAAGATATATCGATAGATAATCATTTGTGCTATATCATCTATATGATCAATAATATAATTACCTTTTGTAAAGTTATAACTAATTACTTCATCAATAATTAAAGGTTTATGAATATCAATATTAAATACTTTAGCACTATACATTATTTCATATCTTCTGTTTTCGTTAACGCAAATAATAATTGCATCATTTTTATTAGCTTTTTCAATCATATCTCTATCGCTCTTTCGAGCTTTATATAATTTATAATCATTAATCATAGTTACCCTCCTCTTAAATCTCTTTTATCACTAAGTTCATACATAATTTGATTCTGTTTATTATAACCGATTGGAATCCTTGCTTTAGCTCCGCTTCTGTTTTTTTCGATAATGATACTGTAATCATCATCTTCTTCTCTCCAGATGAACATTACTTTACTAGCACTTTGCTCGATCTCTCCACTATCTCTTAGCATTGCCAAGTTAGGCTTTGAATTAGACTTTGTAGCATCACGGTTTAATTGACATAAACCGATTATGGTACAGTTATTATCTAATGATATCTTTCTTAACTCTTTGGCTATTTCTGTCATTCTTTCATAACTTCCCTTAGCTCTTACACCTATTAGACCGATATGATCAACAAACACTATGAAATGCTTATCACTTTTATAGGTCATAATAAAACTTCTTAGTTTATCAAGAGTAATCGAATTATTAACAATATCTATCTTTCTGCTTGCAATAGAATCAATCGCATTGTTTACCTGCTCTAATTTAATTTGCGGTAGTGTTTCATACTGTTCTAATGTCTTAGCAGCAAATGTTGAATTAATAGATATCAATCTTTGATATAATTCCTCGCTTACCATTTCCAGGTTAAAATAAACACATGGATAATTTTTTGATAGATCATCCATAAGGTTTAATGCTAAAGCACTTTTACCAACTCCTGTACCTCCCGCAAGTATCACAAAATCATTTTCTTTTAGATTTAATTTCTTCTCTAAAATAGTAAATTTATCAAACTTGATGTTCTTTTTATGTTTTGAAATCGATTCAATTAGAATATCTTTACTCAATTTTGTTGATGATGAAGCTCCTAATACTGAATAATCATTGACCGTTTTATAATATTCATCTAAATCTATTTCACCGTCTTTTAAACGTTTTGATGTAGCGATAACAGCTTTCTTTTTAAATTCCCTTATTGCATAATCCTGATAATATTCAAAATATGCAGTTGTAGCAGTGCTGGATGCACATGCTACAACTAAATCCATATCTACATCTTTTTGAGCAATAATATCTTCTAAAATAATTGTTTTATTTTCATGATATGATTTTTTTACTGCATTAAATATAATTCTATGTTTTTTATCAAAAAATTGAGGTTTCAAAATCGTTATATCTAACAGCTCCGGTTTTGTAAGAAACATGCCAAGTAAATCGTCTTGATAATTATTCATATTTGCTCCAGTCTGCCACATTTAAATTGTGCGGCGTTGGTGGATAACTGTTATTAGCTATCCATTCATCAAGCTTTCTAAATACCTTCTTCTTGTCTTTCCCATTAAAAAAGCGATACCATGCATTGAATACTGTTTTCAAATCACGGCCATTTAAAAAATTCGGATATGTACCATCAATGATGCAGATTAATTCTTTAACATCTTCTTTATTCATTAAACCAGCTCCAATCCCTATTAGAATTTCTATTATTGTGTACATTTAAAACATCATTCCATCTTTCGCCATTTAACCATGTGCTGGCATGAGGTATAAATTTAGGATTTTGCCATTGTTCAGATCGTTTCTGGTCTACTAGTGCACTCAGCATCTTTTGAAACATAATTTCATCTGTGCATTTTTTTATAAAAGCATCTTTAGCTTTTTTCTTGTTAGTCTTTCTAGGGTATGCACTCCAGAATCTTTCAAATGCATCATTTTTGTCAAAATTCGCACTATTCGCACTATATATATTATCTATATTATTATCTATATTATTATCTATATTATTGGGTGACATTTTGTCACTACCCCCGTGACATTTTGTCACTGCCCCATGACATTTTGTCACCCCTAGTGACATTTTTGACATAGTAGAATACTCATTGAATTTTACACCATTAATCTCTTTCTCTTTTTTTGAAATCAGGCCATCTTCAACTAATGTATTTAAAATTCTAATTACTTGCCGTTTTGAGGTGCCACACCAGTCTGCAAGATATTGATAACTACCATTATATGTTTGACCCTCTACTTGTGAAAATCCATAGATAATAGCATATATTAAAAGACTGTTACCTTTTAGATTTAAATCATTGGCCATCCATCCTTGGACAGTTATAAAATTGTTATTATTAACCTTGGTTTCCATAATTACCTCCACATTTTTTTTAAAATCCTTATTCCAATGATCAATGACAATATAAACAAAATCAGCATCATCAGAAATAATATAAAAGCCATTTCTTTAGCTCCCATATTGTTGCGATTTCTCTCTTTTCTTTTTTTCTTGCTCAAAACGTTTAATAATTCTATCTTCTTTAAATTTAATCATTGACTCAACTTCACTGTTAGGGATTTGAAATATAACTTTAAGCTGACAAATCATAATTATGACATCTGCTATTTCCTCAATTAAATTATTAATTCGTTGATCATCATGTGGATAACGTAAACATTTATTTATTGCTACGATTAATTCAGCACATTCTTCCATTGCTTGATTACATTGAGCTTTTTTACCATAAAAATTAATAACTTTTTCCATTTCCATTTTGTGTCCTCCTAACTCTACTAAAAAATGTTACATAATCCCTAAGAGTGTAAATTTTTTCCAGAGAGATATAAATTTCTATAAACTCTAGATATATCAACACTTTTAGAGATTTTTATTATTTAAGATTTTCAAAAAAAGTTACCATGTCTTCTAAATACGTAAAATCACACTTTGAGGGTGCTTTTTGTAGGTGCTGTTTAAGCTTCTTCGATATCATCAAATCCAAATTCTGTATACCTATCAGGATCTATTTTTTTTAGAATTTCTTTAAATTCAGGTTCACTGAATTCTTCGATAAAAGGTTTAAGAGAATACTTATACTCATCACTTGGACATCCGTAGATAAAATAGTTATCTTTTTTAGTTTTATAAACATCTATATCAAACCAGCTATAAAAATTAACAGCTCCAAAACTTCCTGTTTTTCTTTTGCTTCGATAACTGTATATTTTTTCAGCTTTTTCAGTGTCATATAATAAATTACCTATTATTTTTTTCATTGTTTGCTAATCCTTTCTTTTATTCTAAATTTGCATTTTTTTGCATAACAATTTTCACAGCCTTTTTGACAATTTTTCATTTATTATCACTTAAACAAGACAGATAGCTATTATTAATAAAATATATATCAACGTACCTAAAACCGGATTAAACAATGACCATGAGCCAATAACTCCTAGGGCAGTAATAATAAATAATAATATCCCTAATATATTTGATTTTATTCTTTTCTTCATTGTTTGCTAACCTTCACTTTCTTCATTTTCTAATAATCCAGCTTTAATAAATTCTTCTTCTAGTAATTCGCTAATTTCATCTACATCTATTAATACTGGTGCTAATGGGTACTCTGTAGGTATCTCACAACATTTATACAACTTTGCTAATAATATGTAATATTGCTTCATTGTTTACTAATCTTCCTTTTGTACGGTTCAGGTAATGGCATCCATGCTAATCCAGTTAATTCAGTATTCGATTCCAAACCATAACAATCACCAAAATTAATAAACACATCTGACCATACCACTTCACCATCTGACACAAGTATTTCTTGTCCATCATTAGGAATTTCACAATCAAGAACATAATCCCATTGGTACATTTCTTTTTCTTCTTTTGTGGCTTCTCTTTTTTTAAAAAGTATCCATTCATTTACCTTATGAAGTTCTTCAAATTTATATAACTGGGAACTATTTACATAATTGACAACAAATTCTTGTAAAACACTTATGCAGTCAATTGTTTCAGTGTTTCCATTTTTAAATTGTACTTCATTTTTGATAGCTTCTAATCCAAAATCATTAAGTACCTTTTTGATACTATATAATGCATGTAATAATCTTTCTTCATTAGTCATCATCTTTTACTCTCCTATTCCATTTTTCAATTACTCTACTTACAGCAGTATCACCAACTCCTGTTGAATATTCTCCATCTCTTATAATAGGTGTTTGACAGTTGCAATTATAATTATTACATATAACACGTACTCCACCATTTACATAAAGTCTTGCTTGCCCTCCACAGAAAGGACATGGTTTAAGTTCAATCATTCTTCATCACTCCAATCTTTTCTTTGACCACAATCTGTGCAATAATCAAACTTAGCACCATATTTAAAACCATAAATTGCAGGCTCTTTACATCTAGGACAGACACATACATCAGGATCAATATATCCATTTTCATCATATATATCTTTTTGATCTTTATCTGCCCAATTTTTATTTAAGACTGGTTTCTTAGCTATTTCCTTATCAATTAGTTTTTCAATATAATTTACAATGCAATTAAATTCTGTTAATGATAATTTACCTTCCATTAACTTTTGATTTAATATTTTTTCAACAAATTTATCCATTGTGTACACTCCTTTTTTTAAATTTCAAACAAAATAAAGCTCTTATTCTACTTGCAAAAAAATATTTATGTTTTAATTTACAATGTGCATTATTACGACCACCAGTAACAATATTTCTATGCTGAAATCTTAATTCTTCGCAATGCTTACAATTTAAGCAATGTCTATACATCATTTTCACCTTCTTTTTTAAATTCTTCTTGGTATTTTTTAATTTCTATTGCTTGTTTGACAATTTCAGAAATTTTGTAACAATAATCAACTACCCATTTATTTTCATGTTGAAAATTATGTGGATACCCTAATTCAATTAATTGTTTAACGATATGGTAACTTGCTATCGCTTCTTTTACCGTCACTTCCTTTTCTTCAACTGGCAAACATTCCCCAAAAATAGAACTCCTAACTGATTGAAAACAATCTATGTAATAAATAGCATATTCACAGTTTTCTTTATCTCTTTTACTTCTCCAATATCTTATACAATTATCTAAATATGTTTTAATATCTTCTAAATTATCCATGTTCTTCTCCTGCTAATGATTTTGTGCATAATTTTTAACCACGTTTGTCCATTGATTAAACTTTTTATTTCTATGTTTTCCTTGACAGAAAAGGATTGAAGATTTTAATTCATCTTTTGATAAACCATAGTCTATAACTTTATTGCTTCCTCTTTGAACTAATACATAGCACTTAGGCATATCTTCAAAAAAATGCTGCTCTTATACAAGTTCTTAAACTACTTGCTTTTTGAGGTTCAAAATCTTTCTTTTTAGCTCTTCTTATATACGGTTTTAAATATGCTCTATTCTTTTTCATCTTCAAAATATGTATCTCCTATTTTTATAAAATTTTTAGCATGTTCAATTTTATGAGTGTGATTACAATAAAGACCACTACCACATTCTTTACATGCTCGATGATCACATAAATATACTATTTTGTCCTTTTCAATATTTTTTTTATTTTTAGGAATAAATATTGAACAAGATTTAGAGTTATTAAAAACTTCATCTTTCACTTCCTTTGTTAAATCATCTATATTTTCTTTTAAATACTCTGTAACTTTTATATAACCTTCATCATTAGTTTTTACATCGAATCCTCTAAACTTTGTTCTAACCGGATATACATTTATTGTTTTTCCTTTTTCAATTTCAACAGCAATAGCCCAACCAAATAAATGTAATATTGTATTCACAAACCACAATAAACCACTATCTCTAAATTCTTTCCATGTTTTCTTTTCGATCATGTTTTCCGCTCCTTTTTTTCTTAATCTCATAACGGTCTCCTTTTTTCTTAACAAAAACTGATGTACCGTTTGTAAACTTAAATACTGCTCCATTGTTTTTCAGTTTAAGATACATTCCTGTATTACACATCTTCATCATCCTTTCTATCACACAAATCAATAAGAACAACCACTACTAAAACTTCTATTAATATTGTTACTGCGATTCCTAATATAAACTGGCTCATTTATGTACACCTCCTAAATATACCGCTTCTCTATCATTTTCAGCATCTTCTTTTCCCCAACAAATGTATAATAAAGTGACGTTCGGCTCATCGTGGTTATACATCTTCATTAGCGTTAGCAGGTTACCACCATTTTTATAATATTGATAACCAAATGTCTTTCGCAGACTATGCATTCCAAACACAAAATCTATACCTATTTCTTTAGCATTTTGACTTACTATTTTATGAGCTCTCTGTCGAGTGATCGGATAGACGTATTTTTTGCCGTTTTGAATCTTTTTTTGTCCCATAAACAGATAATCGTAATCTGTTAATTTGTTACGTTTAATATAATCTAAAACATCTTTATGCAGCTTCTTGTTCATTCTAAAATTCTGCATTTTTGATGTTTTATTTTCTTTGATATGAACGTAACCTTTTTTTACATCGATAACTCTTAATTGCAGTAAATCCTCTGCTCTAAAAGCTGTATTAAATCCCAGCATACATAACATCCAGTTTCTGTCTGCCTGGTATCGCTTTACTGGAGTTTTTGCTCTATCCCTTTTTCTCAAAAGATTAAACATAAACTCATTCAATTGACGTGGATCTTTAATCGGCAGGGTTTCATGTTGTCCACCAAAACGCTTAATTCTTCTTGCCAAGCTATCACCTCTTTTATTTTTTGTGTTATAATGTCGAAAAGGAGGAAAAAATATGGATAAAACAAGTAAAAAATTATTAGACTATATTAAACAATTACCTAATCAGAAATTACCTTACACTAATCCAGACATAGCTAAAGCTGCTAACGAATTGAATATTAAATCAGATGATGTCATATCATGTATAAAGTATCTAACCGAAAAAAATTATTTAAGAAAATCTAGATATTCACCTGGCGTTGTATGTTTTGGCTTATCACATACCAGCAAACACCAAAAGGAATTCAATAGAATTAATAAAATCAATTACTTCAAAGACAACTGGATAGGACTTTTAGCTCTTATCATTTCTATCATTTCTCTAATCATTTCTTTATATTAATCAGAAAATCTCTAACATTTTTAGTATATATACCAACCAAAGTAATATTTATCCTTATGCACAGTCACTGAAACAATTCTTTTTTTGTTTTTGAATGTTTTGTTAAACAGTCTTATTCCCTTTTTACCAGCATCTTTTTTATTATCTGCATAAACAACAAGTGGTAAAACAAAGCTTTCTGCTTCGACAAATACTGTAAATTTATACATGATTATCTTTCTTCAAACCATTTAAGCCGATATAGAGGATTTTTCACTTTATTATTGCAGTAATCACAGACAGACTGACGATTGATATGCAAATCTTTAGCAGCTTCTCGTGTGCCTTTATAAATCTTCTTATTATCAAAACAATAAATAAGTTTCCGTTTAGATGTCCTGCCACCATATAAGGTCCCTAACATCGTACGTGGCATCGCTTTAAGGTTAATAGCACTATTATCACTAAGAACTTTATTTCTATGCACTACAACATGATCATCAGGTATTTCACCATTGAAAAGTTTGTAAATAATAGGTGCAAAAGTCTTTTCTTTACCATAAATTTTAATTACATATCTCCATGAGCCTTTTTTGGGAACAACCTTATAAGGACGCAACAACCTTTCATTACCACATTTATATTTTCTTTTTGCACGTCCAAAATTTGAAAAATAATAACCGGTATCCTCATATTGCTTCCAAATCTCACCTTTAAGATTTTCAATTTTTTTAACAGACATCAAAATCTATCAACTCCTTGTTTAGCTTCTTTGTTCCCTCAAGGCAGTGCACCATATGACATACTTTTTTAACGAAAGGGGTAAAATTTTCAAATCATTCAAACAAGAAATGCCAGTTCTTGTTAAAGAAATAATTGTTTCAATTATAGTTAGTCTGATTTTAAAACTCTTAGGCATGCAGTAAGCATGCCTTTTAGATGCACTGCCTTGAGGGAACAAATCCTAATATTTCTTTATAGTATTTTTTCTATAATTCCTGCTACTGTAAAAGTAGCTAGGATTAATATAACTGTTATTGTTAAAGTGCCTCTAGCACTCAATTTATTTAAGTCCATTTCGTTCAATCCTCCTGATCAAATGTTCTAATTCACTTTCAATAAGTCCTGTTAATGCAGGATAAATAGAATCATCTTCACTTATAAATTCACGAGTAAAAGGATAATTTTCATAAAGTTCTTTGCGATTCATCTTTGAGATTTTTCTAATATTTTCTAATTCTTTAATAATTGCTTTCTTTTTCATTTTGACAACCTCCGTTTTATCCTTTATAATCTAATTGCTTTTTTGTTTAATTAGTCGTTGTTGGCGCAACGGCTATTTTTCTTTATGCTCCAAAATTTCTTTTTAACCATGAGTCTAATTTAGCAGTATCAATTTTCCATGGGCTTGTAGTTCCTGGAGCCTTATATGCTGGAAATCCTCTAATTTTTACATACTTTTCTAATTCATATTTAGTAAACCCATATGGTACTAATTCTTTAATTGTCATGTATCGTTTTGGATACATATTCATGGTTCTCATACTTAACTCTCCATTTCTTCAATAATTTTTAAGTCTGTATAGCTTAAATCCCATTCACTGATAAAATTCAATGCTTTTTCAAAGTCTTTTTCTTTGAACTGACTTCTAGTACGAATTCCTACATATTTGTTAAGGTCCCGATTAATAAAGCTGTATAATTTACTATTTTGCTTTGTTGTAAGATTTAATTTTCTAACTTCTTTGATTGCTCTAACTCTTTTCCTGATTTGTGTACCTAAATAGTTATACTGACCAGGATTTAATAGTTTGTTATCCTTTAATTCTTTTACATCTTCCTGGATGTGTTCGACTTTATCATTTGTTTGAGTTTGAGCTTCAAACATCAACTTAAGAGCATCCATGGGATTATCTGGAATCTGATAACTTCCTGTTTTTCTGATTGCCGGCAACACTTCACTTGTTACCCAGCGTTTGAATTTCTTAGCAGTTGGTAATTTGCTGGATAAGATCAAACTGTATAAGCCTGATTCGTTGATAATAGTTAAATCCTGTTTACCTCCAAGGGTGTCACATTTCGTTACTCCCTTATCTTCATCATCAACATGATCACTAATTGCTTTTCTACTGTTTGTATAACCTAAGATGTCCGCTACATCTTTACCAACAAACCAAGGCTCATCTCCAATCTTTAAACTTCTTACTTCTCCAAATTCTTCGTTTTTAAATACTTGTAATTCATTCATTTTTTAACGTTCCTTTCTTTTTATTTCTTTAAATGTTTCATCAAGTATCCTTTCGATCTCTAACATATATTTTTGAAACAATTGACTGGCAATTATGTATGAAATACATACACTTGTCAGTATCGAAAATATATATTCCATTGTTCAATCTCCTTTTTTTGATTTATTTTTCACCAATGCTATAATTTAAATATCGACACCACCATGTCGAAATTTTAATGAAAGCGAGGTGAAATCATGAATAATATAAATTTTGATATCTATTCAACTTTTATTTCTATCCTATCTTTAGCAACTGCAATTTTTGCTTGTTATCAAACATCTAGAACTATAAAACTTTCAAATCGTGCAATGGTTTCTATGTACCTTATCTCTTCAAAAAAGGGTACTTATATCAAGATTAAAAACTTTGGAAATTTTGATGCTTTATTACTCACATTTGAAACAGATATAAATGTAAACAAAGCTAACACATCTGATAAACTCCCATTTCCTTTAGTTGGATTAAAAAATATCTATTTAGCACCCAAAACTTCAAAAATTGCCTTAATTAATAATAAATACTTAAATAACAATCATTGGATTTCAGTAAAATATCGTGATACATTAACAAATAAACTCTATACATTCAGACTTGAACTAAATACTTATAGAGAATATGCATTAATAGATGAAGAAGATTTTAATCTTGTGGATTATTAGAAATATATTTTAAGATCGCATATAAAGTTTTATTTACTTGTATAAGATTTTCCTCGATTGATTCTAATGTGCTCATTCTATTATCTTCTGCTTCTTCTCTTAGCATGAGTTCAAAACTATCTTCATCTATCCAACCACCTTGCTCTAAAATTTTTCGAGCAGGGTGCTTTTCCTTTTGCTCCATTTTTATTTTACCGGTGCCATCTTCATAAAACCTTTTCATTAATATTACTCCCCTAATTTTTTTTTGAATTTTTAATTTCTTCTAATACAAATTTGGTTGCTTCATCGAAAATTCTTTGCCAGTCTTTATCATTTTTTTCTAAATAATAAATTCCAACAATATTACCAATCGCAATTGAAATTACGATGCTACATATACAACTAAGAATTAATCCCATCTTCTCACCTCATAAATTTTAAATCCATTTTTATGACTTCTAATCACACTTCTGTGTTTGATGTTTCATCGAGACCAATGATATTATTTAAACATTAAAAACCACTTCTGATTTGTGTTATGTCAACAGAATATTTATTTTTAAAATACTCAATTGTTTTGTCGGCTGCATAACCAGTAAGCCTTGTATCTATATGAAAACTTCCACATCTTGTTGGTAAAACAAAAGCCGGTTCAGAAGTATCAATAAATCCATCAATAACAACCATTTCATTTAAATCACGAACAAAACGACGATATATTTTTTCCACAAATGAAGAAGAAATATATTTTTTCTTTTTGCATTTCTTGCACATGAATTTAAATAAATATTCATCTTCTTCGGGGAAATGAGTAATGAGCTCTTTATCAACATATACAAATTCATGATTGCAAAACAATTTGTTAAACATTAATTACCCTCCTTATTTTATATTTTCGTTATCAACGTAATTTTTTTGTAAAAAAATTATCTAATAATATCTAAACTAACTTTACCTAAATCAGCAATTTTTTTTACTTCATCAAAGTAAAATTTGTTAACACCATTTTCTTTATCAACATATGCTCTTAATGATATATTCAAATAATCTGCCATTTCCTTTTGTGTCATTTCTAAATTAATTCTAATAGCTTTTATTGATATTTTTTCCATATATTCCTCCTTGATTTTACGTTGTTAACGAACTTACAAATCAAATATAACACTATATATTTACGTTGTCAACGAATTTGAGCACATTTTTTTATTTTTTCACGTTACAAACGTAACGATATGTGATATTATATATGTGAGGTGAAATCTATGCAAAATGATTTTAATAAAATAAACGGTTCTCTTTTAAAAGAAGCACGAAAAAAGCAAAATTTAACATTGACTGAAGTGGCAAAAAAATGCGGAAAATCTGTAGGATGGCTAGGGGATATTGAAAGTGGTAGGAATAGAATTTATTTTGATGATATGAAAATTTTATGTTCTTTATATAATATTACTTTAGATGAAATATCACTTAAAATTGATGAGTTACAAGAAAAATTATGAGTGATATTGATGTTAGAATTGGCATAAAATTAAAAAAATTAAGAGAATCTAAAAATCTATCACTGAATGATGTTGGTACTAAAGTTGGGAAAGCTAGAAATACAATACACGCTTACGAAAAAGGAAAGATATCGATAAGTGTTCATGTTTTAAAAAGTATTTGTGATGCAATGAATTATAATTATATTGATTTGTTACAAGAAATTGTTGATGACTTAAAGGATCGAGAAAAATAAAAAACTTCACTGCTGGCAACAGTGAAGTCTTAAGTGCACTGGCAATGCACTAATGTAAAATAACCTACGAAAGTCCTTTTACGTGTTTAATTATATCATTTCAGCACGTTCAAGGCAAACAAGAAAGGACGTGTTTATATGGCCAAATATAAAAAAAGAAAAGATGGCAGATATAGTACATCATTAACGCTGGATGGCAAAAGATATGTATTATATGCTAAATCTGTTAAAGAATTGGATAAAAAGAAAATAGACATGCTAGTTAATTATAAACAGGGTAAATCATTAAGAACTAATGATATTAAATTTATAGATTACAAATGGATTTGGTTTGATAGTAAGAAACCATCGATAAACATTAAATCACAGCATAGTTATAAATCTTTATTAAATAATCATTTTAGTAGAATTGATTATAAAAAAGTTAGTGATATAAAAAAAACTGATATACAAATGCTTATTAATGACTTAATTGATAAACCTAATACCGCAAACAAGGTTTATATGACTGTAAATCAAATAATGGAAAATGCTATTGATGATGAAATCATTCTTAAAAATCCATGTAGACGAATAAAAAAGCCCAAATTAGAAGCTAAAAAGAAAAGAATATTAACAAATGAAGAATTCTATCTAACTGAAGTTGCTGATTTTACTGATCGTGAGAAAATGTTTGTTATTATGAGCAAGTATTGTGGACTTAGACCAGAAGAAACACGAGCGTTAACTAAAAAAGATTTTATAATTAATAATGATTACGGATATGTAATTGTTAATAAGACTGTTGTATATGTTTCAAACAAAGCAATTTTTCAAAAGTTTACAAAAAATAATAGCAGCAATAGAGAGGTACCTTTATTTACTAATACAATTCCTTTTATAGAGTATTATCTTAGTACCTTAAAATATGATAAGCTATTTACAAATTTAAGCGATGGTAACGATTATTTAACCTACCAAGGTTATAAATGGCTATTTAAAAAAATAATTGATAAAATAACTGCTAAAGCATTGGAACTGGATATTCAATTTAATCCAGATGGATTTACACCTTATATTTTTAGACATACTTATGCAACACTTTTGTATTATTCTGGAATAAAATTAAAAGATGCTGAATATTATATGGGGCATAGTGATAGCAAAATGTTAAATGATGTATATATTCACTTGGATAAAGAAAAATTAAGAAACAATAACGTAATGGATCAATATATAGAAAATAAATTAAATAATACAAAAAAATTTTTTAATAAAAAGTTACTTGAAACAAAGTAACTTTTTTTCTCTATTATTTTGACTACTTTTTGACTACTAACAATTCAATTAAATCCGATTAAATTAGATGTAATAACAAAGTCAATAACAAAAATAAAAAACGGCTAAACCCTAGTAAAATCAAGGATTTTAGCCGATTTTTTCTCTGGTCTCCCCTTAGGGATTCGAACCCTAGACCCACTGATTAAGAGTCAGTTGCTCTGCCAGCTGAGCTAAGGAGAGATGACAAATATTATAATACATCAACCTTATAAGAAAAGCAAGTGAAAAATAATGAAAAAACTAAATAGCTATGATATAATTAATCAATGAATGGGGTGACTTGGCAATGTTTTACAAACAAACGGTTAATAATATAAAAGTAGTTATAATTCCACTAGATGGCGGTTTATTAGATTTAAATCGGCTTCGTTTTAACTATTTCAAAAGAATATGTAAAAAACATAATTATAATATTACTAAAAAAGAATTTGAAGATTCTTTAGGTAATATGAAAACAATGTATCAACAATTCCCTATTAGTAATAATTATAGCAGTGAAGAAATTAATAATGTTATTGAACGTGATTTATTTGAATACGCAAAATTAAAACCTGATGCTATAAAAAAGGAAGGTACTGAAGAATTATTACATTTCTTTAATCAAAGAAAAATAAAAGTTGCTGTTTTATCAACCCATAAAATAAAAAGTGCTATTAGATATTTACAATTAACAAAATTATATAATCAAATTGATTTTATCATTGGTGGCGATAGTGAATTACCTGGCTTACCTGATCCAGCTGTTTTAACAACCACTTTAGAACAATTAGATTGTCAACCTAGCGAAGCAATGTTAGTTGCCAATTTCCCAAGTTTATTATCAGCTGGAAATCAAATATTAATGAATGTAATCTATCTTAATGATTTATGCAGTGCCAATGAAACAGTAATTCCTCGTGTTTTTAAAATTGCTAAAAACAACTTTGACGTTATTAATGTCTTTTTGTTTTCACCATATGATACTATGGAAATTTATTCACCATTACTTGGCATGTCTAAAGATATGGATTTAGAAACCTTAAATCAAACCTATCATCATTTATTAGAAGAATATAAAAATGATGAACAATTAATTGAATTAGTACGCGATACATATCATTATTTTTTAGGACAAATTGTAAGTGAAGATAATTATCCAATAATAGAACCTAGTTTTTTTAAAGAATATTCAAATAACGAATCCAACAAAGATTCTTCTATAAATAAAAAAAACAATGATTTATCATCATTATTAAAAAATCAAAAAAATACAAAAACTTCTATTGGTACTGATTTAAATGAAGTCAATAATTTAATTGACCAGATCAATGGAAATGTTTCTAACGAAAATATTGAAGAAAACAAACAAGAAAAACTACAAATAGAAAAAGAAAAAACTATCGGATCAAAACTTGCTGATTTTGGCTATACTTTAATTATTGATGCCTTAGTATCATTTATAGCATTATTACTTTATGTTGGTTTTGAAGATTTTATTAATGGTCCTGGTATTGGTGCTAGTATTGTAAGTAAAATCATTGAATTATATATTACTATTGCCTTAGCACCATTTAAATTGATTTTTAACGGTTTAAATAGCTTAATTAGCCTAGTTCCTGATTATTCAACAATAACTGCTGGAAATCAGTTTTTATCAACTTTAGCGATAGAACTTCTTTTTGCCATTATATTTAATATTATCATTATTTATATATGTAAATTAGTTTATCGATTAATTAAAAACATCGGAGTCGAAAATGAAGATAATTAATAAAATTAAAGAAATAGATGTAAAAACATCACACTATTTTTTAAAATACTATCATCACCATTTTCTAAATAAGATCATGATACTGATCACTGGAATTGGTGATTTTGGAATGATTTGGCTTGGCTTAATTTTAATATTGAGTCTTCATAGTCAAACTCGTTTTCTTGCCCAAAGAATGTTAACAGCCCTACTTGCTTCAACAATCATTGGTCAAGTAACTATTAAATCACTTGTAAAAAGAAAACGTCCTTGTCATACATTTACAGATGTAAACATGTTAATAGCTATTCCTAATGACTATTCATTTCCATCTGGACATACTACTTCAAGCTTTGCTTGTGCAACGACAGTATGTTTTTTATTTCCTAAAGCAGGGGTAATTTTTATGATCTTCGCTTTTATAATGGCATTTTCTAGATTATATCTGTTTGTCCATTATTTAAGTGATGTTACTTTTGGAATGATTTTAGGTATTTTAGTAGGAGTAATTGTTATGTTAATATAAAAAAAAGTGCCAAAAACTGGCACTAAATTAATAATCCAATACTTAAAACCGCAATCAAGTTCTTTGCCATATGTAACAAGATAGACGCAAAAATCGTCTGTCTTTTTTCATATACATAAGAAAGTGATAACCCTGTTGCCATATATGGAATCAGCTTAATCCATTCAGTCATGTCCCCTGCAAGAATGTAAGTATAAACATGTAATAAACCAAACAAAAATGCTGAAAGTATATGCGCTAAAACTTTATTTTTTTGCCTTAATGTATTGAAAATAACCCCTCTAAATAACATTTCTTCAACAAAAGGAGCTAAAATAACACTTTGGATAAACATTAATGGCAGATTAGATTTCACTAATGATTCTACAAATACTTGATTAGTAGCATCAGAAGCCTGAGATCCTAAAATCAAAGTTTCAATAGCTGTACCAACGAAAGCTAACCCATAAGATACAACTAAACCGATTGTAAGTACCCAAATAATATTTTCTAAAAATTTATCTTTAAAAATTTTCCAATTTTCAATTAAGAAATCTTTTAAAACAAATATTATCGGTATAGCCGAAGCAATCCCTATTAACATATTATAAATAATATTTACAAAATCAGCTGAATAAGCATTGCTAATATACATTAAATAAAGATTTATTAAAAAATTCAAAATTGTCGGTGCAAAATACAAATACCAGGGAAAAAGAAGAATTACCCCAATTGCTTTTTGCCGATTATTTAACTTCACTGTTTCAATCAAATTCAAATTAACACCCCGCTAAATCTGGTTTTTATCTTCTAAATCAATTTCTTCAAAAAATACTGCTTTACATACTTCTAGTTCAGCTGTAAATAAATAAACACCCACAATTGTCGTAAGTACATCTACAATAATTGGTACTGGAATAATCATTGTAACAACAGTCATAATAAGTACCGCTAAAAAATACCAGCCAATATAAGAAAGATATAGTACTACTAAAGTTGATTTATGCCCTTTCATTAACCGAGCTGATTCACTCATCGCCTTAGCACCCTTTATATTGTATTTTTCTAATAAATATGGTGTTAAAGCAAAATATAATGAATACATTATTAAAACAACTATCAACACAATACTACCCCAAAAAAAGATATTACCAATATTTTCTATCACTGTAACCATTTTTGGATCATTTAAAATAGTACTAATATCTGTTGTTTCAAATCCTGATTGCATAATAAACGATATAATACTATTAAAGGCAGCATCGCCAATTATTAACTTTGAAACCAGAGCAATAATTAAAAGAACTAACATCAATAAAAATAACAACAATAATTCTTTAATAAAATAAGTAAAAAATAAATCTTTATACCTTTTTATCCCAACTAAACCATCTTGTTCTATTGATAATTCATCACTTCGTTCATTAACTGTTTTTAAAGCAGTTACTACTTTACCATGTGAAAACGGTAAAACCAAAAAACCCAATATAGTTATCAAAAACGGAATACTACTTCCAATTAATTGAATTAAATAATTTATAGCAACCATCATGATACCAATAAATAAAAATATCATTACAATACTACTACGATTAGTAGCAATCATACTTCTAGCCTTGGTCTTTATATCACGAACATTCATACTAATCCCTCCATGTTATTATTATATCAAATAATAGCATTAAAGGGAATTATTTGATGTCTAAACTAGTTTTTATAGCTTGATTAATCTGTTTCATAATTCGATTATCAATTTTTCCAACCTTTTCTTTAATACGCTTTTTATCAATCGTTCTAATCTGTTCTAATAATACAACACTCTTTTTTTCTAATGACCCCGTCTCTAACATAACATGGGTTGGCAAAGGATTTTTAGTTAACCTTGATGATATCGGTGCAATAATAACTGTTGTTGAATAACGATTACCTTTATTGTTTTGTAATATTATTACTGGTCGATATCCACCTTGTTCACTTCCTACAACTGGTGATAAATCAGCATAATAGATTTCCCCTCTATGTATCATAACAACAACTCCTTTATTGCAATATATGATTAAAGATAAATTTTATACCCAATAAAAGAGTTATATGGTATGATTATCTTATCAATATGGAGGTAAACAAAAATGATAAAAGCAGTAATTTTTGATATGGATGGTTTAATGATTGACAGCGAACGTGTAACCTTTGAGGGGTATCAACATGTTTTAGCTAAAGAAAACCTAACAATGAGTGAAGAAAAATACAAAACGCTTTTAGGAAAACCAGTAAAAGCTGTTCATGATTTATTTAAAGAAGATTATGGTCCACAATATGATGTTGACCAAATTATTAAAGATGTTCATGCTTATATTGCTAAACGTTTTGAAACTGAGGGCGTACCTTTAAAACCAGGATTAGTTGAATTATTAAAATATTTAAAAGAAAATAATTATAAAACAATTATTGCAACAAGTTCTCATCGTAATCGAGTTGACTTAATTGTTAAACAAGCCCAAATCGATCAATATTTTGATGATTCTATTTGCGGTGATGAAGTAACAAAAGGAAAACCAAATCCTGAAGTATTCTTAAAAGCTTGTCAAAAACTACAAGTATCACCACAAGATGCCTTAGTTTTAGAAGACTCTGAATCAGGTATCAATGCCGCTTATAATGCTGAGATAAAAGTAATCGGGATTCCTGATATGAAATATCCTGAAGAAAAATATGTTAAAATGACTTATAAGATCATGGATAACTTATTCCAGGTAAAAGATTTTTTAGAAGAAAACAATAAATAAGGAGGAATTAATGAAGTGAACTCAATTATTTGGATACCCAAATAATTGAGTTCATTTCATAATCGATTCCTTTTTTGATACTAACTAAAAAAAGATTAGCATACTGTATGTCTACAAATCCTAATCTTTTTATCAACACTTATAAATTAATAATCTTAAATTATTTTACTACATCATTCATTATCTGATCAATTAATTGAATAACTCGTTCGCTATTTTTTCCATCTTGATATTTAAAAAACATTTGACTAAATTCTTTAATATCATAGCTTTTATTTTCCTTAATAGCATCAATTACTTCAGTTTCATTTTTACAAATTGCCCCTGGCATCACTTGACTATAATCAACAAAACATCCTAATGTCTTCAAATATTCATCTAAATCCGGAACATAAAAATACATCGGTTTATTTAATAAAGAATAATCAAAGATTATCGAAGAAAAATCAGAGATCAGCATATCACTAACTGTAAATAAATCATGAGTATCTTCATGATTTAAATTTATGATCCGTTTATCATCTTGTAATTTTGCTTTTAACAATAAAGGGTGGAATTTATAAATTAAAACATAATCATCACCTAAAGCATTTAAAACTTTTGTAGCATCAAAATCTACTGCTTTAAAACCTTGATAAATATTTCCTCTAAATGTTGGTGCATATAAAATTATCTTTTTATTTTCTAAAACAGGGTACTTACTAATCAGTTTTTGTTTAGTAGTATTTAAATAATTATCATCATTTAAATGATCAACACGCGGCATCCCCGTAGTAATTACATGATCTTTGCTTACCGCAAAAGCTTCATGATATGGTTCTTTCCAATAATCACTATTACTTATGACATAATCGTAATTTCTAATTGGATATTCACGCTTAATCGCATTTCCAAATTTTTTAATTGCTCCTGTTGCATGCCAGACTTGAACAACAGTTACCCCTTCTCGTTTAAAATTACTTATAACATAATTATTATCAGTAATTAAAACTAATTTTGAAGTGTTTATAACATATATTTGTTTAATACAATTCAACATGTACAAAAAATTATTTATCAATGATTTCTTATTATAATTTATTAATACTGTTTTTAAATCATAATCTTTTTTATTTTTAAGACCATCATAAATAATCTTTAAATCACTTTCTAAATGATTAGATTCTAGCGAAACAAATGCAATTTGATTTTGCTTAATAGAAAAACGACTTACAAAAATATTACTTATTTTAAGAATAATATAAATTATAATCTTTTTTATTCCCATTTTCTCACCTACTTAAATAATATTTCAACAACACGTTTACTTGCATTTCCATCTTCATGATTATTAAACCGCTGGTTAAATACTTCTAGTTTTGAATAATCATAACAATGATTGGCAACTTTATATAAAAGATCATCTTCATTTTCAATAACTTCACCAGGAAGATCATTATAAATATCTAAATAAAAACCTCTTAATTCATCACGATAACTATCTAAATCATACATATAGAAATAAATTGGTCTTTTTAAAATTGCATAATCAAAGAAAACACTTGAATAATCAGTTATTAAAACATCAGCAATTAGATATAATGAACTAATATCTGATTGAGGATCGATAAAATAAACAAAATCCTTAACGGCTTCTAAATCAAAATCATTTACAATTAAATAATGCGGCTTAAATAATACAATATATTCATCTTGTAAAACTTGCTGCCATTTTTTAAAATCAACTTCAAGCTTAAAAGTATAACCTTTTAAATTATATGAATTATCACGCCAGGTTGGCGCATATAAAATAATTTTTTTATCTTTAGGCAAGTTCAATTTAGCTTTAATTTTCATAACATCATCCTCAGTATAATTAGATAAAATATCATTACGAGGATAGCCTGTTTCAATTAATCTTTCTTTATTAATAGCAAACGCACTTTGAAATACTTCAGTAGTAAAACTACTAGGGCTAATCATATAATTATATTTACTTACATCATTATCATAAGTTGAACGCATTTCTTCAACTGACATTTCACTACGATAAAAAGTTGTTCCTTCAGGAACTTCAATATCATGAGCTAATTTTTTTAGCGGTGTACCATGCCAAGTTTGTAAATATATTTGATTTTTTTTCTTTAAGACATACTTTGGTAATTTACAATTAGAAATCCAATATTTACTGCGGGCTAAATAAAAGAAATATGGTATACTAAAATATTCAATAATCTTAGCATTTGGTATCTGGATATTCTTTTTTCGATGATGTTTTATTGCAAAAATGCAACGATATTTTTGATATTCTTGATGTGCCGTCATATATTGATGTAAGGCCATCGGATTATCAGAATAACCACGACCATGAAAAGAAATAAACAAAATCGTGTTTTTATCACAAGGAATAAAACGATATCCTAAGCGATAAATTATACGTATCATTTTTCCTAAAAATTTTTTTATCAGCTTCATTTTTTCCTCCTATAAAAATAAGGGGTATTGCCCCTTATTTAAACACTTCTTCAACAACACGTTTACTAGCATTGCCATCTTCCCATGAACAAAAGCGTTGATAAAATTGTTGATATTTTTCTTGATAATCAGCATTTAACTGATCAATATTTTTAATTTTGTCAACCACTTCTTCACTAGAAAATACTAATGGACCTGGTAATTCAGTTTCCATATCAATATAAAAACCTCGTAATACATCACGATATTTATCTAAATCATAGGTATAAAATAATAACGGTCTTTTTAAATTAGCATAATCAAAGAAAACACTAGAATAATCAGTAATACAAATATCACTAATTAAATATATTTCAGTAATATCATCATATTTACTTAAATTAAATGCAAAATCTTCTAAACCTGTTACATCTAAATTATCAGCAATGTAATGATGTGTTCTTAACAACACAACATATTGATCTCCTAATTCTTTTTTCAATAAATCTAAATCTAACTTCAATTTAAACTTATATCTACCATTTCCATAATATTCATCGTCACGCCAGGTTGGTGCATATAAAATAGTTTTCTTATCTAAAGGAATTCCAAGTTTTTTCTTTAAATTTAATGCTATTTCATCACGATTACTAGCAGATAATAAATCATTACGAGGATATCCAGTTTCTAACATATTACCATCGTACATAAAACAGCTTTTAAAAATATCACTAGAAAATTTATTTGGGGCAATCAAATAATCCCATTCTTTCTTTTGACGATAAAACTGTGCTTTATAAGTTGGTGAAGCAGCAGTTACTTCTTCTTGATCAAATGCTAATCGTTTTAGCGGTGTTCCATGCCAGGTTTCTAAAAATACTTGTTCTTCACGTTTTCTAAACCATAATGGCTGACGAATATTAAAAACAAAATATTTACTAACCCCTAAATAATAAGCATATTCACGTGTAAATCTTTTTACAATTTTACCACCATATGGTAATTTTTCATGAGGATCATTTAAAACCCAAACAAATTCATATTTACCTGGATAATTTTTCCCTAGATATTCATAGATATATTTAGGTGAATCAGCATAACTTTTTCCCATAAATGTTTCAAACATAATTAAATTTTCTTTAATTGGTTTATTAATATATTTATGTTGATAAAGATATTTGTTCATCTCGTTTTTATTTTTAAGAATTTTCTTAAATTTGATTTTTGCAAGATGACGATTCACCGCTCTTTTTACAGTCGCTAAATCTTTATTGATACAAGCATTAACAATTTTTTTACTGTAACGAGAGCATCTAGACAATAGTCTTGGTTGAATATTCTTTAGAACTTCAGACATCACTTCAAAACGCTCTGTGCGCCATAAATCATTTTTACTACGACGAATCTTTCGAGCAAAAAATTTAGTATAATAACGCAACATTTTTGAATCCAGATAATAACGAATATAGCTTTCTGGTGGAATAATAGCCGCACAATAACGATAAGCAGCTATAAATTCATCAAATTTATTTTCTGAATCTTTTATCTGAGATAATGCTGGATTATTAATTGGATCATTGTGCTTTCTTTTTACATAAATAGCTTGATCAACACGATCAAAACTGCGAGCAAAATTTAATAACTGCACTACAAATGGTGCATCACAATAATAATTAAAATCTTCATTGAATCGCAATTGATGTTCTTTGATTAATTGTGCTTTAATTAAAATATTCAAAACTGATATATTTCTAATTGCATGTCTAGTTCTTATTAAAATATCAGTAGCATATTCACTATAATTATCTTCATTATATTCCTTTTCAAGAAATTTATTATCAAGATCATGATCTTTATCTTTTAGATTCAACTCATTGTTCTTTTCATCACCCATAGTTTCAAAAACTTTCTTTTTAAACCAGGTAACTTTTCGAATTCCAGCAACTAAATCTAAATTATCCTGACTTGCTCGTGTTAATAAAGTATTTAATGATCCTGGCATTAAATAATCATCCCAATCAATAAAATAAATATATTCACCACAAGCATTTTCTAATCCAATATTACGTTTTTTAGCG
Source organism: Erysipelatoclostridium sp. An173 (assembly GCF_002160495.1). GTDB lineage: Bacteria > Bacillota_I > Bacilli_A > Erysipelotrichales > Coprobacillaceae > Thomasclavelia > Thomasclavelia merdavium. The sequence goes on along the minus strand of NZ_NFKR01000011.1, from coordinate 4,117 downwards.
ACATTTAAGCCATCTTCTACCGTAATAATTTTTAAATTAACAGGATATTCTTGAATTTGTTGATCAATTTTAGCGCTTTTACTAGCTATTAATAATGTTTCAAAATCATCTAGATTTTGTTCACTAATACTTTCTAAACAATCATATAAATATTGTTCATAACGATCGTAAGGAATAATTATACTTAACTTCATCTTTTTACCTACTTATGTAAATCATCTTTTATTTTAGTTGTAGAAATACCTTCTGTACGTGGTAAATAAACAACTTCACAATAATCTTTTAAGAAATCAAATTTTCCTTTCCAATCGTCACCCATAACAAATACATCAACATCATGTTCTTGAATATCTCTTATCTTTTGATCCCAAGATTCTTCAAGAATTACTTCATCAACATATCTAATAGCCTCTAAAATTAACTTACGATCTTGTTCACTATGATATGCTTTTTTTCCTTTTTGAGCGTTAAATGCATCACTGCTTACAGCAACAATTAAATAATCACCTAACTCTTTAGCTCTTTTTAAAATATTCAAATGACCTACATGAAATAGATCAAATGTTCCATATGTAATTACCTTCTTCATTTTAATTCACCTATCCTTTTATGCGATCTATAACTTTTTCCCAAAAACTAATCTGTGGGTTTTGGACAATTCTTTTTTCAAATTTTTTATCTCTGATTTTTGCTTTTTCTTTATTAGAAAGACTATTGTAATAGTCTACATATTCACCATAATGATCACATACTTCGTTAACTTCCCCATATTCTTTAAGCATGCCACCTTCTATCCACATGGCACTTTGGCAAAACTTTCTTACTTGAGGTAATGAATGGGAAATAAATATAATTGTTTTTCCCTTATCTTTTAGCTCATTCATTTTATTCAAACATTTTTGAGCAAAACCTTTATCACCTACTGATAAAGCCTCATCAACAATAATAATATCAGGATCCAAATAAATTGAAATAGAAAATCCAAGTCGGGATTTCATACCACTAGAATATTTCTTTACAGGCTGATACAAAAAATCACCAAGTTCTGCAAATTCAATAACACCATCGATGATTTCTTGAATTTTCTTTTTCGAAAGTCCTAATAAAGCACCTTTAACATTAATATTTTCCAAACCAGTAAGCTGCTTATTTAAACCAGTATTGATTGCAACTAAAGACTGTTCACCATTTATATGCATAACACCCTCATCTATCTCACTAATACCAGCTAAAATAAGTGATAAAGTTGACTTTCCAGAACCATTAGTTCCTAAAATCCCAACAACCTCACCTTTAGGAATTTCAAAACTAATATCTTTTAAAGCATAGAAGCGTTTTGCTTCATTACTTTTCCCTTTACCAGTATTTTTCTTTTTTAATTTATATATTTTTGAAACATGTTCAAATTTAATAGCATAATTTTCCATTTTATCACCTAAATCAAATCAATAATCTTATGTTTAAATTTATACATCATCATGCATCCAATTACAAATAAAACAATTGTAATCAACCAGAACACACCCATTTGTTTCCAATAATGCATAAATCCATAATGATATAAAAAGCAATCACGATATCCACAAACAATATAATAGATTGGATTAATATTCATTATAAAACGAATAAAATTAAATAAAGGTGTTTGTCCACTAAAACGAGAAATTGGCCACAAGATTGGTGTTAAATATAAAATCAAACGCATACAAGCAAGAATTAACTTTCTAGTATCACGAGCAATCATATTTAAAACCGATGTTACCATTGCTAGACTGATTGCAAAACAACATGCTGCAAAACAATAATATATTAAACCCAACCAGTGTATAGAAGGATATATACCTTGTGTAAAATAAAACAATACTAATAAAATCAAGATACAAGCATGATTAAATAATTCTTTTAAGACCACAGTAGCCGGCAAAACGCTAACTGGAAATTTCATTTTAGTAATAACTCCAATTTTTGAAAAAATCGCATTAGCTCCATGAGTTATGCATGGATTAATAAAAAACCAGACTACCATCCCGGCTAACATCCATTGAATAAATGGAAAGCCATCAACAGCATTTCGATTCATTACAAATCCAAAAACAAAATAATAAGTTAAAATTTGAATAAAAGGATTTGCAAAATTCCAAAAGATTCCAAGTTTTGAATCTCGCATATCTGATAGTAGTTCATATTTAGAAATAGAATATATTCTAAATAAATTACTAAAATTCTCTTTTAGAACATATTTTATACTTTTTAGCATCTTATACCTCCAAGCTACTTTAATTTACAACAATATCATTATAATTATAGCACAATTATATTACAATATAAAATAACATAATTTTTTACAAAAATAAAAGATATTTTCAGATTTTTTGCATTGAAATCATTACTTTTATTAGCACTATTTTGCAAATAAATCATCTTAGTTGAATCTATAAATAAAATATGATAATCTTATTTACGAAAGAGAGGCAATAATTATGCAAGAAACTGTATTATTATATAATATTGATAAGACTGAAGCGGGAAAAGCCATTATTTCAATATTAGAAAAATTAAATGTTGAAGTAATAATTGTTAAAACTAGTGATTTAATGAGTCCTATTGGTTATATTTTAGGTATTGAAGATTACCAGCGAGGAACTGAAGCTTTAACGTCTATTCCTCATGATGATATGATGGTTTTAGCTGGTTTTGAAGATGGGCAAGTTGATATTTTATTACAAATCTTCAAAGAAGCAAATATTCCATTTATTCCTTTAAAGGCTATTGTTACAAAAACTAATATAGACTGGACTTTTAAACAGCTTTTAGAAAATGTTAAAAAAGAATATTTAGAATTTACAGGTATGAAACAAACTAATTAACAAAAAAGCCAAAATTATTTTGGCTTTTTTTAACGTCCATATAAATCAGACATTGGCACTTTATCTAATAGAGAATCAATTTTAGCAACTTCTTCTTCAGTTAAATAAACATTAGCTGATTCTAAGTTTTCTTTTAAACGGTTACTTTTACGAGTCCCTGGAATTGGGATAATATATGGTTTTTTATTGATCATCCATGCTAATGAAAGTTGAGCTGGGGTACAATTTTTTTCTTTAGAAATTGCTCTAATCATTTCCATTAATTCTTGATTAGCATCATATGCTTCAGGTGTAAATTGAGGCATTCTTGTTCTAAAGTCATCTTTATCAGTAAATTTAACATCTTTATTATAAGCATCAGATAATAAACCATTGGCTAGTGGTGAAAAAGCAACTAAAGAAATATTTAATTCTTCAAGAACTGGGAATAGTGTTTCATAATCACGATACATCATAGAATAACGGTTTTGAATTGCTGTTAATGGACAAATTGCATGAGCTCTTCTAATTGTATCTTCATCAGCTTCAGAAATACCCCAATATCTAATTTTTCCAGCTTCCATTAGCTCTTTCATTGTTTTAGCTACTGTTTCAATTGGTACATTAGGATCAATACGATGTAAATAATATAAATCAATATAATCAGTTTTTAATCGTTTCAAACTTCCTTCAATTGCTTTTTTTATTGTTTCTGGACGAGCATCCATTACAAGATTTGTACCTTGATGATGAACCCCACATTTTGTTGCAATAATAACTTGATCACGATAAGGTGCTAATGCTTCACCAACTAATTCTTCATTATATTCAATAGTACCATCTTCATTTTCTGCTACATAACATTCAGCAGTATCAAAGAAATTACATCCTTGTTCAACTGCTTGAATAATTAATTTTTTCATTTCCTCTTTGTTGGCTGGTTTACCATATGCATGAGTCATTCCCATACATCCTAAACCAACTGCAGACACTTCTAAATCTTTACCTAATTTTTGTTTTCTCATTAAAATTCTCCTTTTATAATTAACGATCTAGTCCAGCAATCATTTCTACAGTTGCTGCATTATAATGATCAAAGAAACAGCTTTTATTACGATTCATACTTTCAATTATTTCCATATCTTCATAATTTAATTCAAAATCAAAGATATTAATATTTTCTTGCATTCTTTCTTTTTTAACTGATTTTGCTAGTGGTACAATTCCTCTTTGTACTAACCATCTTAAAATTACTTGCGCAATAGATTTAC
>NZ_NFKR01000109.1 GCF_002160495.1 Erysipelatoclostridium sp. An173 | reverse complement strand
TCACTCATTTTAAAACCATATTCTTTTTCTAAAATTCCCCTTATCTCTTGAACACTTCTTCCACTCATTCCAAACAGTAACATCACCACTCTTAATAATTCATCATTCTGTTCATATTTTTGGCTTATTTCATGTTTACTGCTTGTATAAATCGTTGCTATCTTGATCTTATCATAGGCTTCTTTTTCTTTTAACGGTATTCCTGATTTCACCTTTTTCTTGTAGACTATATATCCTGATCGTTCCATCATATTTTAATGGTGCTTGAGGCATTAACCAGATTGAATATGTCTTTTGCATCTTTTGATAATTATCACCATCAATTACTGTTTTAACTTGCTTAGATATCAGTCGGCTTGTATAAGCTATCCCTCTTGTTACTATCTCATAAGTATTGTAAATACTATTTTGAGCTTCGATATTGATCTGCAGCTTACAGGCTTTTTGTTTATTTCTTCTAGGAACATCAAGTTCAAAATGGACATCAAATCTTAGTATTCCTTCTCCAGGAATGATTGATTCATTATTACTGGTTTTAACTACTCGATTACCTGGAAATACCGGTTCATGATTAATATTAGCTGGGATGATTTCCTGGATTTCCTCAATCGTAAAATCACACAATTCATCAACGACATATTTTAAAATATGTGCTAATATCTGGGTATCATTAAGAAGAACTTTACAGGTTTCATCAAGCTTTACACTTTTAGAATCATTATTGATGATCGATTGATTAATAACTGTAGCTGTATAATTATCCATAGACAGCACCACCAGTTACTAAAGATAAATAAGTTTGATTATAAAAAAACATCTTATTGGCATATTTCATATTAACACTCCATTACTATAATATTTAAATAA
>NZ_NFKR01000108.1 GCF_002160495.1 Erysipelatoclostridium sp. An173 | reverse complement strand
ACAGATATGATGGTCATAAAGCTATCTTCATTGCCGATAGAGGCTATGAATCCTACAATGGTTTTGAACATGTTGTTCGATCAGGAAATAAATATCTGATTCGTGTTAAGGATATCGGCTCTCAAACCAGTATCACTCGATCATTAGGTCCATTTCCTAAAGATGAATTTGATATTGATGTATTTAGAATGTTGACCTTAAAACAAACAAAAACGACCAAAGCTTGTCCTGAAATATATAAAATTGTTACTAAATCAACGAGATTTGATTTTATGAGCAAAGATGATCCATGGTATGAATTCAACTGTCGAGTTGTGAGATTCAAAATTACTGAAGATACCTATGAAACCGTTATTACCAATCTAAGCAGAGAAGAATTCTCAATGGAAGAAATCCGTGAAATTTACAATATGCGTTGGGGTGAGGAAACTTCTTTTCGTGAGCTCAAATATGCTATTGGACTCAATGCATTACATGCTAAAAAAAGAAAATTGATTCAACAGGAAATCTATGCCCGCATGACCATGTATAATTTCTGTCAAAGAATTGTACAGGAAATAAAAATACCTAAAAAAGATAAACTCAAATATACATATCAGGTCAATTTTACAAGATCAGTGCATATCATCAGAGAATTTCTAAGAAAAAAAGGTGGAAAAAATCCACCTGTAGAGCATCTAATAGCTAAAGAAATTCTGCCGATTCGCCCTGGCAGAAAATACAAGCGACATATCAAGCCAAAGACTGTCGTATACTTTAACTATCGTTATAACTAACATAGTTTATTATATACCTTGAAAAATGTAGTTTCAAGACTACACTTTTTTAGCTTGAATAAAAATATAACCAGGAGAAAATATATTTTCTATATAGCTCCTGGCTAAAAATTTGTCATCTTAACTTAATGACATTG
>NZ_NFKR01000107.1 GCF_002160495.1 Erysipelatoclostridium sp. An173 | reverse complement strand
TACCTGTTCAGCTCGATTTCCAGTCTATTTTGAACGATTCTTTTAACAGTGGCAATCCTTTAAAACCGGTCAAACGCAGAAATCCTGATTCTTTTTCTTTTATGGGCGTTTGTCCTTTTTGTGGCGCTCCAAAAGAATATATCTATGACAATAACAGCGGTAAAGGCCAGTTCCAGTGCAAAGCCTGTAAAAATACCTTTACTATTAAAACTTCTCCTTCAGGTGCATCCGGGATTTACTGCCCTTACTGTAATACTAAGCTTGTCTTAAAACATGACCGCAAAGGTTTTCTTGTTTTTGCATGTTCCAGCAAAAAATGCGAACATTACAAAGCCAACAAAAAACTTTTAAGCGGAGGTAAGGCTGAACACCTGAAAACATCCAGCGGCCAGTATCTTCTTCACTATCATTACCGTGAATTCAAGTTCGATCTGGAAACTTTACGTAAGGTCGATGATACTGTTTCCGGTCCTGTTAATTTATCACGTATCCATTATGATCAGAAAGTTCTGGGCCTTGTTTTGACCTATTATGTCAACTATGGGCTGTCTTCCAGAAAAACTGCTTTGATCCTTAAACAGGTCCATGGTTTGCGTATTTCCCATCAGACTGTCATTAATTATGCCAGTTCTGTTTCTGCTGTCATAAAACCGCTTATCGATAAATTGATGCTAGAATAAAAACTGGACTGGTTAAATGGAAGAACTAGCTAGTATATGGTACAATGTCATAAGCTTAAATCAAAAAACAGGAAAGAGGTATATGACAATGACTAAACCAACATTTACAGATGAATTTAAACAGGGAGTAGTTCAATATGTATTAGATCATCCTAACGAATCTAAAGTAGCAGTTGCTAAAAAGTTTGGTATTGCTGACAGCACAGTCCATAAATGGCTTAAAGATGCCAATAATAATG
>NZ_NFKR01000106.1 GCF_002160495.1 Erysipelatoclostridium sp. An173 | reverse complement strand
TCTCCCAGCTGAGCTAAGGCCCCTTTTCAATGGTCGGGAAGACAGGATTTGAACCTGCGACCCCCTGGTCCCAAACCAGGTGCACTACCAAGCTGTGCTACTTCCCGAATCACTATTCATAACTAATGAATTTTCCGAAATAAAAACAACCTTACAGTTGTTAAGTCAAATGGTGGTTCCGGCCGGAATCGAACCAGCGACACGAGGATTTTCAGTCCTCTGCTCTACCGACTGAGCTACGGAACCATGGCGGTCTGGACGGGACTCGAACCCGCGACCTCCGCCGTGACAGGGCGGCATTCTAACCAACTGAACTACCAGACCATTTTGGTTGCGGGAGAAGGATTTGAACCAACGACCTTCGGGTTATGAGCCCGACGAGCTACCAGACTGCTCCATCCCGCGATATTTAATTTTAATATAATGGCGAGGGATGAGGGATTCGAACCCCCGCGGGACGTTAATCCCCTGTCGGTTTTCAAGACCGATCCCTTCAGCCGGACTTGGGTAATCCCTCGCGTTATTAAATTTGGTGGACCCTGTTGGACTCGAACCAACGACCGATCGGTTATGAGCCGATAGCTCTAACCAGCTGAGCTAAGGGTCCTTGTTGTTCTTCACTTAGGGGCACCTTCTATTAAATTGGTAGCGGGGAAGGGATTCGAACCCCCGACCCACCGGGTATGAACCGATTGCTCTAGCCAACTGAGCTACCCCGCCGTAATCAACTACAGCAACGCTATAATTTAATATCTAATGGTGGAGCCTAGCGGGATCGAACCGCTGACCTCCTGCGTGCAAAGCAGGCGCTCTCCCAGCTGAGCTAAGGCCCCTTTTCAATGGTCGGGAAGACAGGATTTGAACCTGCGACCCCCTGGTCCCAAACCAGGTGCACTACCAAGCTGTGCTACTTCCCGAA
>NZ_NFKR01000105.1 GCF_002160495.1 Erysipelatoclostridium sp. An173 | reverse complement strand
GCCACTCGAGCCCGAAGGCTCGCGTTCGACTTGCATGTATTAGGCACGCCGCCAGCGTTCATCCTGAGCCAGGATCAAACTCTCCATTGTCTTATCCTTTTCAAAGCCTATCGGCTTCTGCTCTCTTTTTATCTATTAATTGACGTGTGTTCTTTTCGATTCTGTTCAGTTTTCAATGTCCTCTCCGGCTCTTTTGCCGACTAGTTTATCCTACACTCTTTTCTCTCGTTTGTCAATTCTTTTTTTTACTTTTTTCGCTCGGCCATTCCTTTGAACCTCGCTCCTTCTCTCGAGTGCCCTATTAATCTACCACATCCTCTTTACTTTGTAAATACCTTTTTTTACTTTTTTATCCCTTCCCGCTTTTTCTCCCTTTTTATCACTCTTTTTCCCTGTCATTTTTTTATTAATAAAACGATAATAATTAAAATTGATGAATTAACAGTTAATTTATAAAAAATTTATTTTACAATATAAAACTAAATAAAACTAATTTGAATAAAAATATTGAAAGATCATATCAAACAAACTTACCTTAATATAAATTTTAATAGAAAATTAACCAACAACCAGTAAAATAATCCGTTAAAAGCAAAATAGATACAACTATTATTATATGTAAAAACTTGATAAATAAATATTAGTATACTGAAAATTGACTTAAGCATAATTATAAACATACAGCAATTAAACCTAAAATATAAATGCTACTATTAATATGTACAAAAACGATCATATAAAAATGTACAAAATCAATGCAACATAATATAATAATTCAGTTTTTATTGGAGGTTATATTATGATTATGAATTTAACAGTTAGTTCGAGTATTGAGATTAATTGTTTGCTTGATTTACCAAAATTGAAAGTATTAGTAGAGGAGTTAAAATTGAAAATAAATAAATCACAAATTGCCCGAGAGCTTGGTGTAGATA
>NZ_NFKR01000104.1 GCF_002160495.1 Erysipelatoclostridium sp. An173 | reverse complement strand
GTAATCAGATTATTGAAAAGCGATATATTGAAGGATTACGTGATGAAGGATATGAAAATGTAATTGGCTATGGAATATCTTTTTATAAAAAACAATGTATAATTACAAAGGCTTATATATAAATTATAAACAAAAAAGAAAGGAAAGATAATAATGAAGCGAATAAGTACTGGAACTGAAAATTTCAAAGAATTACTGGACAATAATTATTATTATGTTGATAAAACAAGCCTAATTGAAGATGTATTATCTGATAAAGTAATGCTGTATACCAGACCGAGAAGATTTGGAAAGACATTGAATCTAAGTATGCTTTATTATTTCTTTTCAAACAAAGAAAAAGAAAATAGTTATTTATTTGAAGGATTGAATATATCAAAAGATAAAGAAATCCTAAAACATCAAAACCAGTATCCGGTTATCTTTTTGACTTTAAAAGATATGCAGTATTTAAATTTTGAAGATCAAAAAAAGCAATTTGCCATTCTTATTAAAGAACTGATATTAAAAAATATAGAGTTATTAGATAGTTCTATTATTGATGAGGCTGATTATAATATTTTAAACGATTTTAGATTTTTAAAACCAGATGAAGTGCAATTGAAAAATTCATTAAAAATTTTATCGAATTGTTTATATAAATATTATCAACAAAGGGTTATTATATTAATTGATGAATATGATGTACCATTACAAAGTGCCTATAATAATGGTTATTATGATGAAATGGTTGATTTTTTAAGAAGTATCTTTTCATCAGCTCTTAAAACCAATGATGCATTGGAAAGAGGGATACTTACTGGCTGTTTACGAATCGCCAAGGAAAGCATCTTTACGGGATTAAATAACTTTACAGTAAGATCAATAACGAGCCAGTATGCCTGTGATTGTTTTGGTTTTACCCAAGAAGAAATCGATGATTTATTAGATTATTATGATCTGATAAATAAACGCGATGAGATAAAAGACTGGTATGATGGTTATTTATTTGATAAAACAGAAATTTATAATCCCTGGAGCGTTC
>NZ_NFKR01000103.1 GCF_002160495.1 Erysipelatoclostridium sp. An173 | reverse complement strand
ATTCACTCCTTTACAGGAAAGAATTATATCAAAAAAGATTACCCTGATTAATGCAAAGTGTAACCACTTATCTGCAACAATTTGGGTAATCTTATTTTAACTTTTATACATCGGTCGAAAAAGGTTTACCACAAGAAGTCAGCTGAGGTCGTAGTAGGTAAAGACATCTATACCAAAGGACCTAATGTTTATATGGTGCAACTCACCATGCGCAATGTTTGGATAGTTCGAAATCGAGGATAGTTCCATAAGTGGGAATCGTAATCCCATGGGGATGAAGGTAGAGGGAATGGTTCCAAATATATTTACAAAAGGAAGGAGAAGCAACAACATGAAATTAATCGAAGTGATTTTAAGAGATGAAAATCTCGAAGAGGCAATGAAAAGAGTCAAGAGTAATAAAGGTGTACCTGGCATTGATAAGATGACAGTGAATGAAATTGACGAGTATTTCAAGACCCATAAGGAACAGATAAAGAAACAGATACTGGAGAAGAAATACAAACCCCAACCAGTAAAAAGAGTCTATATTCCTAAATCAAATGGTAAGAAAAGACCCTTAGGAATTCCAACAGTAGTAGATAGGGTCATCCAACAAGCGATAGCACAAGTATTATCAGAAATTTATGACAGTAAATTCAGTGATAATAGTTTTGGCTTTCGACCAAAGAGGAGTGCACATGATGCCATCATGCGAACGCTAGACTACTTGAATGAAGGATACGAATGGGTCATCGATTTAGATATAGAAGCGTACTTCGATACGGTAAATCATGATAAATTAATTTCAATACTTAGAGAGCATGTGAATGACTCGACAACACTGCATTTGATTCGCAAATTCCTGCAGGCAGGAATCATGGAAAATGGTCTCGTAAAGGCTAGTAACATAGGAATGCCTCAAGGAGGATTATGTGGATATCAGCATAATCCTCCTTATGTGGAGTTAGTTATTATGCCGAGTAAAGTTTGAAAAGTATTTATTTTATAGGCTTTTCTATTTATTTTCTCGGCATAATGTATCACAGTTATAGTAGAAATAA
>NZ_NFKR01000102.1 GCF_002160495.1 Erysipelatoclostridium sp. An173 | reverse complement strand
CACATTGTACTAATACCGGTTTAAGATACTGCCCGGCTTTGCTGATACGAACTGATCTTTTCTTTCCTGCACTTTCATTATTGGCAGGAGAGACTCCAGCCCAGCAGCACAGCTGTTTATCTGTTTCAAACTGTGTCATATCAACGCCGATTTCAGAAATGATAAGAACAGCAGACATAAGCTGTATTCCATCAATTTCCGTAATATGGATGAAATCATCAAAGTATCTGGAAGCACGTTTGATGATTTCTACTTCAACAGCTTCAATATGTTTATCAAGCTCATTCATATGTGACTGAATTTCTGTCATCTTGAATCTTTGATCCGGCTCAATCTTTGAATTTTTAAGAGATTCAATTATTTTATCTTTGTTTCTGCAGCCACCATGTATAAGTTTTGTGATTTTAGCTTCATCAATAACCTCAGAAGATAGAACTTCATTCATTATGGCTGTAGCTGTTTTTCCAAAAGGATCAGAAACAACAGAAGCAAGAGCGATATTTGAAACGGTCATAGAATTCTGATAACGATTCCGTTCAGAACTACGCATACAGATGAGCTTGAAGCGGTAGCGAGAGAGATCCCTTAATTCACGAATATCCTTAGATGGGATAAAAGAAGATTTGAGAAGATCATGTTTGAAAAGATCACAAATCCATTTGGAATCTCTCTTGTCCGTTTTTTTACCCTTGATAGCTTTGACATATTTAGGGTGAACAAGGGTAATATTCATTTTAGATTCAGTCTCAAGAATATTGAAGACAGGGATCCAATACTTACCAGTAGATTCCATGCAGACATCAAAGCATTTGTGTTCAATAAGCCAGTTTTTAAGGTTATAGAGATCATAGTTAAGAGAAGAGAAATCTTTTTGAATATACTCAGTGACACGAGTTTTTTTATCAGTGATGCCAATGGTAGCAACAATAAGATTCTTGTGAACATCAAGACCGGCACAATTAAAACGGTGGATTTTAAGCATAAAAAAAACTCCTTTCAAAAAAGGAGAAGTGGCATTGACTGTCAGTCTGCGAAATATCACTATAGTTGATTAAAACAATCTTAAGTGTCCAGGCTCTAAGTCCTACTTGT
>NZ_NFKR01000101.1 GCF_002160495.1 Erysipelatoclostridium sp. An173 | reverse complement strand
GAATACTATACCGAAGAATTAGGCTATTTTCATCTTACGTATCCAAAACTTCGGTATAGTTTTTTCTTCGGCATAGTCGCTATGGATCACAAGCGGTTTTTCAATATTTCTTCGTACTTTTGCAATATTTATTGCTTCTATTATCGATTCGGCTTTCATATCTTTAGTTAATACCCAGGATATGATTTTTCTTGAATATAAATCCATTACACTTGTTAAATAAACAAAACCCTCATCATAGGTCCAGATATAGGTTATGTCTGTACACCAGAAAGCATTTGGCCTGTCTGGATTGAATTCTCTTTTAAGCAGATTTTTTAAATCTGCAGTGAAATTTTTAGAAATCGTTGTTTTTGTCCAGTGTTTTATATAGCAGGCTTTTATTCCCATCTCACGCATATAATTACTGACTGTTTTCATGCTTATCTTTATTCCTTTTTGCCGCAGGATATAGGTGATTTTTGGTGCTCCATAAATTTCTTTGTTTTCATGATAAATAGTTAGAATCATTTCTTTGATTCGTTCTTTGTGCAGTTGCCGATGGGATTTTTTACGATGCTTCCATGATTTAAAACCGCTTCTGGAAATATTTAATATTTTGGTTACTGCTCTAATCGAAACCTTATTAGAATCGGCATCTTTATCAATATATTCGTCCAATGCTCTATAAAGAATACTTACTGGCTGTTGAGAATGTTCATAGCTTTTTTTAATATTTCAACAGCGTCTCTTAAATCCCTGTTTTCTTTTTTTAATCTTGCCAGTTCTTTAGCATCATCACTGGAATAATTACCAGAACCTCTAAATACCTTGCTTTCATCATCGCTGTTTGATGAATATTCTTTAATCCAGCGATGAATAGAACTTAATGAGATTCCAAGATTATTAGCTACTTCAGCCATGGTAAGTTCAGGATGATGCTTCCTATAATTAACAGCATCAATTTTAAATTGTTTATCAATTTGTTTCTTTTTAGCCATATAACTCTACCCCTTATTTATAATTTGATTATTGATTAATATAGATTACATCTGTTATCAGTATTAATCAATACTGTTTTCATTTTATTGACATTTCTCTATTTAACTGGACCTAAATATATACTAGCATCA
>NZ_NFKR01000100.1 GCF_002160495.1 Erysipelatoclostridium sp. An173 | reverse complement strand
CTCTGATAAGCTGTCTGAGTTTTGTACATCTGTGTTCCCATGACACCGACCAGCTTCTGTTCGTCAGCTTCTTCAGTTTCTCTTTCAGTTTATTGACTGATATTTGATGCGGTTTTGCTTTCCACTGTCCATAGGACGCGTCGTAATAAAATCCGAATCCCAGATACCTGATTTCATTGGGTTTTGATATTTTGCTTTTGGTCATATTGACTTTTAATCCCAGTTTGTTTTCAATGAATTTACTTACATTTGCCATGACCCTATCTGCTGCCTTACTGCTTCCTACTAATATGATACAGTAAGTAGACCTAGGGAACTTCCCCCTAAGTCCCTCTCAGAACCGTACGTGAACCTCTCGGCTCATACGGCTCCCATTATCCAACCGATGGCAATATTCCAAACTTCCAATGAGCGAAAAGTTTATTATCTCTTCTAGCGATGTCTCCTAGCCAACGCTCTGCACGTCGATTAGACTTGCGCTTTTTGAATTTCCTACGTACCCATTTAATCAGACATTTATTGATATATCTGAGCACATCATATATTTCTGATTTATAGAAATGAGTATAATAGTTAATCCAACCTTGTATCTTAGAATTAAACATATGGGCTAAGTCATTTATACTTTTATCAGATTTAAGTTGTAGTTTCCAACCACTTACTTCCTTTCGTATAGCCTTCTTAACTTTATTGCTCATTGCAGGCAGAAAGCTTGTAAAATACTTTCCATATTTGTTCTTGGCTCCTCTTGGGCGAAATGTATACCCTAAGAAATCAAAAGAAGTATTTTCATAATCTCCCTTTCTATCTTCATCTTTACAGTAGACAATGCGCGTTTTGTCCAAATTGAGCTCCAGTCCAAATTGTTTGAATCTACCTTGCAATCTTTTAAGTAAATATTTAGCCTGTTTGAGAGAAACGCAATGTGCTATTCCATCATCTGCATATCTTGCCCATGGTATACTAGGAAATTCTTTACTCATGAAATCATCAAACACATAATGAAGGAACAGATTAGCTAGTACAGGACTGATGACTCCACCTTATGTGGAGTTAGTTATTATGCCGAGTAAAGTTTGAAAAGTATTTATTTTATAGGCTTTTCTATTTATTTTCTCGGCATAATGTATCACAGTTATAGTAGAAATAA
>NZ_NFKR01000010.1 GCF_002160495.1 Erysipelatoclostridium sp. An173 | reverse complement strand
AGTTAAGGATCCATATAGTCTGGATTAACAGGAATACTATACCGAAGAATTAGGCTATTTTCATCTTACGTATCCAAAACTTCGGTATAGTTTTTTCTTCGGCATAGTCCGAATGAAACAATTCTATCTTACTTAAATCATATTTTATTGAATAAAGTGCCTTTTCAACCAGTTCGGCATTTTTATTTTTTCCAGCTGCATATCCTACAATCTCTCTGTTATACAAGTCTAACATAAGACATATATAATTCCATTTGCCACCTACATTAACATATGTCAGATCACTGACAACTACTTTCATTCTTTTTTCCTGTTTAAAATTCCGATTAAGCTTATTATCTATACTGTCATTATTACATTTTGTTTTGTGTAGTTTATACTGCTTTACTGTATAGCTGGATACCAGGCCATTTTTCTTCATGATACGTCTGATTCTTCTTCTGCTGACGATATGGCCGCGCTTGGCTAATTCCACTTTGATCTTCCTTGAACCATAATTGTTTCGACTATTTTTAAATATTTCTTTTATTAAATCAGTTAAATCATGATCATTGGATTTTTTCTTTTTTAAATTATTATTGCGATTATAATATAACGACGATCTAGGTATATCTAATAATTTGCACATAGCGCTGATTGGATATTTATCTGCGTTGGAAATGATAATATTTATTTTCGTCCCATAATCAGCGCTGCCTGCTTTAAAATATCATTTTCCATTTTTAATCGCTGATTTTCTTTACGAAGTTTAATAAGTTCTTTTTCTGCATCGCTGCGATTATCTTCGATATTAAATGAACCGGTAGAGTTAAACTTATTAATCCATGAAGATAGAGCAGAAGGAGTTAATTCATATTCACGAATCAATTCAGCTCTAGGTTTACCACTATTATATAATTCTACAATTTTTTGTTTAAATTCATCACTATAGGTTCTTCTTTCTCTTGCCATTTTAGTTTACCTCACTTTTACTTTCTAAATTGTAACAGTTCTCTTAGAAACTGTCCAATTTAGTGTAACCTATCCATTTTTAATATTTTTGTAGCTTGTTTACTTAGTGGAGTCGCACGATATTTTCTTCCTTTACCAAGAATCTTTATATCACAAACATCTTTATTGAACCTTAGATCTTTCAATTTAAGACTTAGTAATTCATCACAACGACAACCAGTATCATATAATATAGTCATAAGACAACAATCTCTTCTACCTTTTCTCTTATTTATATTTGGTTGGGAAAGAATAGCATGAACTTGTTTTATTGATAGTTCTTCTTTCAATTGATTTTTTTCTGTTTTCATTGGAGTGATGTCCTGTATTTTTGAATAATTCAAAGGATCTATATGACCGTTTTTACATAAATATCCACAGAAAGTTTTTAATTCGCTCAATCGCTTATTGATTGTCGTATTTTTATTATTGTTACTTTCGTTTAGCCACTTCATGAATAATATGATATTTTCAGAAGAAAAATCATCAACTGTAATTTTCCAAATCTCTTTATCTCTTTCGCTTTTTAGAAATTTAAAATATACGCTGAACATATCTTTATAAGATTTAATTGTATTCGGTTGTCGTCTTTTATATTCAATCAGATAGGTGTTCAAAAAAGTGTTGCATTCTTGAGCTATTAGTCTGGTCGCTTTACTTATTTTTAGTTTGCTCATATATCATAGCCCCATTTCGGATAGATTGATTCAAAAAGATCACAATCAATCTTAGCCGCCTTTCTTAAATGTTCAGGTAGCAAATGTATATAATAGAGCGTATGCCTGATATCTGTATGGCCCATATAGACTGATAGATATGGTAAAAGCATCGTGATGTCTTCGCTATTATTTATCCATTTTATCAAATTTTCAGTAGCAAACATGTGCCTGAAGCAATAAGATCTAAAATTTGGCTTATTAAATCCGGTTTTCTTTTTAAAATGCTTGATACAATAATATAAATCATCTGATGTATATCTTTTTCCATCTGGCTTATCAAAAAAATAATCATGATATAGCGATACGTGGAGATTCATATAACGATGACAAAGATCAAGCATATCTGAAGACATGATGATATGCCTGTCTCTATATGATTTTGTTTTTCTTATATAAATATCGCCAAAAGCAAGATCAACATCGATAGTCTTCAGATTCAATACTTCCTGAGGTCTCATACCACAACAATACATCATTCTGTATAAAATTGGAAAAACAACTTTTCTATTAGCTCTTCGTTCATACAGA
This sequence comes from Erysipelatoclostridium sp. An173, assembly GCF_002160495.1. Lineage (GTDB taxonomy): Bacteria > Bacillota_I > Bacilli_A > Erysipelotrichales > Coprobacillaceae > Thomasclavelia > Thomasclavelia merdavium. Next base: position 91,190 of record NZ_NFKR01000010.1, on the reverse strand, counting down.
TCTTTATCACTATAGGAATCAAGATGATCGAAGAACATCTTAAGCTCCTTATCATTTAAAAGATAGGGTATGAATTCAGTCCTTTTTTTCCAATAAGTATAATCTTTATCAGGAATATAAGCTTTACGTCCTGTTTGATTGATGTATTTAGAAAATGTACGTATTTCAGCAATAGCATTTGCATATGTGTTATGATTATTATGAGGGTGAAGTTTCAAGTATTCTTGTAGCATTTCTTCGGTAACTTCCTCCTCGTTCCCATAGTTTGAATAAAGAAATTGAGCATATCTTTTTGCATAATTCATAGCATAGCCTGCATATCCTGTACCTATTCGAAATTTAATGAATGATTCAAAATCATCAAGGATCATCTTGTTTGTCTTCAAAATAGACACCTCCTTCAATTTGAATTTTTTGAAAATCCAAGGCACATTTCATCACTTTAAATCTATCATAGGACATATAGCGATCATCACTAGAAAAGGAAGTATGTCCCAGCATCTGAGAAGCAGTTTTAGAATCAACATTACTGTTTACGAGCTTGGTTGCAAACATTCTCCTTATGGAATGAAGTCCTTGATATTTTTTCACTTCTACATTCAAGATTTTTTTTGAATAATCTTGAATTTGTTTAGTTATAGTAGCATGATTCTTCATAAGGCGAATAGGTGATGTCAAGGTCATAAAAATATAATCATTATCCTGTGAATCAATAGGTTTTTTTCGATAATTGATGATATATTTTCCTAACAGGTTTAGAGCTTTATTGGGAATTGGTAAAACCACAGGAATTTGAGTTTTTAATTGTGTAAACATCAGGAGTTGTCTATCCCAGTCAATATTCTGAAATTTTAAATTAACAGCATCGCATCCTCTTATGCCTGTAAAAGCAGTCAAGCCAACAAAAGCAGCAAAGCGTGAACCGCTAGCACTATTAAGATTCAAAGCATATTCGATCAATTTAGAAATCTGGTCAGGATCAAAAGGTTCAATTAAACTTTCGTTTCTTCTAGCTTTTATATGTTCAAGATTTAAATTTAAGTGAGCTATTTCACAGGATTTAAGATATCTGGTAATCAGATCCAAAGCTTTAATAAAATATCTGATATCTTTGTGCGTCTGCTTATAATCAAAAATGATCTGAATTATTATTTCATCAGTTAAAGATTCTAATACGATATTCTTTTCTTCCAAATAGCAAAAAAACTTTCTTAAAGAAGCAATAATATATTGGCTAACATTGATCGAAGATGATTGAGCAAATGTACAAATTTTTTCAATCATTAAAAGATTTTCTTCACTGGGATTATATTTATATAGGGATTTTCGTCTATAATGACTCTTCGGCTCTAATCCTTTAGAAATATCCAACAATATCCTGAGCCATCTTATTCTCGAATTAAATGTGGAGCGAGATAATTGAGAGTTTTCATACATAGATGTATACTCATCAATAAGATGAATAATGATTTTAGAATCAAATTCCTTTTTATCAGTAAATAATGGAAGTAACTTATTTTTGTAGAATAATTTAGATGTATATATCCATTTTTCTGAAAATTGATCCTTTTCTATAAAAGCCATAGCCCTATCAACAACCTCATCTATCGTCATAATTTCACCTCCTTTCTACTATCATTTTAACAAAAAAAGATTCCGACATTTTAATCAGTTCACATCAAAAAAGACCAATTATCATCAAAGATAGTTGGTCTTATGTTTTTATTTATCGGAATCTTTAGAAAGTCGGGATATCATTTTCCCAATTAGAAATAGTTTGTCTAGATACATAAACCATTTCAGCTAGTTTTTCTTGTGATAATGATTTTTCATGACGCAATTGTTTTATATGTTTTCCTAATTGCATTTTCTCCCTCCTTTCATAAAAAGTATAACTTAAAGTACTTTTTTTGTCTGTCAAAAGTCTTTTACATTACTTAAATATATTAAAACCACGAAAAACTTTCGTGGTTTTATAAGTATCATCAATTTCAATATATAAATAATCAATGTAATTAAATTACCTTTTATCACTACAAATACGACCCACAATGTCTGTATTTAATTTTTGTCATATTTTAACTAAACAATCCTTCCTAATCCTACTCTAGATAATAATCCAGCTAACATCATTACAAAAGATCTTACCTATTCTAAAAATAATTGAGTAATAAAAATACTTACAACACAATTAAAAATGAAACCAATAACTGAACTAATAATTATACCAAGTAACCCTAAAGAAGTAAAAACAGTTTTTAAAACATCTTATTCAATACATTCAAAACGATATTCCTGACTAGCATCAGGATAACGTTCTTTGTCAACTTTGGAGATAAACATTTCTAATGGTCGAGCAAAAATTTCATAATCACCATAAAGTGCCTGATAAATTACCAATTGTTCTAAAGTTTCACTATGGGTTGCTAAATATAACACGCGATATTTTTTGCCCTTAAAATGGCGATACACTTTATTTAACTGTAAGTCCATAAAATCCTCCTAATTATTTTTTTCAAGTTCTTGCCATGTTGGGATAGCACTAGCACCACCTTTTCTAGTAATTGCTAAACTAGAAGCTTGAGCTGCTTTTTTTAAAGCATAGCTAATATCATTACTAGTAAAATAAACACTAAAGAAAAAGCCTGTAAACGTATCTCCAGCACCAGTTGTATCTAAACACGAACAAGGATATGCAGACTGTCTAATGATTTGCTGACAATCTTGATAAATAGCTCCCTGGCTTCCTAAAGTTAAAATAATTTTTATATGCGGATATTCCTGAATTAATGTCTCCAATATTTTTTCTGGCTTTTCTTGATTGGTTAATGCTTGTCCTTCAACTTCATTTAAAATTAAATAATCAATCTGTTCAAAAGAAATTTTTTCTTTGATATTATTTACTGGTGAAGGATTTAAAACAACAAGCATTTCTTTTTCTTTAGCTAAGTTGATCATTTCATCAATACGATTAACTTCATTTTGTAAAAATAGACAATCTCCTTTAGAAAAATCCTTAAAAGTCATTTTGATTTCATCACTAGTAATAGTTTGATTAGCCCCACCATAAAGTAAAATACAATTTTCACCTTGCTGATCAACTTGAATAATAGCGTGACCACTAACTTCATCACTTATTTGTAAATATTTAGTATTAACTCCTTGATTTTCTAAAAGGTCTTTTAAAAATAAACCATCTTTGCCAATCTTTCCAGCGTGATAAACCGGAATATTCAAACGAGCTAAAGCAATTGACTGATTTAAACCTTTACCACCTGGTAATTCATAGTAACTCAGTGATGCACAAGTTTCTTTAGCCCGAACAAAATGCTCAACTTCATATATTTTATCAATATTTAACGAACCATAATTTAAAAATTTCATTTTTTTCCTCTTTTCTTAATAATATTTTTATTAAATAAAATTTTGATTATCAATTGCCTTGAAAATCCTTTTATATAAATATTGTCTCATTTAATTAGTCATGTATTAATTTAATGCCATTGCCATCTTGGAAATCGTTTTTTATTTTATGGTCATAATAAAACTTTTTTACTTTATCCATAAAAAGATATTGTAGATAATCTAAAAAATTGACTAAAGCTAAATCGTGAGCAGTAATAAATACTGATGATTTAGTATTAATGGTTTCACTGACAACGATTCACTAAAATATATATGACATGCTTTAGCCATAATAAGATTAACACCAAACGTCTTTAAAAAAGTTGATTTACTTGAAGTATTAGCGTAAATAAATTTTCTACAGCATTTTTATTAACAGATGATAATAATTTTGACAATCTATTTTTATTACCTAACCATAATCGAAAATATATGTTTTTCGTTTTTTCTTAAATCAGCAATTATTATTGCCATATCTACGAGCTCAATCGATTCATACATCTTTATATATATATTTTCTTCTAATTTTTGAATAAGTTAAGTGTAATTAATTAAATATTTTTACTAATTCTAATTCACCTTCAACAATTTTATCATAATGATTTTTTATCTTATGTAAATATTCTTTATTATTTTTATCTAAGAAAATCATTAGCAAAATAATGTAATCTTTATAAATACTAAATCATAATTTTTTTAACATAGCAGTCCTATTATTAAAATCAAGATACTAACTAAAAAACTATAAACACCCCAATCATCAGTTTACACAAATAAAATTTATATTTTTAATATACAATATTAATAATTATTTTCTTTACCAATTTTAATGAAAATGAACCGTCATTATTAATATAATACGGTTCATCTCATTAAATCTTTTTACTTAATCAGTTAGATGATGGTAAAAATGGGCGTATTGCATCCGCTAAATTATGAACATTTCTAGTTTGAATTAAAACTGTTCCACTACCATGAAACTCATTAACAAGACCTTCACCCGTCGTAAAACCAAATAACCCACTAGCAACATGAATATCATAATTTAAAGAAGCATCCCAGGCAACAACATGTTCATTATCAATTGTAACAGGATAATCAGGAGTCACTTCTAGTGGCAAAATATCTCCAAAAGCACTTACTAAAAGATCTCCTTCACCTTGACTTTGCATAATAAAGAAGCCACCAGTTCCCCCAAACAATGCTTTTCCAACATTTTGTGATTTCATAATATAATCAACACTTTCATCACTGGCTAAAAAAGCTCCAGTATTTAAACAATATTGTTTATTTGCTTCTACATGTAAACAATGAATCTTACCTGGAATAGCAGGTGCAATTCCGATATATGCATCATTACTATTTCCTGTTGCATGTGTCATAAACATACTTTCACCACTAGTAAGACTTCTGCCTATTGCTCCTAAAACACCACCAAGGCCTTTTTTAGAACTATTCATTTTCCCTTCTAAATCAACATTAGAAACATAAGCCATAGCGCCTCTTTCAATCTTAGCTTTTTCATTCATCCCTAATTCAATATGCACTAATGGACAATCCGAGTCACCTAATATTTTGTATCTCATTTTCCTTCCTCCTTGTTACTTGTTATCTTAATTATAACATGAAGCGATTTTGTTGAATATCATTGATTATTTAATATTCAAATTTCATTAAAATTTATAAGTTTTTAAAACTTATAATTAAGATAAACTAATAAGCAATCCAGGCATTCCAATATTAGTTATAAGTAATATATGGTAGTCAATTGTATGAGTAAATATAACAAAAAATATTTTTTACTATTCTAGAAACAATTACAATGATTCTTGCTTTTATTGGATTCTTTATTTTTAATGATTCATCATCTAAATTATTAAAGGCACATTTTTAGTACAACTATAAGTCTCTACTATTTGTTTGCATCTCAAGGCGCTACTTTCATTCTTCATTCAAGCTATCGCTTTCCTCAAAAAGATTTTTTTGCATAACTACTTACCACTCCATGGTTTTAACATACTTTCATATGTTCAACTAACTTAAGTCAATATATTTATACAATTATAAATATTAAAAGGCTATGTTTTAAAGCATAGCCTTTTAACTAGTCAATTGATGAACCGGCATAATATCCTTCACGAATAGCATTACCGATTTTTCCAATTTTATATAAGTCTCCAATTTTACGAGTTTTATTATGATATTTACTGTCAATTATATCAGCAATATCAGTTAATGGTTTCATACCAAAGGCTGAAATAATTGTATCTGCTTCAACAATTTTTTCTCCTTTAGAAGTTTCAACATGGACACCATCATCATCAATTGAAACAACTTTAGTGTTTGTCATTAAAGTAACATTATTTTTAGCTAATTGATTAAATAATGTAATCTTATTAATAAACATAGCATCTTTGGCACATTCTTCAGTCATTTCAATAATTGTAACTTTTTTACCTTTTTCACTTGCAAGTTCTAAAGCTGCGTCACATCCAGAAAGTCCGCCACCACAAATAACAATATCGTCACCTTTAATTAAGCTTTCATCACTATGCGCTGTCATAATATCAATAACCTTACTATTATCAATACCTGGAATATTTGGAATTACTGGTACGGTTCCTGTTCCTACAAAGATTACATCTGCTTTTTCTAAAAATTCTTCTTCACCAGTTACAGTAGTATTTAAATGAACGTCAACACCTAATTTATCTAACTGGTATTCAAAATAATCTGCTAATTCTTTAATCTTTGTTTTAAATTTAGCTGTAGCAATTGTTCTCATTGTTCCACCTAAACGACTACCTTTATCATAAATTGAAACATGATGTCCTTCTAATGCCGCAACTCTGGCAGCTTCTAAACCAGCAGGCCCTGCACCAACAATAACAACATTTTTAGGATCATCTGTTTTTTCAAGATGGAATCTTACTTCTTCCATTGCCTCAGTATTAACAGCACATCCTAATTTAGTATGATTATTCCAAATACGTCCAATACAGAATTCATTACAGCGAATACATGGTCTTACTTCTTTTCTTAATCCCTTCATTAATTTTTTTGGTAAATCAGGATCAGCAATCAAAGGTCTACCTAATGATGCAAAATCTGCTTCACCAGATTCAATTAATCTAAGGGCTGATTCAGGATCATGATTTCCAGCATTTAAAAGTGGTTTATTAGTATGTTTTCTAGCTTCTTTACAAACATAATCCATACAAGCTGTTCCTAAATATGCTGGTGGGAAAATATAATCTAATGTTTCATAACTTCCAGCATCAATATCAAAAGCATCAATGTTTCCATCATCTAAAGCTTCTAATAATTTCATTGATTCTTCTAAAGTACGACCGCCTTCAAAACGATGATCTAATGAAATACGGAAAATAATTGGCATATCAGGCCCAACAGCTCTTCTAATAGCAGCAACCATTTCTCGTGGAAATCTAGCTCTATTTTCAAATGATCCTCCATATTCATCAGTTCTTTTGTTCCAGCAAGGAGACATAAACTGGTCAATTAAATATCCTGCATGAGCATGAATTTCAATACCATCATATCCAGCGTCACGTGCAACACCAGCTGCAAATTCTGTCATTTTCATAATATTACTAATTTCATCTTTTGTTAAAGCATGACAAATAATATTTGGATCAAAAGCACTTGGAATAGCAGAAGCTGACATTGGCGGATTTCCGTTAGTATCAGGGAAAGCATTTCTTCCTGTACCTGGTGAAATTTGACAAATAATTCTAGCACCATAACGGTGAACCCCATCAACCATACTTGTAAGTGCTGGTAAAACTGTATAACTGTCGAGATATCCTTCCATTGACCCTTGGGCGATTGCTTCATTTAACATTTGACAACCATTAACAATCATCCCTACGCCACCTTTAGCACGGCGAATGAAATAATCAATTTCTTGTTCATCTTTTCGACCATTAGTAAATGCTGAGTTTGTCCCCATTGGTGAAAAAGATAAACGGTTTTTTACTTCCATCTTACCTATTTTCATTGGTGTAAATAATTTTTCATAATTCATTTTAATTCCCTCCTACAACACGGTATTATAAAATGTTACTCTAGTAATATTTTACATCTATAAAGCGCTTTCATCAATATCTTTTTTGCATCTACATTAAATATTTGTTATAGTAAAAATGGTGATAATATGTACAAAGATGTTAAAAAGAATATAATTAGTATTTCATATAATTTATTTAAAGAAAAAGGGTATGATAATGTAACTATTAATGATATATGTGACAAATGTAATATAACTAAAACAACTTTTTATCGTTATATTTCATCAAAAGAAGATATATTAACTTATTTTTTTGATCAAATTAATGATGAATTATATGATTTGATTGTTAATATTACTTCTGCTGATAATTACTGGCAACAAATCATCTATGTCTTTGATCTAATTATTGAACGAATGCAGGTATTTACTAAGGATTTATATGCTCAGCTTTTTATCACAAATCTTAAAAACAATCATGGAACTTTTGATGAAATTGATATGGTAAAAACGGTTGTTTGTATTTTAATAAAAAAGGCTCAGGAAAGTAATCAAATTCATAATCAATCTAATCCTGAAGAACTTTATGATATGTGTTCTCAAATTTGTTTTGGTTGTGGTATTAAATGGTGTTTGAATTTAATTGATGATGTTCGAAAAGAATTTATTAAAAGTATTTCACTAGCGTTGCAAGTTGATAGTAGGATAATTGAAATCTAAATTATTTAATTGACTAAATTTAAAGGAAGTGAATTTTATGGAGATTATATGTACATTTAAAATTAGTGATTCTAATGAAATATCTGAAGCGATGTTTCCTAAAAGAAATGTTTATATTATTAATGGTGGTTCAATTTTTATCTTAATTTATGTATTAATAAATTGTTTACAAAATAATCTTGCAACAAATATTGTTTTATTTTTGATAGTTATAGTTGCTATTGCTGTACTTCAATATTTTTTATATAGACAAAAGAAAAATTATTCTCATCTTATCTATGAACGATTCCAAGAAACAAATACTGGTGATGAAATTATTTATAAATATAAATTTGATGATCAATTTTTAGCAATAACAAATACAAATACTAATGCCCATGTTGATATTAATTACCAGCACTTTAATCAATATCTAGAAACTACTAATTATGTTTTAGTTGTTTCCAAAGCTAAACAATATATTATTTTTAATAAAGATATTGCTAAAAAATATGAACTAAAAGAATTTTTCATGCAAAAAAATCCATCAATTCGTACTAAAAAAGGTATCTAAAGCGTAAGTGGTCTATAATTAACACACTGTCGTCACACCATTAACATGGTATCGTCAGCACATTAAAATATCCACCTGTTTGATGAGGCTGATGAACTGGAATCATTAATGCCATGGAACATAAAGAAAGCTCAGGTATCAAGAACTTGATACCTTTTTTTTAGCCTGGATCAAAAAATCCTTTGTTTCATTTCATGGAATGTTTTGGACTGATGGATACTCAAACCATCGAGCAGCCAGCTAAGCTGTTTTTTAGTGATCAGCATAGCTTCATTTTCATTGCTTGGCCATTGATATTTAGATTTGTCGGTAACGGTCTTAGTATAAAGTTCAAAACCATTGATGCACCAGTGAAGAACCTTAATCGATTTTCTGGTTCTATTAGAAATGATAAACACAGCATCTGATAACAGATTTAAGCAGTTCTTCATCGAAACCGGGGAAAAGCTTTAATCTAAAACCATTATATTCCAACTGGATGAAAATATTTTTGCTCATACGACCTCATTTGTAAGTATTATCTCACAATCATTGGTTCACTTATAGTGTGTTAATTATAGATCACTTACCCTAAGAAATAATATTGAAACTAAAAAGCCTCAAAAGTGAAATATTCTCTTGAGGTTTTTACTTAATCGTTTTTTTATAGAAAGAAATCAGGCCTTCCTGATAGCCAAAAGCAGTATTTTTAATTATTAAATCAGCAATATTTTTTAATACAGGGGTTTGAAGATTACTAAGCTTTTTTAATCTTTTACTAGAGAGATGTTGCTGCTTAGATAAAATTTGATAAAAATTTTCTTTACTATAGCCCCACAAATTAAGGGAGTCTAAATATCTTTGTTTCAATTTATCACTAATTAATAATCCTTCCGGATCAAAATCACCTGCATAATATAGGTTGCAACCACTTTGGCTTAAAAAATCTAATAACATATAAGTACATAAATTAATTTGCCCATTGCTGCAAATCAACCCTACATCTAGCTGCTTATCTTTAATATAATTTACTAAAACTCGAAAAACTGATGGGTTTTCAACAATATAAACATGCATTACTTTAAACTTTTGATTTACTTGCATCAAGTTATAGAGATTCATATTCCATGGTTCATAGTTTTGATAAAATCCTTCCCAATTTGAAGCACCATCGGGTTTAAGATGGCAAATATAACAGTTATTGGACAAATCATCTTTTAGTAAGCCAGCTTGAAACAAAATCTCATTTACTTTATGGAGCGTTAATTTTTGCTTATCAATTTTTAATAACATGATAATCCCATCAATTAATAACTTTTTGTGGAAATCCTGATCAAAAAAATGAGGATCACTAGTAATTTTTTGACTAAAAACTGGTAATAAAAGGTATTGATTGTGATAAACTGGTAAATTATTTAATGCTGTTGCTATTTTATCCAATAATAATAAAAATTCATTTTCATTATTATAAATATAACGATTTACTTGCCTATCATTGTCTAAATATTCTTTTAGCCATGGATAACAACGTTTTTGTTGATATTTAGTAATAAAGTATTTTTTGAAATTTTCAATCAGTACTAATTTTTGAGAATTTATTTCTTTATTAGTAACTATAGGTTTGGTAGCTACTTTTTTTAGAACATCTAAATAATTAATTCCTTCAAATTTTGTTTCTTGTAATAATTGATTAAATTTATTATAACTTAATTTTAATGTGCCATTAGTTAAATCAACACCTAATAAAGCACCTATTGTTTCTTGTTCTAGAGATGTTAATTCGTGTAAAATTATTTGTCCACCTAAATGCCCTAAACTTTGATATTTTCTAATCCAGGCTTCGTTAAATCTTTTAAAACCGGGATGTTTAAAATATTCGATACAATCTTTTGATATCATCAGATAACGGCTTTACGGATATGTCCGTTCCACTTATAGGCTACTTTAGTAACAAACGGAGCATTATTAGGTCTAAATAATTCATAAATAGCTAGCGATTTACAAGAAGGATAATCACCCCATAAAACTTGTGAATTCATAATATAATCAAAATCAAATTTAGTTATTAAAGCAAATAAATTATCAATATTATTTTCATCAACTCCTGCAAAAGCTTCATCTAAAGCAATCAAATGCGGAGCATCAGATCTAGCACTTTCAAATTTCGCTGCAACTGCAGAAAATAGCGGTACATACATTGAGATTGCTTTTTCACCACCACTATATGCAAAAAAGACTCTATTGGTTAATTCTTTACGATTTTCATTAGGTTTTTTCGCATATAATACAAATTCAAACCATTGACGATAATCCATTACTTCTTTAATTAATTGATGAAATGAGGCCGTTATATTTTCATCAAGGCTTAATCGCCGTGCATTTTCAATCTTGGTCCTAAAATGCTGGGATATTTTTTGCCGATCACTGTCTTTTAAAACACGATAATCTTTTTCTAGTAATTTAACTAAATCTTGAATATCCAATTCATCATCAGCCAAAGATTTTTTACTTTGCCATCTTAAAGTCAATTGCAATCCACTGCTAGTGTTCATATCTTTTATATACCGTTCCATCTTGTCAACCCAACGTCGACTTGCTTGAATACGATCTCTTATTTTTTTACCAATTGTATTTACTAAAATTTCTTCAAAAATATGACGATCCTCTTCTTGAATTAACATTTTTTGCGATTCAATTCGTTCTTGTAAAATATTTAGTAACTCTTTAAATGGTATTTTCTTTCCTAAATAAGTAGCTTTAATTATAAAGTGACCATTGACATCATCAGCTTCATGACATAATTCATCAACTTCATGAGTTAAATGATATTGCGACAAATAAGATGCTTGTTCAAAAAAGACTCCTTGTAAACTAGTTGCATATTCATTAACTGATTTAGTAATTTTAATTTTACTAGCTAGTTGTTTTATATTTTTAAACAAATTATCATCTTCAGTAAAGATAAAACCATATTGTAGTTCCTGCATTAAGATATCGTGGTATTTTTGAGTACATTTTTCTTGTAAAACTAATTGTTCTTTTAAATTATTTAATTCTTCTTTATTATAGGCTTGTTCAGCTTTTTTAGTTGAAGATGACGATACATTATCTTCAATGGCTTGTTGCAAAGCGATGATTTCTTGATCAAGTTGTTCTAATTTAAGTTGTAAATCGGTATACCCGGCTTCTTGTAATTGTTGTTCAATAGTTTTAATTTTACCTTGATTGATTTGATAATTATGTTTTAAAGTAGCTATTTCACTATAAAGTAAATCAACATCATCTTGATATTCTAGTAAATTATCTTGATTAATTGTTAAGAGTGATTTTATGTTAGTAATGTGATCTAAATTGTTTTTTAATTCATCTAACTTATTAACATACTCTTCAATACTTTCAAGTCTATTTATTACTGCTCCTTTAGAAACATTAATCAATAATTCACTACAATCTTGTTTTATTTGTGAATAAATGTTTTCCAACATATTTTCTTTATCTTTTTTATGTTTATTTAATTGATTGATTTTATCCTGAATAAAATCAATTTCTTTTTGCGTTCGTTCTATTTGTAAATATGCTGTTTTAAGTTCTTTTTCATCTTTAAAAGATTGCATTTCTTGTTTTAATAAAGCAACTGAATCATTTAAATTGATGATATCATTATCAATTAATTTGATTTGATGATCTTCATTTTCTAATTCCTGTTTTAATTGTTCTAATTTCTTTTGACGATATTGTTCACGGCTTTGAAAACCAATATAATTAGAATTAATATTTCCGTCAATAGAACCCTCTAGAATACCATTTTTAAAATAGCGTTCATTGATATCTAATGTCCCTGTTAACTCAATTCCCAATTGTGCTAATGAACTCAATAAACTATTTTTGTCAAACGGCATTGTTAATAATACCGTCTTTAAATCATTAAGATTGTTTTTAGTCCATAGATAATAATCATGTCCTAAATCATCACCATTAATCAATAATTCCTGCCACTTTTCTTCTATGACAATTGCATCTAATAAATGCATTTGTGATAAAATCTCTTCTATTTTATTTTTAGCATCTTGGTCTAGAGATTGATCAAATTCTAATAATTTAAATAATGGTGTATATTCAATATGCTTATTAGCTAAATTTTGACGATAAAGAGTTGTTAATTCATCACGAATTGGTTCAATGTCCGTTTTATTGAGCCAGTTTTGGTATTCGTTTTCTAAAGCTCGATATTGGTCATGATGCTGTCTTAATGTTGTTTTTAAAGAAGCAAGCTCATTAGTAAGTTGCTCCAGTTGTTTTAAATAATTATTATGGACTATGTTATAAATTGGTGTATATTCTTGATTATACTCGTAATCAATTAAATGATTAGTCATTTCTTCGATTTCTAAATTACTAAGTTTTAAAATACGATTTATTTCATTAAACTGATAAAAATATTCTTGATATTGATTAACACAATTAGAGTATTGGTTCGTTGCATTTTGATATTTTTGACTCCATTTAGTTAGATCATTATTATATACAGCTATTTCATCATTAATGCTTTGTATTTGTCTATAGATTGAATCATGTTGATTAAATAGATTAATAATATTTTGTGTTTTATTTTTTTCTTGTTTTAAACAATTTTTAGTATATTCAAAATCTATTGCTTCATTATTATTTAATGCTTCTTTAATAACGCTATGTTCACTAAAAGGAAAATCTTCTACAATGTGATTTAATGTATTAGTAATATTGTTATATTCTTTTTCTAGCTGGTATATTTCATTTTGGTATTTTTCAATTTCATTTTGTAAATCAATTACTTTGTTAGTTTTGTTTTCATGTTGTTCTTCTTTTTGATTAATCTGGTTAGAAAATAATTGATTTTGATTTTTTAAATTTACTAATTCATCATGCATATTTTCAATATTAGGATTGATCAAATCCTTTTTCTCGCTTTGTTTAATTTCTAAATTAATTTTATTTTTTTGTAAATCTTCTTGCAATTGATAATATTCAGCATCAATTTTTCTTAAATTTGATTCTTTTTCTTCAATATCTTTAATAATATGATTTTTTTGCTCATTTTCACGACTAAATTTTTGCCATTTATCAACTAAAATCACCTTATTATAAACATCATATGCTTGATTAATTCGTTTAGCAGCATCGTAACTAGTATTTAAATTTTCTAGATCATCTTGAAGATTATCCATACTCGTTATTGCTTCACTCATTGGGCGTAAATCATCTTCACTTAACGGTTGCAATGACTGAGCTAGTATTTCATTGATTTTAGAAGGACTCAAAGAATTAGATAATTTTGGAGAACGTAATTGCAACAATAGATCAATTGCATCTTTATAATCATCAATATTTTCAAAACCAAATAAGCTATCATTTACTTTGCGCATATATTCTTTTTGGCTAGAAATTACTTGATCACCAAGTACGTTTTCTAATTGTTTCTTTGTCAATGTAAAATGATTTTCCATTAATTTAAAATCAATATTGACTCGACGATTATCTTCAATTACAAAATACCAAGTATCCAATGGTTTGTTTTTTCGTGCTCGTATCCCCATACCAATTGTTTTAAATACATCACTAGCTAACCTTTTAAATTCCAAATATAAATAACCAATTCTTTCATCACGGTCAGAGTTTTCATCAATTAAATATGTATCCATTTTTCTAGAACGGGTACCAAAAGGATCCAACCTTTCACTGCTACGATTCCCATCTAATAATAATGGAATCATGCTTTGCATTGTAACTGATTTTCCACTTCCGTTGCTTCCTCTAAGTAACATATGACCATTTTCAAAATTAAATTCATCATTTTCATAACACCAGAAATCAACTAATCCCAAACGATTCATTTTCCATTGGCTTAAACTCATATTATTCCCCCTGATAAGTACCCGCTAATTTACCTATTACCGGGTATAAGACTATATTGTTATTATCTATTAATTGAATAAATCCCAATTCAATTAAATATTGATATAATTCTTCAATAAAAAGTGATCGACTTTTTTTTCGATATGTTGCCGGTAAAAAACTTTCATTTTCTTTAATCATTCTTTCAATTGTATTTTTTAGTCGATTGATAGAAATCACTGTCATTTCATTATTATCCTTTTTTAAATCAGAGTTTTTAATTCTTTTTCTTAAATATGTCATAATTATTATGATCATTTCATCCAAAGTATTATTTTTAGGAAACATTTTTCCAATTCTAACATCTTCATCAAAAATCAAATAGGCACTTGATTTATAAACCTGCAACTCACAAGGACAAATTTGTTGAAAATCATTTTGAATTCGTTTTCGATAATGACGAATAAAAGTAAAATCATCATTATTTTCATTCTCTTTATAAATACCGCAAGATAACATAAGGCGGCGATATATTCTTTGTTTTCTTACAATGCCCCGATCTTGTTGTAAACCAACCCATTCTTCTTTCATAAAGTCTTGTGGAGTTTGATTTTCAAAAATATCATAAACAAAATTGCGCATAAAATATCTTGATAACCCAGTATTTTCAAATAAAACTTCAACATTTTCATCTTGAACAAAATGTTCCATTTCACCATCGTCTTGAATAAATAGTTGTTCTTTTAAACAAAATTTTAATACATTAACAAACTTTTTACGATTAGTAAATTTTAACCAATAATCATCACTAACATTTAATTGCATTTGAATAAACTCTGTTAAATAGGATAATATAAACTGTTCATCAGCATCTTTATCTTCTAAATAGATTAGAATATAGCATAAAATCTGATATTCTTCAACAGTTTTAAATTCAGTTATTCCCATCCATGGCTCTGCTTTTCCTGGAACTTTATCAATTTTTATAAAATTCTGATGGCTTATTAACGAATATCCAAAATTATCTTGAAAAATTCGTTTTAAATTTTTTGCATCATCTTTAATTCGATAATACATATCACGATCATCCTTTTTTAAAATCCATCTTTTGGATAATAACATTTCTTTAGTGTTCATTTTCTTCCTCCAAGAAAATAATTTTATATGCGGGCATAATAAAATCCCCATCATAGCATTTTACAACGCACTCTACAGTGATTTCACTATCGTCTATATAAAAATATTTTCCATCATCAGTTTTAGCTTTTCGATTTGTTTGTGATAAACCTTTTGAAAGCCACGATAATAAAGTTTTTCGAGTTTGTTCATCAATTATCGGTAAATTATTAAAAGCAATTTGATTATCAATAATTAGCTGGTTTATCTTTTCTTTTTGTTTAGCAATATTCTCTTCTATTTCCAATTGTTGAATTTTTCTTTCTAGCGAATAATCTTTTGATGGTTTTCTAATTGTTTTTTTACGAACTATTCTAGAATGACTATCGAATTTTAAAGTATCTGGTTTTTCTTCATAAACACCACTGTTTATATTATCGGTTTCTCTAGAACTAAGATTTTTTAAATGCAGGCAATCACTAACTCCAAAAACATAAGCACTTAAACAATGCGCTTCATTAATATCTTGACATTTTAAAAATATTTTCGCTAGATGTTCATATTGCTCTTTACGATTAGAACCACGATTATTTAATTCAACAATTTGAGTAGCATAACGCGTTATTTTACGAATAATTTCATTAGTTATATCATTCAAACGGTCAATTTCATTTAGGCCCTCACTACCAACAAACCAGCGATAAAAACTTTCCCATTTTCCACGATAATTATCATAAATACTTTTTTCATCTAATTCGATATCAATTCGTGGAATCGATAATTCATAATTAACTGCTTGATTAATTAATTTTTCTATTAGATTTTGATCGATGCTTTCTAATTGTAAAGCAATTAAATTACCAGTTTCTTGCATTGTTTTAACAAATGACCTTAAATAACTAATTAATTTATCTTTATAAATTAAAAATGCTTCAGTTTTCATAAGTTCTTCGGCTTTTGCACTATTTAAAGTTTTAATATAATCTTGGTAATTTTGATTCAGTGTAATAAAATCACTGATTAAGTATTGTAACCATGCATGAATCTCGCTATCCTTTTTGTTACTTACTCCATTTATTTGACATAAATTTTGATATATTCGTTCTAATAAAGTTGGTTCCAATGAAGCTCCTTCAATTTCTAAATTCTCTAGTCGAATAGTTAATCTTTCAATTTCAACACTATATTCTGTTAATTGATAACGATATTTTCGATTTTTAAAATCTTCAACTGTCTTAACTTTTTGACTATCTTGTATAGCTGTTAAATTTCCCCATTCTACTAGACTTTGTAAATCTTGTTGACACAAATCCATAGTATAATTTTGAAACTCATCAAGCTCCTTTATCATTTCATATATATCTTCTTTATGAAGCCAATAATGTATTTTTTCATATTCTAAAAAAAAGTATCGCATGATTACACGATATCGTGCTGCATTTTCAACTCTTAGATAATTAACCTCTCTAATAGCTTTGGTCAATTTATTTGATATCTCCATTTTTTTACCTCTCATATGAGAGATTATATAAAATCTACTTTCAAAATAAAACATTTTTTTATAATTTCTTATAATTTTTCTTTTCTGTCATATAATTTTAATATTTTAAAAATAGCATAAAAATATTAAAATTCTAACATCCTAAGTCCAAATAAATATCTTGTCTAAATCTCAATACATCCAATTGCTAATATTAAACTTTGTAGCATGCCTGTATCGGATCACCAGTAACTACATTTAAATACATCTAATGTTGATATTAAACACAATTTATATTTATGGACGATAAGGGGTAAAACAAATTTAAATACATCTAATGTTGATATTAAACGTAACAAAAGAATTCCAGTCCAGATTCAGATTACTGAATTTAAATACATCTAATGTTGATATTAAACGTTCGAGGACTACTCTTTGTATTGCGTTGGTACTTAATTTAAATACATCTAATGTTGATATTAAACCATTAAAAATTCCAAAGCCAATTAAATTAACACAGTTATTTAAATACATCTAATGTTGATATTAAACTTTGTGCTTCAGATGAGTTAAAGTCCCGAAGCTTTATTTAAATACATCTAATGTTGATATTAAACAAAGTAGACGATACTAATTATAGAATTGCTAAAAAATTTAAATACATCTAATGTTGATATTAAACGTTTTTTATAAGCCAATTTTCTTGTCTGTATCGTATTTAAATACATCTAATGTTGATATTAAACTTTTTGGAATTCATCCGCCTTCAACTGTCATGGAAGAATTTAAATACATCTAATGTTGATATTAAACTTGACGAGAACGGAGTATGGACAATAGATGCCAGCATATTTAAATACATCTAATGTTGATATTAAACGTAGTAACCGATTCAAATGAAGGTAAATTCAAAATATTTAAATACATCTAATGTTGATATTAAACCTTTCCTGTCTGTTTTTATATTCCAGTTCACTGTATTTAAATACATCTAATGTTGATATTAAACGTTGAATTTTTTCATTACCATTATGCTTTCAAACAAATTTAAATACATCTAATGTTGATATTAAACAGGTTCGCTAAGACTGCTAATCAGCTGCTTTTTAAATTTAAATACATCTAATGTTGATATTAAACATTCACTAGTTACATAACCATCATCGAATGGAGCATTTAAATACATCTAATGTTAATATTAAACGTCAAAATCTGATTATGGCGCAGTATTCTATTGCAAATTTAAATACATCTAATGTTGATATTAAACTATGTTTCGAGTGACGGTAATGCAATTGTATTTAGATTTAAATACATCTAATGTTGATATTAAACAAGAAAAAACTCAACAAAACAACCCAGCGTGCAAGGATTTAAATACATCTAATGTTGATATTAAACGTTAAATCTATTGATTATCAGGAGGAAAATTAAAAATTTAAATACATCTAATGTTGATATTAAACTAAACAGTCTCATACTGGTTTTCCACTTTATCAGTCATTTAAATACATCTAATGTTGATATTAAACACAGATAAATAGTGCACTGAATGGAGGTGTTTTTATATTTAAATACATCTAATGTTGATATTAAACCGATTAAGCACTTCTCTCTTGGAAAACAATAGTATAATTTAAATACATCTAATGTTGATATTAAACATTGGGCAATCAATACCATAGCTTGGTGGTTGCTTTATTTAAATACATCTAATGTTGATATTAAACTTTAAAGTACAAAGAAGATAGCATCATGACAGTTGAATTTAAATACATCTAATGTTGATATTAAACCGCAACATTAGCTAAAAAGGCAACTGCAAACATTGCATTTAAATACATCTAATGTTGATATTAAACCCTTGTTCTAAAATCATTCCATCTTCATATTCCTCTATTTAAATACATCTAATGTTGATATTAAACTCTTTTTTTTATGCTCTAAACGTGATATAATTATATATTTAAATACATCTAATGTTGATATTAAACAAATCCTCAATAAACAGTGATAAATTATTAATTATATTTAAATACATCTAATGTTGATATTAAACAAGACGCATTAAGAGAAAAAGGGTGCATTGACATATTTAAATACATCTAATGTTGATATTAAACATTTTTTTAGACGAACTGCTATTCAGTCAAAAAAATATTTAAATACATCTAATGTTGATATTAAACGCAAAAAACGCTTGATTATAACGGCACGATAACAATATTTAAATACATCTAATGTTGATATTAAACATTTTGGTTTATCTACCAGGATATGGGATAATTCAATATTTAAATACATCTAATGTTGATATTAAACACAGCACATCAGTTTCTTGTATTTTCAGACGACGTATTTAAATACATCTAATGTTGATATTAAACATTCCTTGAACTATATTTTTTCCAATATTTGTTACCATTTAAATACATCTAATGTTGATATTAAACACGCCATTTGAACCATCGTCACCCTTGTCACCTTTATATTTAAATACATCTAATGTTGATATTAAACCTATACTTTTTTATAAAATAAAATCTCCAAAATATAATTTAAATACATCTAATGTTGATATTAAACGTCTATCGCCTTACCTTTTTGGCTACGCATACCCTATTTAAATACATCTAATGTTGATATTAAACTTGGACGTGTAGTAGAATATTACAATGGTATTCCTAATTTAAATACATCTAATGTTGATATTAAACTCATACTACAAGGAGCTAAAAAGGAGGCTGGGCTAATTTAAATACATCTAATGTTGATATTAAACAATTTAACGCGCAAATAGAGCAATATACAACTTCTTTATTTAAATACATCTAATGTTGATATTAAACAGCTATGTGTATCTAGTCCACACCTCACCGATACACATTTAAATACATCTAATGTTGATATTAAACCAATTAATGCGTTTAGCTTTTCAGTATGCTCTCTTAATTTAAATACATCTAATGTTGATATTAAACACCATTAATATTATATGCTTTGTTATTTATTACTAATTTAAATACATCTAATGTTGATATTAAACAATGCATTGTAATTTGTATCTGTTAATTCACTAGTATTTAAATACATCTAATGTTGATATTAAACAGGTTCACCAGTTTTATTTAAACAGGAGCGACCAGGAATTTAAATACATCTAATGTTGATATTAAACGACAAAAATATTTGTTACGCCTTGCTCTGTTTTTAGATTTAAATACATCTAATGTTGATATTAAACCTTTCTGGAGTTGGTACGATGCCACTTTCTTCTGCTATTTAAATACATCTAATGTTGATATTAAACTTACAGTCCATTCTAGGTTTGGAATAGGAAACGCTATTTAAATACATCTAATGTTGATATTAAACGAACTCATTGCACAATCTAGTTGTGTCGATACCGTTATTTAAATACATCTAATGTTGATATTAAACTTGGTGAAGACGGAGTCGTATTATTTAACTTGCCTCAATTTAAATACATCTAATGTTGATATTAAACTTCTTGTGGCATTTCAATTTTGCAACTAACATAATAATTTAAATACATCTAATGTTGATATTAAACCATAGTAAATAAGCCGTTTTCACTTAATCATTATATATTAAACACCTGATAAATCAACAATTTTTTCAAATTTTACCAGCAAATTTTTTTATTTCTTATTTTTTACTTAAATTTTCTTATTCTCTTAGAGATATGAGCAATATAAAGAAATTTATTATTAATTTAGCTGGTAAAATTATATTATCAAATCATCTGCATTTTCTTTTTTGACAATTCCTAATAATTCTTCTTCGAAAACATTTTCACTTTGTAACTTAATGATACTAACAGAATCTTCTTCTAAATCTATTACTTTTTTCAATTCTTTTTTTAATAATATTAACTTTGAAGGTGTAATTGGTCCTCTAAATATTGAAAGTTGATAATGTGACAAATATTTTTTGCATATCTTAAAAACTTTATTAACTCTTTTTTCACCAACATCATAACAAACCATTACATAATTATAATTAATATTCTTTTTCATTATTGTTTCTCTCTTATTGAAAATGGTTTAAATTCTTTTCCTTCATACAAATATTTTATTAGTTTATAACCATCATATTTAATTGCCGTTTTATATGATATCTTTCTTTTTAATTTAGTATGTAGAAATTTAGTTTCTATTCTTGCTTCAAAGGCCTCAATAAAAATTTGTCTTCCTAAATCGTTCAATAAACAATAGTTTGTTTTTTTATCAAAATGCTTATCGACTTTTAATTTATGATTATTAACTAATTCAAAAATAGTTCTAAAAACTATAATCGGCTTAAAAACCTCACTTAAATCTAATGATAATGAAAAACGTTGTTCTGTTGGCTCATGTAAAAATGAAATACTTTGATCCAAATGGGTTTGATAAATTGCCGAGATAGTCTTTGTGTAAAGTAGTGTATTCCCAAATGAAATCAGTGCATTTATAGGATTATCTGGAGGTCTTTTAACGCGCTTATTCATTATAAAATCTTCTGGTAAAATGTATTTAAATGTGCTATAAAAACGTTGCCATAACTCTCCTTCTACAGATAAAATCTTTTTGATATTGTCAGCATTTGTTAAATAAATTGGCAATTCTTTTTTTATCCAATCTAAAGTTGCTTTAACTTCTTTTTTTTCATGCTTATAGTAGTGATATAATACTTCATAAATATTTTTACTAATCCCATTTACAATTGCTTTTGCAATTGTTTCACGATTATCATTAAATGCATTTACTTGCTTAATTAAAAGTTTGCCATTAATATATTTTTCTTTAGGATAAAAAGTTCCACTATATCCTTGATAGTAATTAAAAAAATGAATAATAATATTTTTAGAGGATAAAAAATCTAATAATTTCGTATTTAAAGAAACTTCATTTAAACAATATATCTCTTTAATATTTTCTACTGGCAAATAAATATTTTTTTGATTTCTTCTAAAACACAATGAATCATCTTTACGTTTTAATTCACCTATACTTGCAATATATTTTGTACTTCCCATAATTATTTCTCCTATAGATAGCAATATGCATAATACGCACATTGTTTACATTTTTTATCGTTAATAACTTCTGGTACATTATTTTCTTCGATTAATTTTATAATTTCTTTTTCTATCATATCCAACTTCCGCTCTATCTCGTCTGTCAAATCAACAATAATAACTGATTTATTTTGCTTGTTTTTTTCAACGATTTCTAATTTACCTTTTCTGATAATTCCTTTTGATTTTAAAACTTTTAAATAATATAACAATTGCCATTTTGCCGCTTCAATATCAGCATCAGATTTTTTGGTTTCTGTCAAATACTTTGTTGTCAATTTATCTAATTTGATATTATCAATAGCAATTTCTCGATTTTTTTCTTTATCATATTTTTCTTCATGGATTGCTTTACCAATTTTTACATTTTCACTTTCATCTTCTAAATTCAAACGATTGCCATGTAAATAACATTGTCGTTTACAATGAAAATAATAATTCACTAAAGTTCCATTAACTTTCATCAAATCACTCCTATATAAACAATTCGTTTTCTGTATCAAAAATAGTCATATCTAACTTCCCATATTTCATATATTTTTCACCACCATCAATATAATAAAGATCACCAATTTGTTTATCATAATCGAATCTACAATTTCTATCAATTTGATATATAAAATAATTCATTTCACTTTTTATTTTTGACAACTCGACTATTTTTTTTGAATAATCCATTTCATTATCTTTCAATAATTTTTCATATCTAGTCCAGATCTTTTTGCCATCATATATATGACCATCTACATCTTTTATAATAGTGGCTAAATAAATACTGATTCGATCTCTTGTATCAAGAATTAGACTCATTTTTTTAGCAACATTTATAAAACTCAATATACCAACTTGTTCTTTAAAAAAAGCTTGTAAATTATTATCATTATCTTGATTGACTGAATCTTTAACAATTTGTAGTAATTTATCATAATAACCCGTAAAATTTTTTGATTCCAAAAAGTTTTTGCAATTTTCATTTTGTAAAGTAAATCTTGGATCAACCCGTTCATCACCATTATATATTTTCATTGCATTATCTAAATTAAAGAAATAAACATATCCTACTCTTTTACTTGAACGATTAATTCTACCCATAAACTGTTCTTCACTATCTAGTTTAGATATATCTTTATATCCAATATCCATATCGATATCTATCCCAGCTTCAACTACTTGTGTCGCAACAAGAATTAAACTTGATAAATTTTTTACTTTTTCAATAATTCGTTTTCTTTCAATAACACTATCTAAACCACTAATAAATAATATTTGAGAATCTATTTCTGTATTTTTTAATCTTTGATAAAATTTATCAGCAGTTTTTCGGCAAATAAATTCTATCATTATTCTTTTTTGGCTTTTACTTTGTTTACAAATCTCATTAAATAATTTTTCTTCAACATCATTAACATTTAATAAATGATAATCTAATTTAACCCGATTTTTAAAAAGCTTATTTTGATAATATTTATCTTTATTATTAATCAATTGGATTGATTTATCATCGTTTAAAGCTAGTATTTCTAAATTAGGTAGTGTTGCTGACATAATAACTATTTTTAAATTCAATATTTTGGCATATTGTTTTAAAAAAATAATGATTTCGTTCCAAATATTAATTCGATAATTTTGAATTTCATCTAAAACAATTACAGAGTTTGCAAGCTGACAAAAACCAAATGAAGACTCACGATTATTACCAAACATTGTGTCAAATAAACTAACATGAGTAGTTAAAAGAATTGGATAGGTTAAAAATTGCCGATCTAGTAAGGCCTGTTGATATTTTTCATTTTCACTATATAATATCGACATTTCCTCATCAACTTTAATTGGAGTTACTGAATTAATTACAGCAACTTTATCCATTACATTTGTTCCTTTAAAACTCATAGCTAAATTTTCAACATTTTGTTCTACTAGAGTGTTAAAAGGATAAACATAAATTATCTTATTTAAATTTTCACATCTATTAACTAATTGCAAACTTAAATTTAGAGCTGTATTAGATTTGCCACTTCCTGTTGGTGCTTCAAGATAAAAAATATTTTTATCAAGGTTATTCAATAAATTCCTTTCTGATTCTAAAAATATTTCAGTTCTAAGTCTATTTATCCCTTCAATTTTAGCTACATCATTTTCTCTTATTTTTTTAATTAAATCATTGTTATTATAAGCTTCAATAATTTCATCAAATTGATAATTATTGATCGCTATTTCTTTACGATTTTTAAATTCGCTTGTCGCTAGATAATCACAAGTAACTAACAAAGAGTGTAACAATCTTACATATAAATAAACATTGATCTGATTATTAATTGATTGTTTTGCTAAAAAACATTCCATTTTCTGCCATGGCCTTTTTTTTATCAAACTGACTTCATTTTGTTGTTTTAATAATTTTAATAAATTTTCATTAAACCATTGTATTAAATTAAGATTTATTTCATTTTCATCAATCATATCATTAATAAAGTTAGATTTTAAATCATTTATCTGACTATGATGTCTAGAAATCACAAAGGCATTTAGATACATATATATCATCATTGTAAATTTTATGTTTTTAGGCAAATCTTTTAACTTTTCATTATAATAAGCAATGTAAATATAAGCAGATAACAATGAATGTCTTGATTGATAATTTCTTTCTGACGCAATATCTTTTAAATGATTATTGTGCATTTTATCGATTTGAAATTTAGGATTAATTTTACCAATATCGTGAAATACGATCGTATTAATAAATAATTCAATAAATAATTCTTTAGAACTACCAGCTTGCAAATTTTGATTTGATTGAATTATTTTTGTGATAATTCCATCAATATTTTTTACACTAACTATCCTTTTTAAATATTTAATACATAATTCAATGTGTTCATTAATTGTTTCTACCCGATTTCCTTCACTATGAGCATAAAATTTATCATCGTGATCAATTAATTCTTTTAATGAAACACTATATTTATCGATATTCATTTTTATCACCTTCAATAAAACCCGCTAGTTAGCGGGCTTAATAAAATATAATATTTTCTTGATTAAAACTATATGCTGTTTTACCATCTAATAATAAATTAGTTTGAATAAAAATTTCATAATCATACATCCCGGTTTCTCTATTCAATCCAATAGGTAAACTTTCTTGATATTTGTAATAGTTCCCTTGATCATCCGCTTCTTCAAACATATCTTTTGGAAATAAACAAACAATTTTATCCTCATTAATCTTTTTTTCCGTAAGTTCAATAATTTCAACATTACTTATATTAGCAGGATGATCATTTTTTCCTAGATAGGGAATATAGATACAAGTATTATTTAATAATGACAAAGCTAACTTATCAGCCTCTTGACAATCTAATAAAACCACTATATCCCAAATCGGATTTTCTAACCACTGTTCTTTAACAATCAAATTACCGCCAGTTTCATTTGATGCATATCCAACTGAGTTATTAAAATATTGTATTTTTTTTGAAATATAACCATTTTTATTTCTTGGAATAATTGATATTTTTAAATCATGTAATTTTTGATAAAATTCTGGTAACCCTTTATCTTTAGTAGCATTATAGCCCTGATATCCTAAAATAGCACCAAAAATTCCTAATAAAGCTACTTTATGAATATTTCCAAAAGTAAAATAATAATAAGTATTTACTTCTGGTCGTTTAAAAAAAGCAGTTTTGCCACTTAAAGTAAATTTTAAAGCCTTCATACAGCTACACCTCTTTTTTAGTAACTATATGATAAATTTTTGCCTTTGAAATATTATTTTCTAAAATAGTAGTATGCGGATTATAATATATTTCAATATTTAAAATTCCTTCAATGTTTACAAACAAATCACAATCAATAATTATTCTATTTTTTCCCTCATCTTTTTTAAAATCAATATATTGCGATAAATTTGGTAAATAAACATCATCTTTAGTTTCTACAAATAAAGCAAATTCATTTTCACAACCTTCCTTTGAATTAGAAGAAAACGATGTTGCTGCAACTAATGCAGTTCTTTTAAAATTTTGATAGTCATCTTCTGTATAACCGTCACTAACTCCTAAAGATACTAATTCATCATATGCTTTGGGATTAATAGAAAATGGATAAAAATAATGGGCCTCATTGCTAACTATTTTAGTACCTAAGGTTGAATTTTTAGCTTCAGATTCTTTTTGATCATCTTTGGAACCATCTCTAAAAGGTGATAATATTTGTTGTTCTTCTGGTACACTGCCATCGTATTTATTTATTCCTTGTCCAAACTGTACTGCTCCAGTAATGGAAATATTATTTTTTGCTTCGGCAAATGTTGCTCCAAAATTTTTGACATCAATCGCCTGCATTAAATTTGTTAAAACTTCTTTGGTATCTTTACATTTAGTTAAATCCTTAACATTAAATAATTTTTCATATCGTTCTTTTAAGGAATTAGGAACTAAAGTTACGCTACCATCTTTTTGTTTTGATAATTTCATTGATTTAATATATAAAACTTTTTTTCCTTCGTTCTGCCACATTTTTTTCATTGGATACTTTAAAGCTTTATCACTGCCAAATACAGTCCCATCTGATAATGATTTAGGATAACCAGAAAAGTCAGCATTCCAATTAGCCATAATCGAAGAAATTCCTATTACACCATATACTCTTTTATTCATCTTCGTTACCTCTCTTTTCATAAACTAAATTTTCTCCTAAATATCCTGCTATTAATTTATTATGATCTATTTTCTTGGTCTTATCATATTCCATGATCATTGCAATTAAAATACTATAACGATTTCTACCTTTTTTTAAATCATAGCTATAGCGTTGATATAGCTGTCTTAATCTAGTTTTTAATACATTGTCATTTTTTATAAATAAAAATTGATTGATCATATCTTGCATATTATTTTTTGCTTTACTTCTATCTTGTAAATAAGATATAGCTTGACCAACAGCAAAACTATATTCCTCATCATTTTCAATCTTTAATTGCTTTTGTGCATTGATTTTATTACGTAAACTATCTCTTACATCTGCCATA
Source organism: Erysipelatoclostridium sp. An173 (assembly GCF_002160495.1). Lineage (GTDB taxonomy): Bacteria > Bacillota_I > Bacilli_A > Erysipelotrichales > Coprobacillaceae > Thomasclavelia > Thomasclavelia merdavium. The sequence goes on along the minus strand of NZ_NFKR01000010.1, from coordinate 63,924 downwards.
TTTATCTCCTCATTGTTAAAATATTTATTTAAACTAAAATACAAATTTAATTGCTTTTGTGCTTTTTTTAAATATCCATTTTTAAGTGAATACTTAACCATATCAAAAGCAACATCTTTTAATATTGTATTAATATTTTCAATTCTTCCTAAATATCGCCATTGAAAAATCGCATCACGAGCTTTAATAATATTTTTTTTAAAAATACTATCAATTCCTTTTAAATCTTCAATTGGCGTAAAATAATTATTTTTTAAATACCTAGAAAATAATATGTCATCGATCAAATTTTCAACTTCAAATCTTTCATTATACAATTTATAGCATTCATCTTCCAAAGCTCCAATTACATTAATAAAATTAAAAGCCGGTCTTAATAAAGTAGTATAATTAGTTAAAGAATCTAAATAATGAATTTCTAATTCTTTTCCTTTTTGTATTTTTAAAAAAATCCCATTAAATTTTGCTTCATCTAGCTTCTCCTGGTTTTTTAAACAAATAATTCTCTTAAAAGCAAATTCATCATTATCAATATAAATATTTGTCTTTCCTTCATTAGCACAATTCATTAAATAATCAAAAAATTGTTTTTCAATAATTGCTTGTTGCAAAGAAATTAAATATGGTATTTTTTTTAAACGAGTTTTATTTTCTAAAAACGGTTTTTTAGCATTTAACTGCATATTATAATTTGGCAATCCATATACAGTATTATTAGAATAGATATTATAATCATTACAATTAAATATTTTTGTTAAAATATAGCGATTACCCTCATTAATATAAGTTTTATCACTAGCTTCAAAAAATATTTTTAAATACCCCTTTTCATCATAATCAACACCTTCTAGATTATATATATGATTTTTTAACCATTCTTCATTTTTCTTTAAATCATCCTGATTCAATTCATCTAATCCTAGACTAATAAACTCATACATTTTTAAATCTGTTCGTTTATACTTTTCTTGAGGAGCTTTTAAAACTTTAAAGTATCGTTCAATTACTTCATTATTAATTTTACCATTTTTAAAACTTTCTTTTTTTACAAACAAAGACAAATAATTATTTGAATGAATTATTTTACCTGGATCTTGTGGCTTATTCATACTGACAAGTTGACTATAATAATCATAAAAACGAATTTTATTTAAAATATCAGTTGCTGGTCTTTCTTTAAACGTACGATCTTTTTTTGAATACTTAATTTTATAAGTATTATATGTTCCATCCTGGTAAACTAAAACATAATCACCATCAGCAGGAACAATCGTATCTATTACCATGTTTTTATGCCCGTTTAATTCTTCTTCAAAATATTTCAAACATTCATCAAGCATACATTTCTCCCTCCCTTTTAATAAAATTGATAATTAACCATACCGTAACCACGAGCGCTAAGTTCTCCAAGCGATACACCTATTGCTAACCATGCTAATTTTTGAGCTATATCATTTTCTGCAATTTCAAGTTCCAGCATATCGCCTAATAAAGTAATATTTTTATATTTACGAGAAACAGGAACTTTATTTTTAAATTTTAAGTAATTATAAAATTGAAAATCCTCATCTAATTTACAATTAAATAAATTGTTATATTTTTTTATTAAATTTGTTTTTAAACGTTCTTCAAAATCATTTAAACTTAAATTATTTTTCCAATAACCATTTTCTGTTTTTATTATCACTGGAGTTAGTGTATATATTTTTTTGATTAAATGCTGTTTTAAGATCTTTATATTAGTAGTTAATCCCTGTAATTCATTAGTTCTATTATTACTTAAATTATTACTAAAATACTCTGCTAGTTTATAATCTATTGTTCTAATTCTAAATACATAAATATTATCTGCTTTATAAATACCATTTTTAGCAAGCGGATATAAACTATCAAATGTATAATATTTATAAGTGTTTTGTTCATGCATTTGAGCATATTGCTTATTTTTCACTAATACACTATCAATAAAATAAGCTAAATAATTCTGTGTTTCATTAACTTTAATGTCTTTTAATAAATAAATTTTTATTTTTAGTTCATATATATCCATGTTCTCCTCCTATTTTTTTATAAGCGCTTACATATCGCGGTAAAAATATGATTTTTATGATACATCTATTTAACCAATTCTTCCTATATTTAAATTCTAACATTTCTTTAATTATTGTTCAATATAATTAAAATAAAATCAATTTTTTCTTAATTATACATAAAATGAATAATTAATTTAAATACACCTAAAATGACATTAAATTTGCCATTTATTTTTAAAAGAATTATAATCTAAATATAAAAGAGCGTTAAATCAACATAAGATGTATTTAAATTTTTAAGTATATTTAAGTATACAACGTTTATTTTAATATCAACATAAGATGTCTAAGTTATTTAGTAATATAAATTTTTACTCAATTTCTTCGTTAGCTACTTGATGCAGAAGATGACATATTCTTAGAAAAACAACAAAATTAGATAAAAACCAAGAAAGAGGTTTTAAACATTATGTTCATTTAACTGGAGTTTATATTTTTTAATATAATTATTTCGAGGTGATCGGGATGTCTAATAATAAGCTTAAACCTAAAAAGGATTCTTTGGTTGAAATTGTTGATAAATACAGTAATGATTATATTGCCTGCGTTAATTATTTTTTTAAGATTAAATGGTCAACCGGATTTTACTGCGAAAAATGCGGTTGTACTCACTATTCTTTCATTAAAAGTAGAAAAAAACAGTATGTAGTGAAGTGAGGCAAATCACTGATTAAAATGGCTAAATACAATAGCGGGCAATGTACAAAACAATATCATCAGGATATATCATGGAGTAAAAAAAAGAATCACTGCCGTTATTTTTACATGAGCAAAAATGAAGATTTAATCATCGATATACAGGAAAACATATAGTGGAAAAGGTATCAAAATATATAACGAAATCATATCCAGTCAACTTAGAAAACTTTCAAGAATTTTGGAATTATCTAACTCTTATTTTTCACCCTATATCTAATGGTAAATCAAGATAATAAATATCTATAAAATATCCTAAAAAAATTTAAATTAATAAAAAAGCCCTGTTTTTTGCACCCCCAAGTTTATTTAAATCTGATATAACCCCCACTATTATTTAGATTATCGATATCTTTACCCTTTTATCAATATCACTAGTAGAGCCAGTCTATATAGACTGGCTCATTTTACAGATAATAAAGATGCTTTATTGACCCACGCAATCATTGCTTACCAATCAGAAATCCCATATTTCTCCATTAATTTTCTAGCATATTCTTCTCCTTTTTTGGAAATATAGACACTTTTTGTTCTTGAAGGTCGTGTTCCTTGATTAATAAAATCATCGTCATCTAATTTATTGATAACATCAAAATCATATCCTTTCCAAGCATAATAAAATTTTTCATCATCATTATATTGATTACGTTCAAATCTTGATAAATACAACAATATCATTGTTAGTTCTTCTTGTGCTTGTTTTGCATTTGTTTTTTTCATTGTTCAAACTCCTATAGGCGATTTAATTCTTCCATCATCGCTCTTCTATTTTTATATATTTTTTTCCATTCAGTTACTATCTTTTTTACCGCTATGTTACCACCAGTAATTTTGGTCATCCTTTTTAAAATCATTACCCACTCTTGATATGTCTTACGATTGGCAGTATATCTAGCTTTTTGATTTAACTCATCGGTATATTTTTGTAACAGTTCTTGAGGATATTGTAATTTCAAAACTTTTTCATATTCAAATAAACAATTTAAACCAGGCGTTTTTAAAACATACATTAATAATCTATCATACAATTTTTCCTGTTCAAATAAACGATCAATCCGAACATTTTCAGGAAGCATTGCAAATATTTGTTCGCGAATATTTATCCATTCCTTATTTGAATATAACGATTTTAATTCATTAAAATCATCTAAGTTGCCAGGGTTGTCTGTAGTAACCAGTTGCCAGAGCTGCTCTTTATAGGCTTCGTCGTTATTTATTTGTTTATATATTTCCTTAAGTTTTGTTCTGTATTCAATAATCAACCCACGTTTACCAGCATCTAATTGGAGTGATTCGTTTATAAGTTTAATGGCTTCGTTATATTTTTTTTGATTAATACAAATTGAAATATAATATTCACGAATTCTTGAATATTGCCAATATTTTTGGCAATAACTATAAATATCATCGACAGAATATTTTAATTCTTCCATTATCTCAAGATGATGTAATACCCATTTTTCAAAAATAAAATCTGTATACCAGTTGCCTGATTGCTTTTTTAAAAAATTAACTTTATTTTCTGTATATCTTAATTTTTCCTTCAAAAATTTTTCACTTTTAAACCGACTCATTAATATATTTTCAATATAATCTTCCATATAATCAATAACTGAACCATTTAAATGACCAATAAACCAATTATATATCTTTTCTTCAATCATTTCATCACACTCATCCAAAATTTGATTCCAGGTTTTAAAGCATAAATCAGCAAACGTCCCGGTACCACCATCAGAGTCATCGATATCGACGTTTCCAACTTTTACAAATAAATAACAAGTTAATTCAAAAGCTTTTAGGTAATCACCATCATCAATCATCCCATTTACATCATGATAAATATAATTTTCCATAGTATCGATAAAATCATTTGCTTCATCATAAGAAATAAAATAATTACGCCCTAGATATGATCTAACCACTCGATCAATTTCACTTTTATATTCATTGATACTAATTTCATAATTATTAATATATTGTCTGAATTTTGTCAGTAAATTAGTATCATTATTTAAAACATCATACAAAAATTCATTTACCTGCTCTTGATTAGCTCCTTTTATTAAATCAGTTAGCGTGTTATTTGAATCTGTTGAAGAACAATCATTAGATATTACAAGTTGATCTTGCTTATTTTCTTGCCATTTATATAAGACTGCTGCCATATGTTTACAATTATAACCTTTTTCAGCGTAAGGGCAGGAACAATACATCCCCACTATTCTATCATGATCAAAATCAATTTCCACCTCATATTCTTCATTACCACTTACTATTGCTTCAATATGATCATTAGTTACATTTTGTAATTCTACTGCATCTTCAAGATAATAATCATAACCACGATCTAAGATTACTTCTCTAAATAAATCTTCCCAATCCATTATTTCACCACCTTTTATATTTTTAATATATAGATTTATCTTAATTTATTTCTTTTAAAAGCTTTTGATATTTAGCATTTTGTTTATCACTAAACTGAATTTTACGTTTAATTCCATATTTATATGTTATCAGCCAGTCTTTATCGGTTTTAAATAATTCTACTAATTTTATTGCTTTTTCAAACGTAGTATCTTTAGTTTCAAATCTGTTTTTAAAGTAATAACTCAATGTTTTTATGGTAAAATTATCTTCAAAAATAAAAATCAAATCATTCATTTCCTCAATTGATCTAATTAAAATATAGCGATGATCATCGTATTTCTTTGACTGTGATAATTTTTCATGCTGCGATTTAATCAACTGTTTTCCATAGGCAAGTACCATCGTACGATATTCATTTTGACAAACATAATAATTTAAGACCGAATACAGCTCAATATGTAAACATGTCCTACTTAAATAACAATCAACAGCATGATTAACCATCTTTCGAATCACTTCTTCATTTATTTCTAATTGCATTTGACGACTTACATATTGCTGATATAAATCTACTTGACTAATGCCTACTGATGCAAATGGATCGTCGCTTGAAAAAATATAAATACCACAGCCATATGCTAACATTCGATAAATTTCTTCGATAAAATTAACAGCCGTGGCAAAATTTTCATCTTCAGCGCTGACAGCCAATAATACTTTAAGATATCTTTTAACCTGAAAACGCCACTTAAATCTATCCCTTTTGGGTATTATTCGATTAGGTCCAATATAATTTCCTAAATAAGCATTATTGATCAAAAAAGAAATCTGATCAAATAATTCTGGCAATGATAGTTCTTCTGGTTTTGGTTTCTTTTTACCTTCACCATTAATAATACTAATAATATATGGATCTATTTCTTCTTTTTTAGCTTTTGGTAAAGCTTTATAAACTTCAACAAAAGCATCATTAATATCTTTGATATCTTTATCCTTTAATAAATTTCTCAATTCTTTAACTTTCATCAGCTATTTTCATCTTTCAAATTTTTTAACAAACTTCACTATTACATACTAATTTCCAATTAATCTAGTTAAATTACTTTTCTAAAGTATGATCATTAAAAAAGAATACTGGTCCTTCATCAATACATTTATCTACATCAATAAACTGACTGATAAAATCAAAATATCCGTACTTACCTGATTTTTTTTCATGAAAAATAATACTATCTAACACTTTTGCCAGTACTATGAAAACACTTTTGAAGATATCAGAAAAATTTGCTTGATCTTCTAAATCAACAAATTTTGATAAATAATCATATAGCTGAGTATTTGCATATGGATTACAGATTTGCTCTAATCCATCAGCTAATGATAAAATATCTTCATGTGCATAATCTGTATAATCGCTGGTATATCCGTTTTTTAAATCAAATAAACGATTAATAACAATATTAATGATTTTCTTGGCTTCATAACTATCAATTGCATACAATTCATTGTAAACTAATAAATGCGATTCAACTACATAAAGTTCATCTTCCCACTTCTCTGTATCAGTTTTGATTTTGCCATAATTTCGCGCAATAGCACGTAAATTGGCCCGTTCTTCTTGAATATCAAATACATATTCTCCAGGAATATGATAAATTGGAGTTAATTTATCTAAAAATTTTTTCCATTTTTTACTATCAAATTCATCACTAAAAAAATTTTCTTTAACGTATATTTCGAAATAAAAAGCTAATAATTCAATTGCTCTTTCCTCACTTACTCCATGGTCAATAATTTGTTGATACATTTTGATAGTATTTGGCTCTAGATTATCCTTTAAATGTTCCTCAATTATAGGAATTATACATTGTCTTATAATTACTCTATCACTCATTTTTTGTTCCTTTCGTCTTTTTAATCAATAAATTTTGTTATTTATGAAAACAACAAGTACATCTATCATGTCTTATTATAACATTTTTTCATTCATTATTAAGAATTTATCGATATTAATATAGGATAGTAGAATATTTATTAAGTTATACTCACAAATAGAAAATAAGTTCTTTCAAAAATAAATCTTCACTTTATCAAATAAATGAAAATAATATTTATAGCTACCTATAATATTTCACAAAATAAATTATTTACTTTCTTAGATAACAGTACAAATTAACAAGATTCGTGTATAATAAGCAATGAATTAATTATAGGAGGTTTTATAATTGATACTTGAACAGATTAATCCTGATTTACTAGAATTAGCTAAAGAATCTGATACAGTTTTACAAGATATCTATAAGGAAATTGATGCGGTTTGTCTAGCGAATTCTAACCGTATATTATCTGCATTTATTGATAATAGAGTTTCTTATTCTGATTTTAGTGATATTAATGGATATGGAAATTATGATGAAGGAAGAAATAAATTAGAAAAGATTTTTGCTACTGTTCTTGGTTGTGAAGATGCTTTAGTACGGCCACAAATTATGAGTGGAACAAATGCAATTTATTTAACGCTTTCTGCTTTATTAAAACATGGAGATACGATGATTTCATTAACTGGAGCTCCATATGATTCTCTACAAGAAATGATTGGAATCAGTGGTAATTCTAGTCTTTCTTTAAAAGCAAATGGTGTTAAGTATGAACAGATTGAATTGATTAATGATGATTTTGATGATGAAAGTATTATCAATCGATTGAAAGAGAATAATGTTAAGTTGGTAGAAATTCAAAGATCAAGAGGATATTCTCATCGTAAATCACTTTCTATTTCTAAAATTGAAAGAATTATTAATAAGATCCGTACAGTTAATCAAGATGTTATTATCATGGTAGATAACTGTTATGGAGAATTAGTAGAAACTAAAGAACCTGGACATGTTGGTGCTGATATTGTTGTTGGATCATTAATGAAAAATCTTGGTGGTGGAATTGCTCCTACAGGTGGATATGTTGCTGGAAATGAGATATTGATTCACATGGTTGCTGAGCGTTTAACAGCTCCGGGAATTGGAAAAGACTTAGGTGCAAACTTTAATTTAAACAATACTTTTTTTAAGGGAATATTTATGGCCCCTAATGCTGTCAAAAATGCCTTAAAAACAGCTGTGTTTACAGCTTATATGTTAGAAAAGCTAGGATATTCTAATGTGTCTCCTCGCTATGATGAATTTCGTACTGATATTATTCAAACTTTAGAACTAAAAACTAAAGATAATTTAGTAAGTTTTACTCAAGGTATTCAACAGACAAGTCCTATTGATTCTTTTGTTCATGTTTTGCCAGCACCAATGCCTGGGTATCCATTTGATGAAGTTATGGCTGCTGGTAGCTTTACACAAGGTAGTACGATTGAATTAAGTGCTGATGCGCCTGTTATTGAACCTTATACATTATACTTACAAGGTGGTTTAACATTTGAATATGGAAAGCTATCGATTTTACTAGCATTATCAAATATGGAAAATAAGTTAGATTAAAATGTTTTTCTCGTTTTTTAAAATGGCAATAAGCTATGGACTTTTTGTTATAAAAATGATAAACTTTAGTCGAGATATTATTCAATAATGTATAAAATATCGATACCTATAAAAAATTACAATTGGGAGGTTTATTATGAAACACATTATGACTCTTGAAACTCGTAATCTTTGTGATAGCGCCAAAAACGGTGGTTGTGGTGAGTGTCAAACATCTTGTCAATCTGCTTGCAAAACTAGCTGTGGTATTGCTAATCAAAAATGTGAAAACACAAACAAGAAAAACGAGAAGTAATTTAAATCAAAAAATAATGCCGCCTACTTGGCGACATTTTTTATATTATAAAGGAGAAATTAAAATATGATACATCAATATAAATTAGGTGGATATAACATCGTGCTTGATGTTTGTTCAGGCTCTGTTCACGCAGTTGATGAAGTAGCTTATGAAATGATAGCTAAGTATCTTGATAAAGATAAAGATACATTAATTTCAGAAATGAAAGAACTTTATAAAGATCGATTAGATATTAGCGAAAATGATTTGTATGAATGCTATCAACAAATCACTGAACTTAAAGATGCTGGAAAACTTTTTGCTGATGATACCTTTGAATCGATGGCTGGAACTTTAAAAGAAAAAACATCAGGTGTTGTAAAAGCCTTGTGTCTACACGTTGCTCATACTTGTAATCTTAATTGCTCGTATTGCTTTGCAAGCCAAGGAAAATATAAAGGTGAACGGGCTTTAATGAGTTTTGAGGTTGGTAAACAGGCTCTTGACTTTTTAGTTGAAAACTCAGGAACTCGTCATAACCTTGAAGTTGACTTTTTTGGGGGTGAACCGCTAATGAATTTCCAAGTGGTAAAAGATTTAGTGGCTTATGCTCGTTCAATTGAAAAAGAAAAAAATAAAAATTTCCGTTTTACCTTAACAACAAACGGAATGTTAATTGATGATGAAGTAATTGAATTTGCCAATCGTGAATGTAGTAATGTAGTATTGAGTTTAGACGGTCGTAAAGAAATTCATGATCGTTATCGTGTGGATTATGCTGGCAAGGGAAGTTGGGAAAGAATTGTCCCAAAATTCCAAAAGCTTGTTAAAGCCCGTGGTGGCAAAGACTATTATATGCGTGGTACCTTTACACATGCAAATCCTGACTTTTTAAAAGATGTTCAAACTATGTTAGATCTTGGTTTCCGTGAACTAAGTATGGAGCCCGTTGTAAGCGGGGCTGATGATCCTTCTGCTCTAACCAAAGAAGATATGGAAATTGTAATGGATCAATATGAAAAACTGGCTGAACTTATGTTAAAACACGATAAAGAAAACGACCCGTTCACTTTCTATCACTATATGATTGATCTTACTGGTGGTCCTTGTATTTATAAAAGAATTTCTGGTTGTGGTTCAGGAACTGAATATATGGCAGTTACTCCTTGGGGTGATTTATATCCTTGTCACCAATTCGTAGGTGATGAAAAGTTTAAATTAGGTGATGTTTGGAAAGGTGTAACAAATCATCAAATCCAAGATAAATTTGCTTCATGTAACGTTTACGCTCATCCAGAATGCAAAGACTGTTGGGCAAGACTTTATTGTTCAGGTGGTTGTGCAGCAAATGCATACCATGCTACAGGTTCAATTACTGGTGTTTATGAAGCTGGGTGTGAGTTATTCCGCAAAAGAATGGAATGTGCAATTATGGTAGCCATCAATCGAGCTTTTTCAGGAAATGAATAATGAAAACACCAATTCATGATTTTATTGTCCGTTATAATAAGCAAAATCCCAAACGATTTCATATGCCTGGTCATAAAGGAGCTTCCTATTTAGGGTGTGAGACTTACGACATCACCGAAATCGTTGGAGCGGATAGTTTATATGAAGCCCATGGCATCATCAAAGAAAGTGAATTAAATGCAAGTAAACTTTTTAATTCGCGAACTTTCTATTCAACGGAAGGGTCTTCACATGCTATTCGGGCGATGTTATCACTAACTTTACAATATGCAAAAGAAAAATCTAAAAATCCTTTAATTTGGGCTGCAAGAAATGCTCATAGCACATTTATTAGTGCTGTTGCCTTATTAGACTTTTCAGTAAAGTGGTTGTATTCGCCCCATAATACGTATCTATCTTGTCTAATTGAACCAGATACACTTGATAAAGAATTAAAAAAAGCTAAACAATTACCGGTAGCAATTTATATTACTTCACCTGATTACTTAGGTAATCAAGCTAAAATTTTTGAATTAGCAAATGTTTGTCATAAATATGATGTCTTATTACTAGTAGACAATGCACATGGTGCTTATTTGAAGTTTCTCCCTACTTCATTGCATCCAATTGATTTAGGTTGTGACATGTGTTGTGATTCAGCTCATAAAACACTTCCTGTATTAACCGGAGGGGCTTATCTTCATCTATCAAAAAAACGATTATCTTTTTTAGATAGTGATGTAAAAGAAGCATTTAGATTATTTGGATCTACAAGTCCTTCTTATTTGATACTGCAATCTTTGGATTTAGCGAATGTATATTTAGAACAACTGACAAATAAATTAACTGATTTTATTCCAATTATTGATACTATGAAGCAAAAGCTTGTCGAAAATGGCTATCAGCTTATTGGTAATGAACCTCTTAAATTAACGATTGCTACAAAGGATTATGGATATAGTGGAAATGAATTTGCCAAGTTATTGGCAAAGCAAAATATAATTGTGGAATTTTCTGATCCAGACTATGTTGTTTTTATGTTTACACCTTCACATAAAGAAGCGGATATTCAATATTTGACTGATTATTTAATAAAAATTCCCCGTAAGCAAGCAATTAATACTTCACTACCTCAATTTTCTTATCCGACTGCATCTATGTCAATTCGTGAAGCCATGCTTTCACCTTTTGAAACATTACCTATCGATAAATGTATTGGTAAAGTCTTAGCAAAAGCTTCGGTTGGTTGTCCACCGGCAGTTCCGATTTTGGTTTGTGGTGAAGTAATTGATGAAAAAGCAGTTGAATGTTTTAAATATTATGGAATTCTAAGCTGTCATGTAATAAAATAATTTTGATTAAAGGAGCACTATACATTATTGTGCTCCTTTTTAACTATCCAAATTTTAAAGTATTCTCTTTAAAGGAAAAAGGCATAGACGACTTGCTCGACTATGCCAAATTTATAAATCTTAAACAATTTTTAACAGCTTCCCTTTTGTCCACCATCAATCCGAATAATCGTATTATTGATAAAATTTGCTTCATCACTAATTAAAAACTTAACTAAATAAGCTACTTCTTCTGGTTTACCATAACGATTGACCATTATTTTTTCTGTTTCTTCCTTTAAAAACTCTTCATCATATCCATCCAATTCATTTTCAGTACCAATGAATCCTGGGGCAATACAATTTACATTAACATATGGTGCAAATTCAAAAGCCAGATTATGCGTCATTGAAATTAATGCCGCTTTACTTGCATCATAATCAATACACATTGGATAATAAGTATTAATCCCATTAGTCGAAGAAATATTTATTATTCTTCCATATTCTTGATCGATCATATGACGATATACCCGCTTACTACAATTAAATGCCCCTACTACATTTACATCTAATGTTTTTCTAAATTCTTCAGCATTTTTTAAATGAAATAAGTTTGATAAATCAATTGCAGCATTATTGATTAAAATATCAATTCCACCAAAAGTATCTTCAATCAATGAAACCATTTCATCAACCTTGTCTTCTTTAGAAACATCACATTTAACTATCATACAACGAACATTATATTGTTTAATAATCATCTCTTTCAATGACTCAGCTTCTTTTGACGATGTTAAGTAATTAATTACTATATCATAGCCCTGTTTTGCTAGTTCAATAGCAATAGCTCTACCAATGCCTTGAGCTCCTCCGGTAATTAAGACAATTTTATTCATAATTTTAAAAAAGAGCTTAATTAAGCTCTTCCTGAGTATTTACCATCTGCTGTAAATACAACAATTACTTCTCCTTGTTCAATGAATTGAGGAACTCTTAATGTTAATCCAGTATTAGTAACAGCATCTTTTGTTTGGTTAGATGGTGCTCCTTTAATTGCTGGATCTGTTTCCACAACTGTTAATTCAACTTTTTCTGGAACTGATACTGATAATAATAATCCTTCAAAGAACATTAATGAAACAGTTGAACCTTCAATAATATAGTATTTAGTATCTCCTACTTGTTCTTCAGCCAATTCATATGTTTCATATGTTTCCATATCCATAAAATAATATGTACCATCTGCTTGATATGAATATTGAGCTTCTTTTCTAGAAATGTTTGCTGCTTCAAACTTAGTAGAAGCATTAAAGTTTCTTTCTTGAATTGCACCAGTTTTTAAGTTTCTCATCTTTGTTTTTAAGATAGCAGCTCCTTTACCTGGTTTTACATGTTGAAAATCTAAAACTTGACAAGGATCACCATCAACAATTAAAGTTAATCCTGTTCTAAAATCACCTGCTAAAATAGCCATATATTCCACTCCTAATCTAAATATTTTTTTACATACCTATTTTATCAATTTTATACTAATTCCTCAAGATACAATATGCTAGTTATTCTTGTTTTTCTTTAGTAAGTTCTTTAATATAGCTGCTTCTTTTAATATAACCATAAGTTATATTAGTGAAACATCATATTTTAACGTAAATAAGATATAACTATCATAAAGCAATATTAATAACTATTTCAAAGAAACTATCCTCTTGGTATATGTTTATTAGTATTTAATTTATATCTAAATTCTAATCTCCGACCCCAAAATCAGTAGGTATTCCTAAATAATCATATTTACTATTATTTTTTAAATCGTGATATTCTTCGTCAAACCATTTTATTAATTCTTCATCTCTTTTTATTGGCGTAGAATTATTACGATATATATTTATTGTTCCATGATCAAAATACTTGGTTAGTATTTCAATATCTTTTCTAATCATCTCTTTAGTTTGACCTTGGATACCAACCATTAAACAAGGTGAATCAAAATCTTCTAATATTTCTTCAATTTTGTCAAAATGAACATTTTTATTTAAAATATTGTTTCTCATTTCATCATCAAAAGTTTCGATACCAGTTTTTACTATAATTTCTATTTTAAATTTTTCTCTTAAAGCTTTTATCTTCTTTTTATATAAATAATGAGCTTCAATATATAATCTCTTTATTTTCTTTTCAACAATAATTTTATATATTCTTTCTATTGTTTCATCAGGTAGTTCAAAAAAACTACCTGAATTAATAACTTCTAATACTCCATATTGACCAGTTACATTATTCAATACTTCATCATTAATCTTCTTATTTTCATTTTGATTAACATCATTATCTTCAATATAATCACAAAACGAACACTTACCCCATATACATGGTCTTGACTTTAATAAAACTATCTCTCTTTTATCTTTTTCTAAGATATGACTATAACGCTCCATAATTACTCCTTAATATATTCTATAAATTTAACATTCTTTTCTAATCGTTTAAAAACAAATGTTCCTAAATACAATACAATTGCTTCACCAATAAAAACATACAGTGCATTAATTAAATAAGGTATATGATAAACTAAACTCAATTCCCCACCAATAATTAATCCTGTTGCTAGCGAACCAATTAAAGCCGAAAGATAAATATTCGTTACTCTATTCATAAAATAACATACAACTAATGTACTAAGCGGACCTACGATCCAATCAATAATTCCTAAAGGTGAAGGAATGTTTGCTATAAAACATCCTATTGCTAATCCAGGTATTAGCTTCTTGTTATAAAATGCTAATAATACAACAATCTCTGATAACCTTAATTGCAATTCTCGATATGCCAGCGGTTGGATCATCAAAGTTAACACCGCATAAACAGTAGCAACCATGCCGTTTAAAGTAATCATCTTAATTAAATCTTTTCTTTTTTTCATTTTCTTACCTCTCCAAAATTACAGTTTGAAGCCAAATAATAATAAAAAGTGGCAAAGCCACTTTCATTATTATTCTTAGTTTTTTATACTGGGTTTGGCTTTCGAACCAGTTTATTTAATTCTATTAAAGTTTATTAAAATTTTAATTATTTGTCAACTATCAAAAATATAATATAATGAAATCTTGACTATCTTCATAACTATAAATACGCACAACATTTTTACTTATCTACATTAAATTTACTAATATTAGAATATGTTGATTAATTGCAATATTTAAAAAATATTTTACAAATATTATTAAATTAATGTTTTGTCTTAAAATCAAATATATCTTTTATTCATTTTTAAAGTCGAAAAAATCATTTATTAAAATGTTATGGTGTTCTGTGCATTTTAATATCAAACCATACCGACCTATCACTGCATATAACCTACCATTATCATTAGGGAATTTTACATTATTATTTTTTAAAAATTTACTAGCTAATTTATAATGTAACCACTCTTTTTTATTATAACGATAACAATATGTCCATAAATTTTGTTCTTTTTTAACCGTAATTTAGCACTACATACAGGACATATTTTTTAATAAATTTTTGATTTAACTTGTTAATTTGCTTTTCCATAATTTGTGCCTCCATCCGAATTTGATATTATACCATAAACTTTTACAATAAATGATGTTTTTCCTTAATATTTCGACAATAGTTTTACATAAAATCAAATTTTTTCTGAAGAAATGAAAGCTATATTATTAACAAAGCTTAATCTTATTATCAAAAATTATTTTTAAATTTACCTTTTTTATACTTCATATGTTAAAATTTTCTAAATTTGATAGTTATCTAAATATAAAAATATTAAAATAGATTTGTTGTCAAATATACATATAGACTAATTTATATGTATATAGACATATTTATTTAAACATGATAATATAAGTGAAGTTAAAGCAAGGTGATATAGATGAATGTTTTATTATTTGGTGTTAGTAATGTTGGTAAATCAGCAATTGGTAAACGACTTTCCCAATTATTAGAATACGATTTTTATGATCTAGATAATGAAATAACAAAAGAATATAATATGACTCTAACTGATTTTTTAAATATATATGTTGATGATTATAATCGTCATAAAAGAAAAATAGATTTATTAAACAAATTAATCAAAAAATCAGAAAATTCTGTAATTGCTGTTTCACCAATTAATTACAAAGAACTTCTAAAACCATATCTTAATCGTAGAAATATTTTACCAATCGTACTTAAAGACACACCACAACATATTTTTGATCGATTAATTTTTTCTGACGAATTTGACAATGTTTATATTGATAATGAATATAAAAACAAACACAAACAATACTATCTTGATGAAATTTTACAAGATATTTATGCTTATCATGATATATATCAAGATATAAAATCAGATTTTTTTATTGATAATCGCTCAATTGAACAATCAGCTACTATTTTATGTGATTTAATAAAAAATAATAAACCAATAAAATATGCAGTTGATATTGATGATATCCTTTATGAAATGATATCAACTACAAGCGAATGTGCTTGTATGTATGATACAGTCAGTGGTCGTAAAATTTATATTAGTTTAAATAATCTCTATCCAGCAAGTTATAATGATATAATGGACT
The DNA here is from genome assembly GCF_002160495.1 of Erysipelatoclostridium sp. An173. Taxonomy (GTDB): domain Bacteria; phylum Bacillota_I; class Bacilli_A; order Erysipelotrichales; family Coprobacillaceae; genus Thomasclavelia; species Thomasclavelia merdavium. Next base: position 47,637 of record NZ_NFKR01000010.1, on the reverse strand, counting down.
TGGTTTTAAATGATGATATTTATATTCAACTACCAACATTGGAAGATCTACTAAGTTTTAATTTTTATGAAGATTATTTAAACGAATTATCAGATGAAGTTATAAAAAATGACTTATTACAAAAATACGATGATATTAATCGAGATTTTCAAGAAGATTTAGATGAGTATGGTTTATTAGATGATTGGCTTCAGTATGAATATAATAAAAATTTGGATTTTGCTAAGAACTGGTGTAAAGCTAATAATATTGATTATGAAATACGCTCAGTCTTTGAAAAGCAGCATCTGTCATCTAATTTATAAAAAGATAAGTTCATATACAATGTCATTAAGTTAAGGCTTTAACTTAATGACATTGGCTTTTAACATAACCTTCATTTTGACTACATAATATTATAATAAGTCAAACTATTATACACATATGTTTTATTTAACAACTACATTTAGAATACCATTTTCTAAATCATTGATATTATATAAAGTATCTAATACATCAAATGTTTCTTTTAAATTGTGTCGAGCACTAATCCACCCTTTTCCATCAGTCACCCAAATAAAAGTAATACCCTGAATTTTATCAATTTCTTCTGCAATATTTTTAAAGCTTCTTGCTGTCTCATTAAGTTTACTTCCACCACTTTTATAAAAGTTAGTTTCAAATGCATAGATTTGATTATTTGTTTTTACAACAAAATCAAATCTTTTAGCTACATCACCAGCGTTAGTTAGCAAAGAAAGATCCATATTCCATCTATCTTCAATTTCTTTTGTATACATCTCTTTGTAGTATTCTACCCCTAATTCTTGAATATATTTTTCTAGCAGATTTTCCATCAAATGACCACCACGATTCTTTCGCCCGTTAGAATCTAATCCGACTTCTACTCCCAAAACATAATCTACTAAATTATTAATTATCCGATTTTGAATCAATTCTTTTAAACCAGTTTCTATCATGAATGTTAAATAGTCATCTATTAAATACTGATCTAAGACTACATTTTTATGGTATTTAAAGTTATAGGTTATAGATTTATCCTTTTCTTGAATCTCTATTTCATTATTTCTAACAGCTATTAATATTGGAATACACTCCAGTATTTTAGGATATTCGGTACATAGTTTTTTAAATTTACCATCGAAGTCTTTTACTCCAATTAATGAATTAAGAATATTTAATTCTATATTAATATTTTCAACATTTTTATATATTTTATCAAAATCTACATAATATTTATAATCTGCAATGTTACTTCTAAATGATTCAATCCACTGATCAAAATCACGTTTCATTATGTACATCACCTACTCTTTTTAATCCGAGTTCGTAATAATCTTTTTCTTTTTCAATACCAATAAATCTTCTGTTTAGTTTTTTACAAATAACACCAGTAGTGAAACTTCCAGCCATAAAATCACAAACAAGATCACCTTCATTAGTACTTGCTAGAATAATTTTTTCTAATAAATACTCTGGCTTTTGAGTTGGATGTTTGCCATATTTCTTTTCACTTTTTGGGGTCAATGATCCAACAAAAACATCTTTCATTTGTTTGCCTCCATTTAATTCTTTCATCAACTGATAATTGAATGTGTACTTAGCATTTTTTAGATTCTTTTTTGCCCACAATATTGTTTCTGTTGAATGAGTAAAGCAACGACATGCAAGATTTGGTGGTGGATTAGTTTTCATCCAAGTAATATTATTTAGTATTTTAAATCCTAATTCTTCTAACAAATATCCTATTATATAAATATTATGATATGTACCAGATATCCAAATAGTTCCGGTATCTTTTAAAATGCGTTTAGCTTCTAATAACCATCTACGATTAAAATCTATTTTCTCTTCAAGACTATAATTTTCATCCCAAGACCCTTTATTTACTGATACTTGCTTACCACCAGAACATGTAATACCACCATTAGATAAAAAATAAGGTGGATCTAAAAATATCATATCGATAGATTTTTCTTTAATACTAGGTAGTATTTCAAAAGCATCTCCATTAATTAATTGAATATCTGAATTATTTTTGTAATTAGTAATAATTACTTCTTCACCATTTCTATTAGAAGAGTCTGAATTAATTAACCTTTTTACACTTACTACTTCAATATTAAAATCTATATATAATTCTCTAATAAATTCGGTATTATGATTTGTTAACATACAATTGACACCCTTTAATGTTAATTGTTTAAAAAGATTTGCTAATCTAATATGTTCTTCCTTAGAAAAGCCTTCTTTTGTATATGATTCAAACGAAGTATCCTTTAATGGTGCATAAGGACTATCAAAAAAAACAAAATCACCTTCTTTGCAATTTTTACATGCTTTTTCAAAATCTTCACAGTTAATAGTTACACTCTGTAAATAATCAGATATTTGTTTTAAATTATCACGATCAAAAGAATTCCCTGTTTTCTTTTGATTAAATGGTACATTAAATAGTCCCTTTGAATTAACTCGATACAAGCCATTAAAACAATGTTTATTTAAATAAATAAACATTGCAGCAAGATCTGTATCCTTAACGTTATTTTTTATCTTATCGTTATAATTTTCTCTAATTTGGTAGTAAAATTCTTTAGGATTATTTACATGTTCGTTATCTAATTGCGTTAATTTATTAATTAATTCATCACAGTTTTCTTTTATACACCTGTAAGTAAATATTAATTCTTCGTTAATATCACTGATAGTTGCATTATTAAATGCAAAATTAAATAAAACCGCTCCGCCACCTACAAATGGTTCATAATAGTCATTAATACTTGATGGTAATCTTTCAGCGATTTTATCTAATAATTGTGTTTTACCTCCAGCCCACTTTACAAATGGTTTCATAATTCACTCCTTTTTCTTTTAGTTACGTACTAAAAGAAAAAAGATCTGAATTAATATTAAATTCGGACCTTTGCTGTTATTTATTCTTTAAATTTTAATCCTATCCATGCATGCCTTTTTATACTTCTTTTTTGAATGCACATATAGTTTCATTGTCGTAGTAGGCGAAGAATGACCTAATATCTCACTTAAACATTTATAATCAAAACCTAATTCAATACATTGACTTGCAAAATAATGTCGCAACGAATGGACGGTAACTTCTGGTAAATTAAGTTTTTTTAATTTGTTTTTAAAACGATATCTAAAAACTCTTGGTTCAATAAATTTATCAGTTTGTGTTAAATAATAGTTAGAATTACATTGAATTTTTAAATATGGTAATAGTGAATCAGGAATAGGTATAATTCTTTTGGAATTAACGGTTTTAGTTTCGGTAATAATTATTTTTGTTTTATTTTTATTTGATACATCTTGTATTCTTTGTAAAGTTTTATTAATCTTTATTTCTTTCGTATTTAAATTTATATCGCTATTTTTAAGTGCACACACTTCACCAATTCTCATTCCTGTACACATTATTAGTAATATTCCTTTACTAAAATAGTTATCATCATCCTTTAAATGATTAACTAATTTACTAAAATCATCAGCATCTAATAATACTACTTTATCCGGTATTTTGTTTATTTTAAAATTTAAATCCATATTTTCAATGTAATTTTTATTAATAGCATACCCAAAGCTTTGCTTTATGATATTAATTAAATCTTTAACGGTTTTTATTGATAAACCCCCTCGATTATCTAATCTACCATATTCCAGTTTATAATTGATAAATTGTTGTATTTCAATTTTTTTGATTTTTGAAATTTGTTTATTATTGAAATAAGGTTTTATATGATGTTCAACATGGAATTTATAAGTTGCATAAGTTGACTCTTTTACATTACTTTTTACTTCTAATAACCATTCATCTAATATTTCATCATATTTTTTTCTTTTTAATAAAATCATTTTATTTACACTCTCCTTTAAATAATTTTATAATAGGATAGATCAAAATCAAAAAAACTGTTAGAATATAAAAAAAGATATCTTTTAGTACGTAACTAAAAGATATCTCAATCGTTTTCATTTAATACATATTCAGTTATTACATCACAATCTTCAGGATATAAAATAATTTCACAGTCATCATACATCTCTTTAACTTTTACTAACGCTTCATCTTTAGAATTTGCTACAACTGTGAAATCTTTTGATAGATGTTCAAGAATAGTTATTTTATAGTTTTTCATTTATTATCACCACGTTTAATAGTTGATCATAATTATTAAAATGTCAATACTATTTTCTATTTCCACAAACGTATATATTCGCCTTTATTATTAGAAAACTTAATTAACTCTAAATCTCTAAGTTGTTGTAGAGTTTGTCTAATTTTAGATTTAATACTATTGTTAGTAGGGTGTTTTTTATGTAGCTCTTCTTCATAACTGTATAAATCTGATAGAGTAAATACATTGTTTTCAAATTGATCAATTATAAGAAATATTTCCTTTTGCCAACCTTTTAAACTTGAAATAATTTCATTAGAGTTTTCTTTTGATAATAGTACTATTTGATGAAGTGTATCTATAGGTTTAATAAAGCTTTCAAGATTAATTGATTTAAATGATTGTATATTATAAGTTGTTTTAAAAATTTCGCAATTGCTTCTATTAAATAAATTATTAATAATAATAGTTTTCAGTTTTTTAAATCTTAATTCTAAAAAATTAATATAAGCATCTTTAAGTTGAGCAAAGTCATTATAATCTTGATCTAACCAATTTAAATCTTCTTTTGTTGTAAAACTAAACTTTTGTTCTATTTCTTCTAATGATATATTTTTTTCTTTTAAAACAAATAAATATTTATCATCTTGGTATAAAGTCTTATCTCGCTTTTTTCTATTTATTTCTTCTCTTAAAAGGCAAAGATTTGCAAAAGAACTTATAGGTAAACCATACTTTACACCCTCGATTTTTGGTAACTTTTTCATCATTGTTTTAAGTTTGCCTTTAGGTGCTAAATGTTCTATATCATAAGTAACATCATCGTCTTGTTCATAAGCAGTAAATGAACGATTATAAATAATACTTAATAATAATTTATCTGCCCTCTTAGGTGTAGCCACCTTCTCAGCCTCATGTCTATTATTGATAACTTGTCTAAACCAATGATCTAATTCATTTTCGATGTTTTCTTCAGTAACATCAGAAGTATAATAATGGTAATTAATCGAAACATCATCCATTCGCTTATCACCTGTCCCGCGCCAATAATCATTTAAAATATCGATAAGATATCTTTTAAATGCATTTTTCCGAAATTCTTTTTTGAATTTTTTAAATGATTTATTTGATCTTTCAATTTCAATATTTCTCCCAATTACTATTTGATTATCATCATATGTTAAAGTAGAATATTTAGCATTAAAATAATTTCCGATCATTGAACATATTTGAAATTCTGTATGATAGATTTCAGAACTATCTCTTTTATTTAGTTTAAAATTTAAATATGGTTTAAGCAATTTATATATTGTGTTAGTAACGTCTAAAATATTAATTAGAAATTGATTTATTTTTTTATCATCCTTATCAAACACAATATTCAATATTTTTGGCATATCAGCTAATTTACTGTTTTTATTTGCAAGACAGCAATTTACCAAATTAAATCCACAACTTTCAACCTCCTTATCTTTTTTTGGTTTCCCAAATAACTGTGGATATCTTTTTATCAACATTTTACTAAAACCAAACAAGACTTGATATAAATTCAATTGTCTTGATTTTCTTATTTCATTAATATCATAACCATCAACCGTAAAGTTTTTATCTAAAATTGAGACATAAAAATTATCAACATAACTAATAATATCATCTAATTTATTATCATCTATTGTATATATTTTAGTTGACCAATTAGCTGATAAAATTTGATATTTGGACAAAATTGTTCCTCTGGAATTAATACGATTAAATACTTCGGGTAGATTGTCAGGATTTCCTGTATAAATGATAGCAGGTATTTCCGCATTGGCCAGATCTTCGCATTCTTCCTTGAATTTTGAAAATAGATCTCTTAAAATCAATGATATCTCAATTATTGATTTATCAGTGCATGTTGGAAATTGTTTTTGGATCTCTTGGGCACAATCAATATAATTTATATTTTTTACATCATTTAGCGTCTTATTATTATCTTTAACCCATTCACAAATAGTATTTTTAATTTTATTTTTGATTGCTTTCTTCTCACCATTAGAGGCAATATGATTGAATATAATTTCTAATGTTTCATCACTAATATCAGAATCTCGATAAAATTTTGCCGGTGAATGCAAATATTCATATATTGTAGAAGACCTTTGTAATCCATCAATTAATTGAAATGTATGATCTTCTTTTTCGTACAATAATATGGTTCCAAACGGATAACCCTTTTTAATAGAATCAATTAGTTTATCTTTCTGACCTTGTTTCCAAACTTGCCCTCTTTGATAATGTGGAACTCTTATATCTCGATTTTTAATTTTATCTGTTAATTCGCTAGCTTTAAATGTTGTTGCTTTCCAATTTGACATTTTTCTACTCTCCTTAATACTAATTAGATCATAAAAAGATCTATCTGTAAAGGGGATAGATCTTTGTCAATATTTAAATATTTTCACTTTTTTAATGGGAAAATAATAAATTTTAATTATTACAACAAGAAATAACACATCAAAACAAAAAAACATATCTCCTTGAATATCCAATGCCAAGATTGAAGAAATAAAAATTCAAGAATAAAAACAATCCTAAAAATACCAATGGATTTCTAAACTTTTCAAAGATGAGAAATAGAATTATGTTTTCGATAAATAGGTATTATAAAATCTGATGAGGAGAAAGATGCCCTTTAAAATATTATGAGGACATGTCGTATATGGCCTTTAAAATTTTATAAGGGGTCTCTATTCCTCATTTTTTGTTATAATCTGATTGTCTGGCTGCCCTAATGTTCGGCAATGAAATTAAATGTTCTAAAACATTATTTACAGCCAAATTTGCCTGAGATGCAACTAAAACCCTTTTATTCTGAGAAACAAATTGATAAATGGCTTCAGCTATTACTTTTGTTTTCCCACTGCCAGGAGGACCTTGCAACAGGCATACATCAGGAGCTGAAACCATTTTTCTCACTGCACTCTTTTGTGGTTCATTTAGATTTGGATTTTTCCAATTACTTATCTCTTTGATATTTTTTGGTAACCTTGCCTTATTAATGTCAAAGAGCCACATATCCAGTCCTTGTGCAATCGTATTTCGGATTTTTTAATCGATAATGGCTTTCTTCAATCTTTTATTTAAAACTATATCACTTAATTGAGACAAGACAACAAATCCATCAGTATCAAAATTTCGATATATTCTTCTAATTAGATCATCTCTTATAAATGAAATGTTTTCTAATTCTATTTCCAAAAGATCAACAATTGATTCAGGTAGTCTAAAAACAAGTTCATGATAAGTAGGGATTTCATATGTATCCTTAATTTTACCAACACATTTTTCTAATGTTAAAGTTTTTTATCCTCAAAAACAACATAATTTCTAAATTCATCCCAAACCTCTAAGTCAATATTTTCAATATCAATTTCTCCATCATTTGAAATAAAATCTAAAGATGCTCCATTATTATTGGAAGTACTTTGTATTTCCGTATCAATACTAAACTTCCATCTATCTTTTGAAGAAGTATTCCCATAAATATTAACTTCATTTTTAGTTAAATATTTTTTAAAATTCTTTAAATCAGTTTCAGAATCAGAAATTGTTAGAAAGTGAATGTTTCGTTCTTCAAAATCAATAAAAAAATAAATATATTTTAATGCGCTCATCCTATATAATGATAACTGTTCTTTCTAGTCAAGTTAGTCATCCCATAACTTCAATTCTGTCATCGTTTTATTTAGCATAGCTTTTGTGTTATCTTCAGTAATTAAATCAAAAAGGCAATTTGCACTAATTTTATTAAATGCAAAACTTACCTTAATAGATATGTCATTTTCTCTTTTAATTGTATTCTCAATAATATTTACATCTTCTAACTGTTGATTAGCAGATTATTTGAACAAAAAAATGAAAGAACGAGTCAAATAAAATTAATAAATATAATAAAAACAGTTAAAATAATTTGAGAAAATAATATGCAAATTATCTTAACTGTTTTATTATTATATTTTTTGTATCTTTCTTACTAAAAATTCTTTCTTATTTTTATCAGTGTGAAAAATTGACACATTTCTAATAACGCAACTTTAGTCTATTCCAGAAGCAAATATTTTACTAATGATTTCATTTATAGATTTATCATTTACCATTAGTTGAGGATAATCAAAATCTATTTTGTTAAACTTTTCAACTAAATAATCAGCTTCTTTATTACTTTTAAATTTATGAAGAATGATTGTATTGCCGTTGTTTTGATTTTTTATTTTTAGACGTATCTTTCTTTAATTTTTTCTGTTTGCTCTTTTTTTTGGATTATAGGGTTTTTGTTCCCCCTTATTTTTGGCACTAAGATATCTTGATACATATACAATTGAAGAATTTTTGTAAGTACAAGCTATCCCTGGAATATGTTTATCATCTTATCCTAATGCATAATATATTTACCAAACTTTTTGCAAAAAAATACAGATACATAATATGTTGATCCATTAACAATTTGTGGTATATCATCCGTTTTTAATAGTTCGATTTTTTTATGTATAGGACAAAACAGCATTTTATCACTTCTTTTTTTATATAAATTATTAGATAGGGTTACTATAAATCTTTATTAATCTCGAATATTAATATTTTATTTATTACATGAAATGTCTTCATCACTACAAATTTAAACATTCTATTCACAAATACTTATTAAAAAATATATAAGTAATTTTTAATATATCAATAAGATTTTTAATTCATCATTTTTATATGAAACCAAATCATTTACTTTTTTATTCAAAAAATAAGAGATATTATTTTCATCAATCGTCAGTTTGAATATTCTATTTTTGTTTTTACTTAATACTCTAAGTTCACTATTTATATTTATTCTCTTCTTCTTAATTCCTTTTACAACATCAGCACCAAATTTATCATAATATTCAATACGATCTTTTAACTTTAACTCAATATCATTTTCGTCAAGAAAATCTAATACATAAATACCACCGATAACATTCAAATATTGTACTAAGGATCTAAAATAGTCTTGTGAAATAATTCTACCATTTAGTTCATAGTAATCTATGACATTTAAGAAAGGGCGTAATAAATGAATATTTCTACTGAAATTACTTGTAAAAACATCATTAATCCTTGTAGCCATATCTTTTCTACCAAGAGTATCTGCAAAATGTAAAGGGTCATCTTGATTAGTCTCATCGTAAAGCATTTTACCTAACCACCATAATTTTGCTAAAGTATGTCTAACTTTTGATTTTGGATCTTGAGAAAAAAAATATCTAGATAGAATATAATTTTCCTTTTTCATGTTGTTAGATTCTCTAGGATTGCTCCATCGTTTTTGGATATATTCAAAAAAATCGCTATGTGCTAATCCAGTCCACAATCTTTCATCACACGCTTGTGATTCAGTCAACTCTTTTAATGCAGGATATAATAATTTGATATTTTCTAAATCCATTTTTGTTGGTTCATCTGGATTTATGTATAATTTAAATGGTTCACAATTAATATTAATTTCTTCAAATGGCTCTTCATATTGTTCATAAATCCATTCATTGTTTAAATCAGAATAATGTGTGATATTAGATTTCACATTAGCTTTAAAATAATCTAAAGCATCCTCTTTAAAGAAATGTAGTTTCACTCTAATCCCCTCCTTCTACTGATGTCAAATCATACAATGCATTTTTAATCGGAGCTTTTAATAGTTCTTGTGCAATAGACACTGACGATTTACTTTCAAAAATCTGACTATCAATACCAATATTTAATATTTCTAATTGTTTAGCAATACATCTATACCAATAACGATCTTCATAAGTTTCTCTCATTGTATAATCCTTAATTTGATCAATCACATATACTAAAACCGGAAGAACGATCATACTATGTATAACCGGTAGCTTATCTTGTCCTTGTAATTGAACAAAATATTGATACATTTCATCCCCTAATTGAATTTTAATTTTATTATCATTTTCTAAATCCACATCCATGTAATCATCCAAATCTAGTTTTTTTACTACAGAGATGATTGATGAGGATTTATAATTTTCTTCTTTATCCTTATCAACTATAAAAGCATAAGCATTATCATATCCTACGATATACCCTCTATTTATACTGAATGATGCGTCCAAATAATCTGAACTAATACCACTTTCTTTATTTATGATGAAATTTTTATTTGCTAGTAATAAACAACATATTTCAACTTTTGCGGACAACAAATGTGAGGCTATCTCGATAACACCTTTCAAATCATTTAATATAAATAATTGTCTATACGCAGTTTTTGAACATTCAACAAGAATGGTTAGTTTTATATCTTCTTTATCAATTCCATTTAAAATAAATTTGTTTGAAATTTTGGTTGTATAAATAATCTTTATTGATTCTTCATCATTTTCTATATTATATTCAAAGGCAAATTCATTTACAATATAATCATCAACGTCACTAGAATAAACAGGATATGAAAATAGCCTATTTCTTATTTGCATATAATTTCACCTCCAAATTACATTGGTAGTCTGATTCTATTGAAAATCGAATTATTTTAAAAAATCCTTTGTATATTCTCCCGATATGTATTGTATTTTGAGTAACTTTTAAATTTCTTCCGTCAGAGGTTGCAGACAGAATGTTAGCCTCAACATTTGTTGTTTCTCCTGAAATATAAACTTGCAATCTGTAATCTTCTATATTTTGATTTACCAATAATTTAATCGTATATTCATTTTTATTAATGTCACTTATAAAAATACGTTTTTTATAATTATTCACTTCTGAAAACTTTATAATTGGCCTATTCCCATCCTTGTCATTTCCTTGATGAGGCGCTCCTTCACCGTTTTTATTTTTACTATGATCATTACGAGGTACATCTTTTGTATCATATTCTCCATTATCATCTAACGATCCAGTATCTTCATATTCATAATATGAATTTTCATTTGATGAAGTCTTATAATTAATCGATTGTTTTACTTTATCTTTTTTATTAATTGTAACTTTAGACTTTTTATTTTCTAAAGATTCATGTTTTTTCTTATCTTTAGATAATTCGTAGAATTCTGGTAGTAAACCTTCCAATCCTTTAATATCAATTTCTTCTCCGTAACTCTCAGTACCTTTTTGAACTATCGTATCCTTAATCCATTTGTTTAAAGTTTTAAGAACTTTTTCTGCCTTTTTTATATTTTTTTCATGGTCATAACGATCTGGCTGCCAACACGTATGGGTAGGATCTTCCATTCTAGCAAAATATTGATTTAATTTTTCTCCTTCCATTGTTAGGATTGCAGAAAATTGAATACTTTTAGAAATACGATTTTTATCAAATAATTTCATGCCATTACTTCTTGACATTAATACCGTTCTATTAGCAAGTGAATCTTTAAAAATTTTGATTTTCAATTTTACCTTTCCAGTTATTCCATCAAAAAGATTAGTATTTTCATATACTTCTTCATCAGACAGTAAAACTTGATAATAATTAAAAGCAGAAGCGCATCCATCAGGTTTGTCTTTGTATTTTTCTAATAGTTCTTTTAGACTATTTTTATTCACTATTACATCTTGAATTTTTACTTCTAATTCAGAATTGTAAATTGCCAAGAGGAAGTTTTCTAAAAGTGATATGATGATTTTATCTTGCCAATCTGAATAATCATTAAATCCCATAATAAATATATCAGTTCCATATTCACTTCTATAATTGATTTCATCTAATTCATCAATCGTCTCACAACATGTTGTTGATCCATCTGACTGTAAAACTCCATAAAATCCATTACCAAACTTTTTCTCTCCATTTGTTATAAAAGTAGCTAATTTAGAAACACCTTGTGCCGCAGATTTTCCATCCTTATCATAAGTGTTAAAGAAAACTGTACGTAAAGATGATGCAGCATAAATAGAAGATTTACCAATCCCATAGCTACCACTATTGGATCCTGTCTTATTTGATACTCCTTCGGAACAAACCATACTAAACCATGATGAATTTTCTTCTTTATCATCACTGCCTGTTAATCCTGTTGTATTAAAATCACTTATACGCAAAACAGGAATATATTCAGACTCAAGAACCTTGCATGCATGATTAAAGAAATCTATAGACTTTTTATTTCCCCTATGTTCCCAATATCTTTTTGCATCATACATATACTCTTTCAATGTTACGTAACCAGGAAAAAATTCTTTTGGGATTGTAGATTTATAAAATTCCAATTTTACTGGTTTGCATCCATTAGTAGCATCTAATGAATTCTGACAAATCTCCCTGGTTAAAGATTCCATTATTTTTCCTTTAAATGTTTCAACACCACTATTTGAAATTCCTTGTATACCTAATCCGTTTGCAGCAGGAAAATTCCATTCTTCCATAATCACATCACCTTTCTAGTAATAACATATTTTTTAAGTTAATTTGTTATAATCATAACTAAATTCATAACAATAAAGTATAATTCTTACATTTGTGATTTATAAATTATACTAAAGATAAAACTTAGTTCCTTAAACAATTACGTTTTCTAAAATCAATCAAATAAAAAATAATATTTATATTTAACACATAATTAATACTTACCAAAGATCTTTAAACTCACAATCAGTACCTATATGCTCTATTATAGTCTATTTTTATAATTATTTTGCATTATTTTTCATATTTCCCCAAATTTATTAACCCTTGTCGATAACAATATATTAATTTCTAAAATAAAAAATTAAATTTCACATTAAAGAGACAAAGGTTAACTTTAGTCTTTCAGCATCTTATAAGTTATTGATACTAGAATAAAAACTGTACCGGTTAAATGGAAGAACTAGCTAGTATATGGTACAATGTCATAAGCTTAAATCAAAAAACAGGAAAGAGGTATATGACAATGACTAAACCAATATTTACAGATGAATTTAAACAAGGAGTAGTACAATATGTGTTGGAGCATCCAAATAAATCTAAAGTAGCTGTTGCTAAACAATTTGGTATTGCTGACAGCACAGTCCATAAATGGCTGTAAGTGGTCTATAATTAACACACTATAAGTGAACCGATGATTGTGAGATAATACTCGCAAAGGAGGTTCACTTATAATGAATAAAAATAACGAAACAATTGACTGGAATGCTTTGATCGATCAATACAAATCCAACCAGAACTTTATATCTATGATCGATTTCTGTAATCGTCATCATGTTTCCATTGATGATATGAAATATCATTATCATAAGCAAAAATCTGATCATACTAAAAAAGTAATTGAGCTTAGATCTATTAGTATGAACAAAAATTCTTTCATCCAATTGGAATATAATGGTTTTAGATTAAAGCTTTTCCCTGGTTTCGATTAAGAACTGCTTAGATCTGTTATCAGATGCTTATCCTATGATTCTTGATGTCAACAATGTCAAACGTATTTACATCATTACTGGTCGCACTGATTTTAGAAAAGGGATGCTTTCTCTAGCCGCTATGGTTAGGGATATCTACGATCTTGATCCCTTTTCTGATGCTGTGTTTATCTTTTCCAATAGAACCAGGAAATCGATTAAGGTTCTTCACTGGTGCATCAATGGTTTTGAACTTTATACTAAGACCGTTACCGACAAATCTAAATATCAATGGCCCAATGATGAAAACGAAGCTATGCTGATCACTAAAAAGCAGCTTAGCTGGCTGCTTGATGGTTTAAGTATTCATCAGTCCAAAGCATTCCATGAAATGAAGCAAAGGATCTTTTGATCCAGGCTCAAAAAGGTATCAAGTTTTTGATACCTGAGCTTTCTTTATGTTCCATGGCATTAATGATTCCAGTTCATCTTCGTTTATGTTTATGTTTCCAGAATCATCCTTTCGCTCAACCATATATTTTAATACCGTGCAGATATATCGGTATGGAGATATACCATTTTCCTTGGCTGTCTGTATCAGCGATAAGATACACGCACTGCTTCTTGCACCATCAGGACTGCCAAAGAATATTGCTGATTTTCTTACGTTGATGACTGGTTTTACACTCAATTCCGTCAAATTATTGGTTAATGGAATTCGTCCATCATCTAGAAAATTATACAGCCATTCTTTATTGCTTATGCTATAGCTTAGTGCCTGATAAAGCGGACTGCCTGGCATGACTTCATCATACAGCTTTTCCAGATATTTATAAAGATCATCAAGTTTCGCCTTTACGCTGATATCTTCACCATTTTCATTTAAATCCTGATTTCGCAGTTCCCTGATCTTATCATAATTATCCTGATACTTTTCTAAGAGTTTTTTATCTGCCTTGAATACTTCTTTGTACATTTCTACAATTTTTATCTCTGGCATATCCTCATGAACATTTTTCCCCTTACCTTTGATATTTTCAACATATTTGCGTCTGCTGTGGGCATGACAAAGACAGCGTGTTACATTCGTTACTTTATTGTATCCTGAATAGTCGTCGGTCAATAGATACCCGCTGTATTCTGTTAAAAATGATTTTGGTATATTGCCATTCCTTCCTCCATCATATTGGTAAAGAATTATTGGGTGTTTAACATATGGCCCTGTTCTATAGATCCATATATATGTCTTTCCTAGACGTTTTTTCCCTTTTTCACCATATATCCTGTAATGTGTTTCGTCGGCCATGATCAGATCATGATCAAGCAGCTTTTTGTGAAGATGATCATAGATAACCATTAAATATTTTTTGGCTGTTTCGATCATCCATCTTGCATATGTGTTTCTGGGAAATATTATCCCCTCTACTTTCATTGCAGATTCAATTCTTTTTAATGGCACTCCAAGATTATATTTCATATCCATCAGATAACCCACGGTTTCTATCGAAACTGGTGATTTATCAAATAATAGTTGTGGTCCTGGTGCTTTTATGATTCCGCAATCATCATTCTTTTCACAGTTTCTACAACCGTATTCGTATATCTTATGAATTCGTAATTTAACTTTTCGGGGGATGACTACAAGTTCTTTTCTCTCGATGACATTCATCAGATGTAGCTGACCACCGCATTTGGAACATGTTTTGTCTTCAGTGTCATGTTCAATGACTTCTGTTTCAATATCTTCAGGAAGATGATTCATAGCATTGATTTTTGGTTTGCGAGAATGGCTTTTGACATTGATTCGTTTTTCATTATATTCATCAGCAGCTGCCAGTTCATCAGCCTCATCAAATAGATCAAGAGTTGGTTGAATGGTAGATATCTTTTCAGATTTTTTACCATATTTGTCATTTTTTAATCTATTCAGCTGATTAAGATATAATTCAGCATTATGCTGGGCATTCTGGTATTTTTGATAATAATCTTCAGCAAACTGTTCTAGCTGTTTTCTGGACATAGTGGAAAAATCCATCAAAAATCAACACCTTTCTATGACAAAAATTATACCATAAACAGGTCTAAAAATATTGGTTTTATGAGATAAAATAAGATTTTTAATAAAATTTACATTCATATTTTAATTGGATTTACATTAAATTTTAAGTGTGTTAATTATAGACCACTTACAATTTTATATATAGTAACAAAGAAAACTCGTAAGTTAAATCAGTTTAAAAACTAGCACTTCTATTTAAAATAGAGGTGCTTTTATTATGCTATATAAAGTTATATTTGTGATATAATTATTGCATGGTTAGGAGGTTACTTATATGCTTGTTAGAAAACATTATATTTTTAAAGGACGAGTTCAAGGCGTTGGTTTTCGTTTTACTACATATCAAAAAGCAACTGCGCTTAATTTAACTGGCTGGGTCCGTAATCTTTATGATGGTTCAGTTGAGGCTTGTTTTCAAGGTGAAGAAACTAAGATACAACAATTAATAAAGGAAATGCAAAATATTCGTTATATTATTATTGATAATATAGAAGTTGAAGATTTAACGATACAACCTTCAGAACATTCATTTGAAATTAAATATTAATATAAAGAAAGGGTAATATGTTGTGGTAATAGTTTTAATAGCGGCAAGATATAAAAGGTTAATGGAATGGATCAATAATAGAAAATATGATGATATTGATGGAATTTATATCATTAAAATTGTGGGACCTAAGGTATTTTTATATATTGCTACTAATCTTGATTTTGAAACAATAGTAGATACGTTAAAAAATAGTATTAAAGCTCAAGGTGGTTTAGCTTATGTTTATGAGTTTTATACTATCTACCGTGAGAAAATAGATTATAATGCCTATATAAGTGCCAAAGTTAAAGATACGATGCGTTATTTCAATACTAAACAAAAAGATTTATCAAATCAGGAATTAGAGGATTTTTTAAAGAGTAATAATATAAAAGGTAAAGATTAAAGATGTTAAAAATTGGAATTATTTCAGATACTCATAATGTATTAAAAGAAGTAGTTATTAATGATTTAAAAGATTGTGATTATATCATTCATGCAGGAGATATTGTAAAAAAAGAGATATTAGATGAACTACAACAACTAACAAAGGTTTATGTAGTAAAAGGGAATAATGATAATTTAGATTTAAATGAAGAAGAATATTTTGAGATTGCTGGTCATTCTTTTTATTTAATTCATGAATTGCATCAAAAAAAGGATGTTGATTTTTATATTTATGGTCATTCGCATCAATTAGCTTGTTATCAAAAGGGGAAAACATTATATTTAAATCCTGGTAGTTGTGGTCGTAAACGATTTTCTTTACCGTTAACATATTTAATATTGTATTTAAATGAAAATAATTATGAAATAGTAATAAAGAAGATTGATTAAAGCAATAAAGACAGTTTTGAAACTGTCTTTATTGTATTTTTAAAATATTATTTATTTTTTGTAAATTGTGGTAAATATTCTTTGTGAGCTTCAATTAACTCATCAACAACGATATTAGCAAGAGCATCACTAGGACATAATGGGTTGATATTTAAAGCAGTAACTGCTAAATCACGATCTCCCGTAACCGCAGCTTCACATACTAATCTTTCAAATGATTTCATCATATGAACATAACCGCTAATTGGTAATTTTAATGCTCCAGTTGCTACTGGTTTTGGACCATCAGCAGTAATGCGGCAAGCAACTTCAACAGCGCTATCCATTGGTAAGTCAGCAATAGCTCCATTATTTCTTACATCAACATATTGAATATCACCAGTATTATTATAGATAGATTGAATTAAGTTACAAGCTGCATCAGAATATTTAGCACCACCACGCATTTCTAATTGTTTAGGTTTAACTGCTAATTCTTCATGACCATATAATTCAAATAATTCATCCTCTGTTTTACTAACAACTTCACCACGAACTGTACCAGTTTTAAATTGTTCTTGTTCTTCTTCTAATTGTTCTTTAGTATAGAAGTAATAATTATGATAAGGACATGGAATAGCCTTTAATCCTTTGATAAATGATGGTGAATATGGTAAAGAAACGAAGTTTTTCATTTGAATAGTATCTTCTTCTTTTAAGTTTGCATAACGATCTAATAATTCATCAAAACGAGAAACACCATTTACAAAAACATCAGTTGCAAAGATAAAGTGATTAACACCTTGGATTTCCATTGTTACATCTTCTTCTTTAGCGTTTAACATTTTTGCAAAACCACTTACCATATTTACAGGAACATTACATAAACCAATTGCCCGTTTAAAATCAGTATAACGATAAATTGCTTCATTAACCATCCCTGCAGGATTTGTAAAGTTAATTAACCAGGCATCTGGGCATATTTCTTGGATATCTTTTACGATGTCTAAAATAACAGGAATAGTTCTAAAAGCTTTAAACATTCCTCCAGCACCGTTTGTTTCTTGACCAATCATACCATGAGAAATAGGAATTCTTTCATCTAAAATACGTGATGGTAAACGACCGATACGCATTTGTGTTGTGACAAAATCAGCACCTTTTAAAGCTTCCTTGCGGTTATAAGATAAAGTGACTTTCATAGGTAATCCAGCTTTTTTAACCATTCTTTGAGCTAACGCCCCAACAGTTTCCAATTTTTCTTTACCTTCAGGAATATCAACTAAGCATAATTCTTTAATTGGTAAAGTATCATAACGATTGATAAAACCTTCAACTAATTCTGGAGTATAACTGCTCCCACCACCAATAGTAACAATTTTTACAGATTCTTTTTTTTCCATTTATCTATTTCTCCTTTTTTAACCTATCGATACTTAAATTATATTGCTTATTAATAAAAATACAATAGCTATAACTTTAAACTGTACTAGTACAATTTGTGCTATAATATTAATGTAGGTGATAAAAATGAAATACTATGAACAAATTGTGGCTGATATAAAAAGAAATATTCAAAATAATAAATACAAACCTGGTGATAAATTACCATCACTAATGATAATGGCCAATCAATATCAAGTAAGCAAGGGGACTGTTTTAAAAGCATATGAAACTTTAGAAAAACAATGTTTAATTTTTTCTAAACCACAAAGTGGATATTACATTGCTGATGGAATTAGAATCCAATCTAATAATCATGAAGGTTATCATTTAGAGACAGGTAACCCTCTAGTAAACAGTCATTTATTTAACGAAATGAAACAGTGTTTAAATATTGCTGCTGAACTTTATTCGTTTAAAACATTAGATTTGACTGTAAGAGGAGTTGATAGTTTAAATGAAATATTACCATCATATTTACAATTAGATGGAATTTATACTAGTGAAAAAAATATTTATTTGATTCAAGGAATCATGCAAATGTTGACGATTTTTTCTAATAGTCCGTTTCCAAATGGAAAAAATACTATTTTAATCGAAGAACCTAGTTACTCGTTTTATATAAAATATTTAAAAGAAATGAAATTACCAGTTAAAGTAATTAAACGAGATCAATATGGTATTGATTTAAAAGAACTAGAACGTATTTTTAAATACGAAAAAATCAAGTTTTTTTATACTATTCCTCGTCATCATAATCCCTTAGGAACTTATTATGACCATCAAACACGAAAAAAAATTATGGAACTAGCAATAAAATACGATGTTTATATTATTGAAGATGATTATTTTAGTCATTATGATCCAATTCCCAAATATTTACCGTTATATTATTTTTCTAATCGAGATCATTGTATTTATTTACGTAGTTATACTAAAACAATTCCATTTATAAGAATTGGTATTGCTGTTGTAGACGATGATTTTATAGAAACAATGGATAAAATGACCAAACTATCATATTATTACTCTTATCATATGCCATCACTAGTTTCACAGGCAACTTTAGAAGCTTATATTCGTAGTGATATTTATCAATTTCAATCTAAAACAATCGCTAAAGAAATTCAAAGTAAATTAAAGGTTGTAAAAAAGATTACAAAAGAATGGGATAATCAAATTATTGAATTAATAGGTGGCAAATCTGGTTATTATTTTACGTTAAAATTTTCAAAAAAGATTAATAGTGATCTATTAGTAAAAAAATTAGAAAAAGAAGATATTTACGTATCAACTAATCATAGCAGCTATTATAACTATAATAATGAGCAAAGTATTAGGTTAAGTATTTCACGAGTTACTAAAGCGGAATTAGAATTTGTTTTAAAAAGAATTTATCAAATAGCTATTAAGCTATATAATTCTTAAAACATATTTTACCAAAAATGGTTGATAATCTTATAAATTAGTGACTCATTATTTCGAAATTCTTTTAATATAATTACAAGCGTAGTCAAAGATATTTACATTGTTTTTTCAATCCTTTTTCAAACAGACTACAAGATATATCTTTCCCCGGATATTTTCATGATTAAAAGATAGCTAGGCAGTTAGCTATCTTTTAATATTATAAAGTGACGATTTTGTAAGGTTATGTAATGCATATCGATGGAAAAATATAGTTATTGTAGTTATTATAATAGTATTAGATATAAAAGAGGGATTTGTATGAAAAAAATTATTTTCCGTTTATTTGTTATCATAATACTTATTGCTTTAATATTTTGTGGATTTTATGCTTATCAAGGTTATAAAGTTTATCAGGATGTAATTGAGGAAAAGAATATTGAACAAAGAGTTGCAGAATTACAAAACAAAGAAGATTATGTAAAGCTTGATGAAATAGCTGATGTATATGTTGAACTAGTTGTTGAAAGTGAAGATCATCGTTTTTATCAGCATCATGGTGTAGACTATATTGGTTTAACTCGAGCTATGTTGACGAATTTAGCTACCTGGTCTTATAAAGAAGGTGGCAGTACGATAACACAACAATTAGCTAAAAATTTATGTCTAAGTTTTGAAAAAAGTTTAGATAGAAAATTTGCCGAAGTATTTATCGCCTGGCAATTGGAAAGAGATTATAGTAAAGATGAAATTTTAGAGATGTATTTAAATATTACATATTTAGGTGAAGGCAATTATGGTATTAAAGCAGCAAGTAACTATTATTACAATGTTGAACCAAGTCAGTTAACTAAAGAGCAGGCCGAAGTTTTGGTAAGAACATTAAAATCACCTAGTGTTTATAATCCATCAATTATTAATGAATAGTTGTTATTTTTCTTGACTTGAAGTTTGCTTTAAGGAGTATAATATAAAAAAGTAATCTTTAGAAGGGATATTAAATTAGTATATGACAAATGAAAAAAGGGAAATAGTTGTAATTGATGGCCAAGGTGGTGGAATTGGCAGTAGTGTTGTTGAAATACTAAAAAAGGAATTAGATGATTTGTTTATAATTGCAATTGGAACCAATAGTGCAGCTACTAATCGAATGAAAAAAGCTGGGGCTGATGTTGTGGCAACAGGTGAAAATGCAATTATCTATAATGCTAAAAATGCTAAGATGATCGTTGGTCCCATTGGTTTTGTTTTTGCTAATTCAATGTATGGAGAAGTTTCACCAGCGATGGCTAGTGCAATTAGTGCTAGTGAAGCAACAAAATATTTTATACCAGTAAGTAAATGTTCTGGACATGTTTTAGGAGTTGAAAATAAATCAATTCAAGAATATATAAAAGAACTGGTAGAAATATTGAAATAAATTTTGTTATTTAATTGGATCTCTAGTCGAATGATTAGAGATTTTATTATTTAAGAATTATAAAAAATGTGTATAATGATAATGTGATTTGATGGAGGTGAAAATGTGGAAAAGTATCAAAAGCAGATTAAACCAATTTTATTTTTAGCTTGGCCAGCAATAATTCAAGAAGCGATGAATGTTGTTGTTTCTTATGTTGATACTGCGATGGTTGGAGCACTAGGTGCTAATGCTTCTGCAGCAGTTGGATTAACATCGACTGTATGCTGGTTAGTAACAAGTATTGCAATTGCTTTTGGGGTAGGGATATTGGCCGTATGTGCCCAGGCTGTAGGGGCTAATAATCATGAAAAAGTCCAAAGAACTGGACAGCAGGCACTTTTTTTTACATTGATAGTTGGGTTGACATTGACGGTTATTTGTGTAGCCATTGCTCCGTATTTGCCGGGCTGGTTAAATGGTGCACCAGCTATTCGTAAGGATGCAACTACATATTTTTTGATTATTTCTATTCCATTATTATTTAGATGTACAGTATTGATTTTATCGTCGTTATTACGTGGTGTCAGTGATATGAAAACACCGATGTTAATAAGTTTATATATGAATTTAATAAATATTGTTTTTAATTTCTTTTTAATTTATCCAACGCGCCAAATATTTGGAATTACTGTTTATGGTGCCAATATGGGGGTTGCTGGCGCCGCTATTGCTACTGCAATATCATTTGTAGCTGGTGGTGTTATGATGTTTGTTCGCTATTATCGAAATCCAACTTTTAATTTTAAGAAAACTGGCTTTCATTTTTATCCAGCTGAATTTAAAGAATGTCTATCGATAGGAATTCCAGTAGTCTTAGAAAGAAGTGTTATTTGTCTGGGTCAAGTTACTTTTTCTTCGCTGATAGCTAAGCTGGGAGTTGTTCGGTTTGCGGCTCATACAATTGCCATTCAAGCAGAACAAGCTTTTTATATACCAGGTTATGGTTTTCAAAGTGCGGCTTCTACGCTTGTTGGTAATGCCATTGGACAAAAAAGTGAACATCGGGTAAAAGAAGTAACTTATTTAATTTGTGCCATGACAGTGTTATTGATGATTATTTGTGGGGGATTATTGTTTGTTTTTGCAGAAAATCTAATGGGCATTTTTACACCTGATCCAGAAGTAATCAGATTAGGAGCCCGGGTATTAAGAATAGTTTCAGTTTCGGAACCGTTCTACGGTATTTTAATTATTTTAGAGGGAACATTCAATGGAATGGGTGATACTAAAGCACCATTTGTATTTTCTTTAATAACGATGTGGGGAATTAGAGTAACCGGCAGCTTTATTATGATTAATTTATTAAATTTAGGAATTGAAGCGGTTTGGGTTATGATGGTTATAGATAATGTTAGTCGCTGCTTTTTATTAGCTAGAAGATTTTTAAAAGGTGGCTGGAAGTATCGTCTTAATACCTAAGCGAGCAATGCTCGCTTTTTTGTAATATAAAAAAGCCACTAGAAATGTGGCTGGATTGTTTATAAGATAATTTTACGTCTAGTTTTCTTACAATGTTTTTCAAATTCTAAAGCAATATGATTCATTTTAGATAATTCACTATAATGATAGTTAATGCGTTCAAAAGTATTATCAATACATTGATAATGATAAACATGACTAACACAATTAATATAGATATGCTGATAGAAACTATCTGTTAATGGATGGTTATTAAAATATTCTTCAAGTAAATGTTTTGGTAAATTATGACAATGGGAAAAAATGTATAAACCGTTGTTTAAATATTTTTGATAATTTTTACTTTTTTGCTCTTTTCTTTCAATTGCATTATCAATTTTTTGCATTACAAATTCTAAATCATCTTCATTATGATCAAAAGGATTTATTTGTAAGATAGCATAAAGTGGTTTTTTAATATCGGCTACAGCTTCCACAGGAGTTAAAGCCTGCGTTACTTCGATTCCATAATTACAATCTGGAATACGTAAATCTGGTCGATCTGATTGGATAATTTGATTTTCTGCAACATTTAAAATTTTCATTAGGGTTAAAGCAGCATATTTTTCAAAATAATTCTTACTATATGTTTCTTTCATACAAGACCTCTTTTTTAAAAAGTGATAATCATTTTAGATTATCACTTAGTGGGTTTATCTTTATAAATATTATACCATAGATATAAATATTTTCATATTTTGAATTAGTATTTTATTACGATAAAAAGTAGTCCATTAATAAAAAACTCCTTGATTAATGATTATTTTACTTGAATATAAGGTAAAAAATAAGATATTGAGTAATTTTGGCGCTTTTTAATTTATTTCACTTTAAGCGCTTACACTAGAGTGCTAAAATAAAAACAAGGAGGAAAGTTATGTTAAAAGAATATAGGTTTGAAGAAATAGAATTGGCAGATGATATTGAGGAATGTTTAGAAAATGCTAAGCTAGAGTTATCTAGAAAACAAATGGTATTAAAAGAAAAGAAATTGCCAGTAGTTGTTTTATTTGAAGGCTGGGGTGCTTCTGGAATTGGGACGACTTTAGGTAAGGTTATTCAAAACATGGATCCCCGTTTTTATACTGTTGAAACAATGAATAAAATTAGTGAGGATGAGACTCGAAAACCATTTTTATATCGTCACTTTATACGAATTCCAGAAAATGGAATGGCAACATTTTATGATCATGGCTGGATGAATGATATTGTAAAACAGTATATTTATCAAGATATTTCTAGAAAAGAATATGTTGCAAGAGTTCAAAGTGTCAATAATTTTGAACGAACATTAGTAGATAATGGTTATTTAGTAATTAAATTCTTCTTCCACATTTCTAAAGAAGAACAAGCTAAAAGAATGAAACGATTATTAAAGCATAAAAATACTAAATGGCGTATTAGTGATGATGATATTTGGCAAAATAAACATTATGATGAATATTTGAATCTATATAATGATTACATGAATCAAACTAATCCAGCTTATGCACCATGGTATGTTATTGATGCTACTAATAAAAAATTAGCGCAATTGCAAGTATTAGAAACTTTAATGAGTTGTATTCAAAATCGTTTAGATCACGAAAAGAAAGATGCCTTGATCATTGATAATATTTATCCACTAAGGGAAACAATTAATCTTAATGAATGTGATTTAAGTTTAACAATCGATGAAGAAACATATCGTAAAGAATTAAAAAAATGTCGTAAAAAACTTAGAAAATTACATAATATTATTTATCGTAAAAAAATACCGGTTATTATTGCTTATGAAGGTTGGGACGCTGCTGGAAAAGGTGGTAATATAAAAAGAGTTACTTCTGGATTAGATCCACGGGGTTATACAGTATATCCAATAGCTGCTCCTGATAAAAGTGAAATTAATCGACATTATCTTTGGCGTTTTTATAAACGCCTTCCAAAAGACGGTCATGTGGCTATTTATGATCGGACCTGGTATGGTCGGGTAATGGTTGAGCGGCTGGAAGGATTCTGTAGTGAAAATGATTGGCAAAGAGCTTATAATGAAATGAATGAATTTGAAAAAGAATTGTCTGATTGGGGTGCAGTAGTAATTAAATTCTGGGTACAAATTGATAAAGATACGCAATTAGCAAGATTTACAGAACGTCAAAACACACCAGAAAAACAATGGAAAATTACTGATGAAGATTGGCGTAATCGTGAAAAATGGGATTTATATGAAAATGCGGTTACTGAGATGTTACAAAAAACTAATACTGAATTTGCACCATGGTTTGTATTAGAATCTAATGATAAAAAGTATGCTCGTATTAAAGCAATGAAAATAGTCATTGATGAAATTGAAAAGAAAATTAAAGATGTTGATTAAAAGCTAACGTAATAGTTAGCTTTTAATAATTGTTATTTTTTTATCAAAAAAATAATTACAAGATGAAGTATTTATGATAATAAATTACAAATAAATTAAAATTGTTTGATAATAAATAATCCCTTACTAAAATAATTAGTAGCAAGCGGAGGAAGAAAAGATGAGTAAATTAGATAATATTAAAGCAATTATGTGTGATGTAGATGGCACATTATTAAATAATGAAGGTATTGTAAGTCCAATGACTGTAGAAGCAATAAAAAAAGCTCGTGACAAAGGAATTTTATTTGGTTTAAGTACTGGTAGAGATGTTCACAGTGTTAAAACACTTTTAAAGACATGGGGAATTGCAGGCTTAGTAGATACTATAGTTGGTACTGGTGGAAGTGAAATCTATGATTATCAATTAAATGTTGAAAAATCAAGCTATCCTCTTGATGGTGAATTAATCAAAGACATTATGCGTCATTATGAAGGCATGGATTTAAATTTCGCTATTCCAGATCAAGGAATATTATTTTCACCTAAAGATGATGAATATATTCGTAAATTAGCAAAAGATGATCGAGTTGATTATCAAGTAGTTGATTTTAATGAGTTTTTAAGCAAACCACGTGCTAAATTAATAATAATTTGTAAACCAGAGTATATGGATACTGTTATTGAAAAAAGTAAATCTTTTTCAAATCCAAATTATAAATCAGCTTCATTAAAAACAGCTAGTATTTTATATGAATATATGGATCCACGAGTATCTAAAACTAATGGTTTAAAAGAAGTTATGAAATTACACGGTATATCTATGGCTGATATATGTTCATTTGGTGATGCTGATAATGACTATGATATGACTTTAAACGCTGGTGTTGGTGTTGTCATGGAAAATGGTAGTGACAAAACTAAGAGTGTTGCTGATTATATTTGTGATGATAATGATAGTGATGGAATTGGTAAATTTATCGAAGAGTATATTTTATAAAAAATTTTAAAATATTATAATTAGTTTAAAAAGATAAAAACAGAAATTCGTTTGAATTTCTGTTTTTTGATTATCAAATTTAAAAAGTGTTAGTAATAGAAATTTTTTAGCTATTTAAAATGCCACTAGATATTATTTCATCAACTAAAATAGCCAATTTGTGTGGCTGAATATTAAAACTGCTATTATACCACATGTCGCAAACTCCTAAAAATCCAGAAGTAATAAATTTAAAATATATTTCATAAATTTCATCATCATTAATTTTAAATTCTTTTTTCCATGTATCGAAACAATAGATTTTTACAATTTCAATCAATTTAGATGAAAAAGAAATATCACCATGTTCACCAATTAATACCATAGTTAAATCACGATTTTCATAAATATATGAAAACAGTGGGTCTAAAAGATCCAAAGGACGATTTAATTTATAATCATTTAAAATTTTATGAAGATCTTCAATTATTTCATTTTCAAGACATTCAATCATATCATAAATATCTTTGTAATGCAGATAAAAAGTACCGCGATTTAAATCACATAAATCAGTAAGTTCTTTAACTGAAATTTGATTTATAGGCTTTTTTTTAAGTAAAGTAATTAAATTATTAGTTAAAATTTTTTTGGTTTTACGAACACTGCGATTGTTACTTGATTTGTTTACCATAATATCAACTCCTTTTTTAAAAATGTTGATTTTTCAACATTAGCTAGTAGATTGCATATTGAATATACCAATCATTACTGCATATAATTTAATTATAGTTAATAAATAAACAAGTGTCAATTTATTAACTATATGTTGATTTATAAACTTACGTTTATTAAAGGAGGTTAAAATGGATGCATTTATTGAAAAAATACTAAAGCATCGTCGTATTATAATTGTTTTTTATGTGGTTTTAGCTTTAATGAGTGCCATATTATCAACATTTGTAGCTGTAAATTATAATATTAATGATTATTTACCAGAAAGTGCAGCTTCAACGATTGCTTTGGAGACAATGGAGAATGAATTTGATAGTGATGTACCTAACGCTAGAATTATGGTTGAAGATATCTCTATTCCTGAAGCATTGGAGTTTAAAGAACAATTATTATCAGTAGATGGTGTAAATTCAGTTACGTGGTTAGACGACTCACAAGATATAACAGTTCCATTAGAAATGATGGATTCTAGTATTGTTGAAACATATTATCAAGATAACAGTACTTTATATAGTGTTGCATTAGATACGGATAAAGCCATTACTGCCATTGATGAGATAAAAACTTTAACAACAAAAAAAATTAGTTTAACGGGTGATGCAGTTTCGACAGCCGCTGCAACTGAAGCCACGGAACCTGAAGTTAAAAAAATTGCTATAATTGCAGTAATTGTTGTCTTTGTAATTTTATTTTTAACTACAACATCATGGGCAGATCCAATAATTTTTATGCTGACAATTGGAATAGCAGTTTTGATCAATCGTGGGACTAATATATTATTAGGAGAAATTAGCTTTGTTTCTAATGCTGCCGGTAGTATTTTACAGTTAGCTGTTTCTATGGACTACTCAATTTTTTTAATGGATCGTTTTGCAACCTATCGTAAAAGTGGTGATGATAGTGTTTTAGCAATGACCAAGGCTGTAAAAAACTCATTTAGTTCAATTAGTGCTTCTGCATTAACAACAATAATTGGTTTTGCAGCTTTGTTATTAATGAAATTTAAACTAGGTGTAGATTTGGGATTAGTAATGACTAAATCGATTATTATCACGATAATTGTAGTTTTTACATTTTTACCAGCAGTATCGGTACAGTTTTATAAAGTGATTGAAAAATTTGAACATCGTTCATTTATGCCAACATTTAAATATTTTTCTAAATTTGTTTTGAAAATCAGATATGTAATGGTAGTTATCTTTTTTGTTTTGGCAATTCCTTGCTATTTTATACAAAATCAAAATACTTTTTATTATGGCTCTAGCCATATATTAACAAATGGAACGGAATATTATGAAGATACTACTAAAATTGAAAGTATCTTTGGTAAATCGAATCAAATGGTTTTAATGGTACCAAAAGGCTCAACAGCGATAGAAGGACAGTTATCAGATGAATTGAATCAGCTTGATTATGTCAAGGATATTATTTCTTATGTTGATAGTGCTGGGGTATCAGTGCCTAAAGAGTATTTGGATGAAAGCTTACTAGATCAGCTTGATGGTGAAAATTACACTCGCTTTGTTTTAACAATTGACAGTGATTATGAAGGTGACCAGGCATTTGATAATGTTCAAGAAATTAAGCAGATTACTAGTGAATATTACGAAGAATATCATCTTGCTGGTACAGTACCTTCTACTTATGATATGAAAAATGTAACAACAGCAGACATGAAACTAGTAAATGCAGTAGCTATCATAGCAGTATTTATAATCATTGTTTTAACTACTAAAACTATTTTATTACCAGCAGTATTAGTTTTAGTAATTGAAGGAGCAATTTGGGTTAATCTATCATTGCCAGCTTTAACAAATGAACCTATTTTCTATATTTCATATTTGATTATTAGTTCAATTCAATTGGGGGCTACAGTTGATTACGCTATTGCTTTTTCAAATCGATATTTAAATACTCGTAAAAAGCGCTCTAAAATATCAGCATTAGATCATGCTATTAGATATTCGACTTTACCTATTTTAACGAGTGGATCAATTTTAACAATTGTAGGTTTTATATTGGGAAAAATTTCTACTCATGGAATATTAGCTGAGTTAGGAATCTTATTGTATCGAGGAACGTTATTTAGTTTGATGTTTGTTTTACTAGCGTTACCTGGTTTTTTAACTTTATTTGATCGCTGGATTTTGAAATTTAGGTTTTCTAAAAATAGAAAGGAAGTTATTAATGATGAAAATAAGTAATAAAATATTGGTTTTAGGGCTTTGTAGCGTAGTTGCTGGTAATTGTATTATTCCGATTCAAGGAATTGAACCTTCAAGTCCTAAAGAAGAAGTTATTTATGCAAATTTAAATCAGGATGGTACTGTTGATGAAAGTTATGTAGTTAATATCGTTTATCCTCAAAATAATAAATTAATTGATTATGGAAATTATAGTCAGGTAAAAAATTTGAGTAGTACTGATAAATTGGTTTATAAAAATAATCAGGTTAAGGCAACTACTGATGAAGAAAAATTATCTTATCAAGGATATTTGGAAGATCCAAGTTTACCATGGAACTTTAAAATTAGTTATTATTTAAATGGTAAAAAAATAGCGGACAATAAGGTTGCTGGTTGTAAAGGAAAATTAACTATAAGAATCGAAATTACTGAAAATAAAGATGTTAATGAAGTGTATTTTAATAATTATGCTTTACAAATAACAGCTAGTTTAAACAGCAATAATTGTAAAAATATTATTGCAAATGGGGCAATGATTGCTAATGCTGGTGATAATAAACAAATTACTTATACACTTTTACCTGGTAATAGTGAAACATTAGAAATTACTAGTGATGTAACAGATTTTGAAATGGGTGGAATTTCTATTAACGGAATTCGTTTAAATTTAGCGATAGATAAAAGTAATATTAATACTAGCTTGATAGATAATAAAATTGGAGAAGTACAAAGTGCTGTTAATCAATTAGATAGTGGGGCTAATGATCTAAATATTGGTGCTTCATCGTTAGATCAAGGAAGTAACGATTTAGTAAATGGCATTAATCAAATTAAAACAGCCTTAGTTACTTTGAATCAACAGTCTGATAAATTAACAAGTGGTTCAAAAGAAGTACAAGAAGCATTATCTATAATCGATAGTACATTACAAAAAATAGATATTGATGCTACAAAAATAAATCAATTAATTGATAGCACCAATCAAATTCAAACAGGTATTAGCACTTTAGTAGCCTCTTTAAATTCAATGAATCAGGCGATCGAACAATATAAAAATGCAACTGGTGGATCAATTAGTTCAGTTTATAATCAAAGTGAAGAAATGATTGCTAAGTTGGAGTCGTTAATTGCTACCGATCCAGCCAATAGTGAATTTTATAGTCAATTAATTATTTTATTAAAGGCAGGAGCTGAAAGTGAAAAAATTTTAGAGCAATTTAATAACCAGTTAAGTCCGGACATTTCAGGGAACACTGTTATTAATGGGGCTTTGATGTTAGAAGAAAACTATCGATTATTTAATCAAGAGATAATTAATTTAGCAAATGAATTAACAACGATCTTAGAGAACATGGATCAACTTAAAACAGGAATTAGTACCCTGGCTGCTAACTATGGTAATTTAAATAATGGTTTTAATAACTACACTAATGCTTTAAATCAGATTGTAGAGGGCTATGAACAAATATATACAGGATCTTTAACGCTTGCTAATGGTACTAGTGATTTGTATCAAGGAACACAAGAATTAGTTAAAGGAACAACGGAATTCAAAAATCAGACTAATGATATTGACTCTATGGTTGATGATTCTATAAGTGAAATGTTAAGTGAATTTAGTAATGATGATTACCAGGTTGTATCTTATGTTTCTTCTAATAACAGTACTGTTTATGATATTCAGTTTGTTATTACAACACCAGCAATTGAAAAAAAGGTAGAAAAGAAGCAAACAGTTAAAGTAGAGAAAGAAAAATCTATTTTAGAAAAATTTTTAGAATTCTTTGGGTTTTAAAGTTGTATAGTTAATAATGATTTAAAATGATACGATTCAAATTAGTAAACAATAATGTTTATTAAAGAGAATCGTATTTTTAATATTTCTATAATTAAATAAAGATAATGCAACTTTACCTATTAATTTAAATAAGATAAAATTAGGTGAGGAAGGTGATTTTATGCAAATTACAGAATATTTTCCTAATTTTTATATTATAGATGATGGACATGTACGTGAATTTTTGATTATAGGATCAACTGAAGCTTTATTAATCGATACTGGTTTTGGAAATACTGATCTTAAATCTAAAATTCAAAAGATAACTAACTTGCCAGTAAAAGTTGTTCTTAGCCATGGTGATAAAGACCATAGCGGTGGTTTAAAACAATTTGATGAATGTTATGTTCATAAAAATGATATGCCTTTAATTGATGGTAATATAAAAGTTAAAGAAATCAATGAAGGTGATATTTTAGAAGCTGGTGAGTATAAATTTGAAGTTATTGAAATTCCTGGACATAGTTATGGCAGTATTGCTTTTTTAGATCGTAATAAAAAACTGCTTTTACCAGGTGATAGTGTTCAAACTGGGCCGATATACATGTTTGGTCAACATCGAAATTTAGATTTATATCTTCAAAGCTTAGAAAAATTATTAACTTATCAAGATGATATTACAACGATTATACCAAGCCATCATCATTATCCATTAACTAAAGAATATATAAATTATTGTTTAGAAGATGGGTACTTATTAAAAGAAAAGCAAATAAAAGGAATAAAACATCAGACTTTACCATGTTACGAATATACTGGTAAACATGTTTCCTTTTATTATTAAATGATTAGAAGGAGGAATTTTAAAATGTTAGAAGTGGGAAGTCAAGCACCTGATTTTACATTATTAAATCAAAATGGTGAAGAAATAAGTTTAAGTCAATTCAAAGGAAAAAAAGTTATTTTATATTTTTATAGTAAAGATAATACACCTGGATGTACTAAACAGGCTTGTAACTATGCTCAAAATTATCCTGCGATAGAAGAAAATGGGGCACTAGTAATAGGGATAAGCAAGGATAGTGTTAGTGCTCATAGTAAATTTGCTCAAAAATATCAATTACCATTTATTATTTTATCTGATCCTGAAACAAAAGTATTACAAGCCTATGATGTTTGGAAACTAAAAAAAATGTATGGACGTGAATTTATGGGTGTAGTAAGAACTACATATTTAATTGATGAAGAAGGGAAAATTATTAAAGCGTTTGGAAAGGTAAAAGCAGCCAGCGATGGCGATAAAATGTTAGAAGAATTAACTAATAGCAAGTAGTTTAAATTGACTCTTTTTTTAATAATAGTATTATGCTATATTACTGATTATAAAAGGAGGTTTTTTATGATTAAATTAATTGCAACTGATATGGATGGAACTTTTTTAGATTCTAATAAACAGTTTGATCCAGAATTCATTGATATATTTTATAAATTAAAAGAAAAAGGAATTAAATTTGTTATTGCTAGTGGTAATCAATATTTCCGTTTATATCAAAAGTTTTTACCATTAAGTGAACAAATGTATTTTATAGCTGAAAATGGTTGTTTTATTGCAGAAGGTTCTCGTGAATTGTATCATAATACATTATCAGTTGATTGTTTAAAAAAAATAAAAAATATTTTAAAAGAATATCCTCAATTACCAGTTATTATGTGTGGACGTAAAGGAGCTTACATTTTAGAAAAAGATAGAGATTTTGAAAATATTGTTAAAATGCATTATTGCAACTATCAATTTGTAGCTTCATATGATGAAATAGATGATGAGATTATGAAAATATCTATTAATGATCCTGAAGGTAAAATTGAAGAAAAATTAGCTTTAATTGAACCATTGCTTCCTGAAGAAGTAAAGATAGTTACTGCAGGAAATGTCTGGATGGATATTCATAATAAAGAAATCAACAAAGGAATTGGGATGCGTTTTTTACAAGCTATTTATGAAATAGAACCAGATGAATGTATGGCATTTGGAGATCAAATGAATGATTATGAATTATTACAGCAAGTTAAATATGGCTATGCAATGGAAAATGCAGTTGATCCAATTAAAGAAATTGCTTATGGATTAACTGCTTCAAATGATGAACAAGGTGTCTTATTGAAAATTAAAGAAGTATTAGACCTAACATAATTGTTAGGTCTTTTATATATCATTTCATATTAATAATATGTTTAATTTTCTCGATATTTTTTAGATAATGTGATACCTAATCCAGCTAACATCATTGTTGCTACTAGTGGCATAAAATAGATATCATCACCTGTTTTAACGCTAGTTACAGTATTGTCAACTGGTTTTGTTTCTGTTGCTGGTTTAGTAGTGTCTGTACTTCCATCAGGTGTTCCACCAGGAATTGTATTAACATCACCAAGGAATAAAATATGAGCTAACAATAGTGAGCTTTGATATGTAAATTCACCATTGTTGATAGCTGTTTTTAAATTATTTAGTGTTGTTGATAAAAGATTTAGATATCTTTGTGAATGAACATTAGTTTTTTGCAATTCTGCTTCAGCTATTGTGATTATTTTATTATAATCGTTATCAGGACTAAGTACTAAATCATCAAAAGCATTTATTAACGCAATATATGCATCTAATATTTCTTCGTTTGTAGCATTTGGGTCGTTATAAATAGCCTTGATTTCAGCCATTATATTATCAAATGTGGCTTTTGATTCAGCAGTATAGCTAAAAAAACTCAATGAATATTCATAAGATGTAATTTCATAAAGAAGTCTTTCTTTATCCATTTTTTCATCTAATTGATATGCTGATACTTCAGCTAAAATTTTAGCAAGACGATCAATTTCGTCGCGATTATTTGAGTCCATAACATTCATCAAATTATCATAAGCTTCTTGTAACTTTGCTAAAGATTCAACAGTATAAACTGCTGTCATTTTTAATTCTAATTCTGCTTCTGTAATTAAGTCTTCTATTTGAGAATCTGGTAAATAGCGGTCATAGTTATTAACAGCATTATTAAGACGATGATATGCGTTATCTACTTCTTCTTGAGTTACATTTGGATTATTGTATACTGTGTTAGCGTTTTCTAATGCATCTTTAATTTCTTGTTTTTGATACATTGGATAACCTTCTTGGGCTAATAGAGCATCATAATCATATTGATTAATAAGTCTTTCTAAATTACTTTTATCTACTGTGTTTAGCTGTATGCTTTCATTGTTGTTTTCCTCAACAGCCATTGCAGGAACAATGTAGGCTGTTGATAAGGAAAATGTAACTGCTAAAGTCATAGTTAATTTAAATAATTTTGTTTTCATTTTTCCCCTCCTGATTTGATATTCGATTGTGAAATGATATATAAATAATTATATCATGATTATAACTGCATAATCTGTTGCTTAAATATACATTTTATTACATAAAATATTGATAATTTAATCAAAATAGAAAAAAAACAGCATATCTGCTGTTTTAAAGTCGGAGTGAGAACCTATAGTTATTTAAAATTATCATTTTAGTTTGTTGAACTTATAATTTTTATGTCATATTTTAAATAAGTAAAATATTTTAATAAATTACAAATATAGAATGATAATTTATTATTTGATTCAACTAAATCTAATAGGTTTTTGAAAAATTATCTTTTATTAATAACTAAAGAAAGCTTACCAATGATTCTAAAGCCAGCTTCATTTTCTTGATTAATTACAATTGGTGAATAATCTGGATTTGCTGGTTGTAAAATGATGCAACGATTTTTGTTGTCACGATAAAACTTTTTACAGGTTGCAACATTGTCATCAATAGTAAAGCATCCTATATCACCATTTCTTAAAGTGTTGATCTTTTCAAAAACAATTAAGTCACCAGGATTAATATTTTCATCAATCATACTATCACCATTTGCATATTGACAAAAATATTCTTTTTGAGGTGATAGTAATGATTCAGGAAGTGAAATATATTCATCAATATTATCATCAACAAACATCCCAGTTCCACAACTGACATCATTATATAAGGGCACAACGATTGAATCAGATATTACTGGTTGATTGCTTTCTTCAAAGCCTAAAAAATAAGAGGGCGAAACATCAAATATTTCAGATAATTTTTGAATTGTATCTTTTTTGAGGTTGGAAACTCGATTGTTTTCATATTTAGCAATGGCTGATTTTTTAACACCAAGCAGGTTACCAAGCTGTTCTTGAGTTAACCCTTTTTCTTTTCGTAATTTTTTGATTCTTTCACCAGTCATACTGTTACCTCCTTGTGTCTTAATTTTACTATTTTTTAATTGATTAAGCAATAGATATTTATAAAGTGTCTTAAAAAGATATTTTTTATTGACAAACTCGGAAAATAGCGATATATTAAAAGTGTCTAATAAAGATACAAATAAAACATAATTAATAATAAAGATGAATAAATAGATACTTTTTATTGGGAGGTAAAGGATATGAATAAAAAAGAAGTTAATTTTAGTGGTAGAGGTATTATTACAATTGTTAGTGGAATTGTTATTTTAGGTTCAACAATTGCAGGATTAAGCGGATATTTATTGGATTTAATCATGTTATAATTCACATACTATATATGAGGTGATGTGATTTTGATAAAAAAGGATTCTAAAGTTAAGAATCAAGATGAACTTGATTATGAAAATCATATTGTAGAATATGATAAACAATACTTGGATAATTCAAATGCTCAAGAGTAAAAATCAGCAATAGCTGATTTTTTTAATAATTAATAAGTTTTATAATTATTATATATTAGGAGGTAAAAAATGATCAATTTTTGATATGCTACAATTAGTGATTTAGATTTTTTAGTTGAACTTAGAATTCGTGATTTAAAAATGTTTTCAAATCAAAATATCAACCAAGATACAATTAATAATATTAAAAAATTTTATCAAAATGGTATAAAAAGTCAGACCTGTTTTACATTATTAGGATTTGATAATGATAATTTTGTCGCATCTGGAACTTTGTATCTGTATAATATAATGCCATCAAATGAAAATCCTTTAGGTAGGGTAGGACAGTTAACCAATATTTGGGTAAAAGAAGAATATCGTCATCAAGGGATAGCCACAAAAGTTGTAAAAGAACTAATTGCATTAAAGAAAGATGAGTGCGGCATGGTTTGCTTAAATTCGTCTCATGAAGCTAAATCGTTATATCAAAAAATAGGGTTTAAAACAAAAGAAAATTACATGGTAATGATGCTTTAGAATTTTTATCTAAATTATGGGTGAGTTTCTAAGATGATTTGTAAACGTTTACACGATATATTATAATAAATACATAAATTTCTATTATATGTGGGGTGATGATATGGATGAATTTTTGCAAGAAATTAATGCAACAGTATATATCAAATGGATATTGTTGCAAAACGGTAAGGATGGTTTAGTGATAAAAGCCGATCTTCATGATAATAATACAATTATCATTGAAAATGATGTAGTAACTGGGAAGATTATTTTTTATGGTAATGCTATTTTTGAAGAAGAATTAACCGATCGTCAAACTAACGATAAGATTTTTTATTTACATTTTCAATTGACTTATTTAAATCATGCGGTGGAATTATTTAAAGAAATGATAAATTGTGCTAAAGAAGTAACCAATCGGCCATCAGTACAAGTACTTTTATGTTGTAGTGGTGGATTAACGACAACTTTGTTTGCTTACCGTATGCAAGAATTAGCTAAACTTGAAAATTTGCCGTATGAAATAGAAGCTACTGGTTATTCACGTTTATTTGAAATAGCTAATGAGTATGACATTATTTTACTAGCACCTCAAGTAGGTTATATGTTACCTCAAGCTAAAAGGAGGTTACCATGTAAAGAAGTCTTAGTAATTCCGGCAAAAGTGTTTGCGACAAATGATTTTTCAGGAGCTTTAAAATTAGTTTCTAACTGGTATCAAAATAAGGAGGAAATGTCAAATGAACATGAGTGATACTAAAACTTTGAGGCAAAAAAACCGCGATAAAATTTTAGCAGCTTTTATGGAACATGAATTATGTACTAAAAATCAGCTTGCCTTAGCAACCGGCTTAAGTTTGGCAACAGTAAGTAGTATTTTAAACGAATTATTAAAAAGTAGTGAAGTATTGTTTGAAGATATGGAAAATCCTATAAGTAAAGAAATCATGCCATATTATTATTTAAATAATGATTTTTCAAGATTTTTATCAATTTCAATCAATAAAGAATATCGTCGCGTCCATTTAATATATCGAGTTTATAATTTATCTGATGAAGTTATTTACAGTGATGAAGTAATTAAAAAAATTGTTAAAATTAATGACATTTATGATATTATTAATATTGTTAATTCAAAATTTGATAATATTAAAGTTATTGGAGTAAGTGTACCGGGAATAATTAATGATGGTAAAGTAACTTCTACGGGATTGATTAATTTTAATGATATAGAATTATATTCTTTATTAAAAAATAAATATAGTCAAAAA
This sequence comes from Erysipelatoclostridium sp. An173, assembly GCF_002160495.1. Lineage (GTDB taxonomy): Bacteria > Bacillota_I > Bacilli_A > Erysipelotrichales > Coprobacillaceae > Thomasclavelia > Thomasclavelia merdavium. The sequence goes on along the minus strand of NZ_NFKR01000010.1, from coordinate 10,453 downwards.
ATTGTTTTAGGCAATGATGTAAATACTGCAGCAATTGGTTTTTATTTAACTGAAAAAAACTATGAAAATGTATGTTTGCTGTATCAACCTGGAGAAGGATATGGTGGGGTAGGAACTGTAATAAATGGTCAATTAATAACCGGTAAAACTAATTGTGCTGGTGAGATTCAATATTTGCCATTAAGCAATGAAGATCAATTAAAATTATTACAAACTCCTCATGGTACCATTGAATTATTGAGCAAGATAGTTGTTTGTTTAACGGCAATAGTTAATCCTGAAATTGTTGCTATTAGTTGTACTAATTTAGAAAAAGCCAGTGATCTTGATGAGACGCTTGAATCTATGGTGCCAGCTAAGTATTTACCAAAAATAAAAAAAGTAACCAATTTAAATGATTATATCTTAGTAGGGTTACAATTTATTTGTAAAGAAGTGTTAAAAAATAATTTTATTAATAAAAAATAACTTAATATTACAAGTATCTTTGAAAAAAGGTACTTTTTCTGTTTATAATAGAAAGAGGTGGTAATATGTTAGAGAAAGATATTGAATTATTGATTATGTGTTTAAAAGAGTATATTAAAGATATTGATGGTGAAAAGTTTAAAGAGATTTTTTTAGGATATGTAGAGTATATGGCTCGAAATTATGGTCAGGATTGTATTCTTGATGAATATGATATGATGATGAATATGGTAAATAATTTTGCTGAAAAACATCAGCTTGACCTTAATACACTAACACCGTTTAAACGTAATGTTTTATATCATTGGATTAGAGATAATTATGATGAAAAAGATATTTTGGATTTATATTATTTTAATGAAGAAATTAATGCTTTAGAATGTTTTATTGATACTGTAAATAGTAAGTATCAATAAGGGGTTGCAAAAATAGTTTAATTTATTATTATTATATTGAAATGAGGTGAAAGGATGTATAGATTTTCTTGCTAAAAATTTAATCAACAGTGTTTTGTACTGTTTTTGCATGCAAGAAAATATATCCTTTAATATTATTTATATCTTTAATACGATTTTTTGTGCTACAAGAATATATTTTCTTGTAGCAATTTTTATTAGGAGGGATATAAATGGCATTATTGGAAGTAAAAAATTTAACTTTTCGTTATGATAATCAAATCGAAAATGTTTTTAATGATGTTAGTTTTAAAATTGATACTAATTGGAAATTAGGTTTAATTGGTCGTAATGGAAAAGGTAAGACGACTTTATTAGATTTATTGATGGCTAAATATCCATATCAAGGCTATATAACACCAGGTTATTATTTTGATTATTTTCCATATCCAGTAAATGATCCTAGTCAAACTACAATGGCTATTATTGATGATATTTTAGGTGAATATCAGCTTTGGGAATTAGAAAGAGAATTATCATTATTGGAAGTTGATGAAGATGTTTTGGAACGACCATTTAATACATTATCTAATGGTGAGCAAACTAAGGTAATGTTAGCGGCATTATTTTTAAAACCACATGACTTATTATTAATAGATGAGCCTACTAATCATTTAGATTTACATGGTCGAAAATTACTAAGTAATTATTTAAAAAGAAAAAGAAGTTTTATTTTAGTTAGTCATGATCGTAATTTCATTGATAACTGTGTTGATCATATTTTAGCTTTGAATCGTGAAAGCATTGAAATAATAAATGGTAATTTTACAACCTGGTATGAACAAAAACAAAATCAGGATAATCTAGAAGTTAAAAAGAATGAGAAACTAAAAAAAGATATTAAAAGATTACAAAAAGCAGCTAAGCAAAGTAGTATCTGGTCAGATAAAGTTGAAAAGAGTAAAAATGTTAAGGTAGCAGGACTTAAACCTGATAAAGGATATGTTGGACACAAGGCAGCGAAAATGATGCAACGTTCTAAAAACTTACAACGTCGTCAAAACGATGCGATTGCTAAAAAAAAGAATTATTGAAAGATGTTGAAACTGTTGAATCATTAAAGATGATGCCACTAACGTATTCTAAAAAAACATTAGTTTCTTTTAATGATGTAAAAATCTTCTATGATGATAAAGTGATTGTAGAAAATGTTAATTTTACAATTAACCAAGGTGATCGTTTAAATTTAGTGGGAAGAAATGGTTCTGGGAAAAGTAGTATTATTAAGCTGATTATGAATCAAAAAATAGATTATCAAGGACAGGTTATAATTGGTTCAAATTTAAAAATTGCTTATCTATCACAAACTGATGATCATTTACAAGGTAGATTAGATGATTTTATTGATAAACAACAGCTTGATCAAAGTTTATTTAAAGCTATATTGCGTAAATTGGATTTTTCACGTGATTTATTTAATCAGAATATTGAGACATTTAGTAAGGGACAAAAAAAGAAAGTAATGCTAGCAGCATGTTTATGTACACCTGCTCATTTATATATTTTTGATGAACCGTTAAATTACATTGATATTTTTACAAGAATCCAGATTCAAGAGGTTATTTTAAAATATCAGCCAACTATATTATTTGTTGAACATGACCAGTATTTTTGTAATCAAATAAAAACAAAAAGTATCAATTTATAAAAAAAGAATTATGGTTTACTCTGCCATAATTCTTTTTGCTATATAGAACATTCCGATAACTTCTTTATCATTCTACTATCTACGCATCTATCTAATAATTTTATTGCTTAACCTACTATTTTATTTTTAGTTATCGAAATATTCTTTAAAAAAGGATTCGTTCTAAATTTGAATTGATTTCCATCCATCATTATTTTAATATCACGATTATTTGGTATTTTTAGAAAACAATTTAAATTATTAATGAATAATTATATTGGAAACTGTTTTTAGACGAATTCTATGAAATCTCTTCAAGTTCAAATCCATTTTTTCTAATCATTTCTCATTTTAATTTTTAAAATTTACTTAACTAATATTCACTTCATCTATTCTAATCATCACTTTTGATAATTAATTTAGCATTTAATCTTTTAACCATTACTACTTTTTAATTAACACTTTTATTTATTTTGCTTATCGATGAACTTTTTCACATCTACTATTCTAATTTTTATTTTTTAATAATCTTTTTTAACTAATATAACTTTTGATCAATTTTATCTTTGTTAATTAATTATTTATCAGACCTTTTTCTAATCAACTTTTTAATTATTTATAGAATCATCATTTTGAACAGGTAAATTTTTATTTTTTATTGATTATTTAAAACTGTCTTTTTTAATTAATTTAACTTTTGATAAATTATTAATCTTTGTTAATTATTTTTTATAAGATTATTTTAATTAGCTTAGTTTTTTATGAACTTTTCCATCTTCGCTAATTTAATTTATCTTTGATGATTATTTAGTTTTCAATGAACTTTTGTTAATTATTTCTTTTTATTATTATTGTTTGAAATAATTAGTTTTAGGATTTGTTTTTAGAACTCTTCCTTTTATCTACTTCAAATATATATTAAAAAGATGCGTTATGCAAGCATCTTTCAAATGTTGTTGTTTTTATTTATTTTTACTAGTTTTGTAGTATAATTAGACTTAGGGAGCCGAAAAAATTTTGAAAGAGAAGGGATTATCTATGAAGAAAATATTTAAGATATTTCTTGTATGTATGATGATTTTAACTGTTACAGCTTGTAGTGGTGGAAATGAGTCTAGTGATACTGCAACAAAAATAAAATGGAATAAAGAAAATAAATTTGCTGATTTGATTTCTTTTAAAATTGAAGCAATTGATCAAACTAAAATGATTACTCCAGATGTAATTGGAACCTTATATACTTATTTTGAACCTGCTGATTCAAAAAATGTACTTTTGGATTTAATGATGTGGGTTACTAATGTTACAGATTCAAACTTAAAGTTAAATGATGAAATAGAAGCTATTTTTACGATTGATAATACTGAATATGTGGCTTCATTATTAGCCTCAAAAGATAATGGTGGATCACTTACTAGTGATGTATCTTTAGAAGCTAATACTGCTAATAAGGTTCATTATTATGTTGAAGTTGATCCTGAAAAATTAGATCAAAAAATAGAGTTTAGTTTAAATACAAAAGTAGAAGAAGATTCTGATGAAAATAAAAAATCAGCGACATTAGATTTTGAATTAAAAGATGCAAAAGAAAATTATGAAGCTAAAAATCTTAATGATGTGATTACTTTTGATGGATATAGTGAAATGACTTTGCAAGCTGCTAATATCGCTAAAGAAGTAGCTCCAGCGAGTCCGGTGGGATTATATACATATTATAAAGTAAATGATGAAAATAATAGTTTTGTTGATTTTACAACAGTTGTAAAAAACATTAGTGGTAGTGATATTATGGCTTCAAATATTGCCACTGTAAATTTATTGGATGTTAATAATAATCCATATCCTGCGACAGTTGTTTATGAAAAAGATGATCATAGTAATTTAGAAGCAGCTTCTTCATTGACACTAAAAAATGATCAAAGTGCAATTATTCACTATATTTTTGAAGTTGGTGATGATGTAGTAAATGAGGCTAAATCAATTAGAATTTCTAGACAAGGAAAAGTATATATAATAAATATTTAAAAAAATCTAGTTAATACTAGATTTTTTAAATCACAAATTTAATTAGTTATTAGTAGGAGGGAAACTATGGCTGAAAAGAGAGGATTAATGACAGAGGGAAGCATTGCTAAACAGCTAATATTATTTGCGATTCCTCTATTGATAGGAAATATGTTTCAACAGCTTTACAATACAGTTGATAGTATTGTAGTTGGTAATTATATCGGTGATCAGGCTTTGGCGGCAGTTAATTCTAGCGGGCCTATTATTGATATGTTAGTAAGTTTTTTTACTGGATTATCATTAGGAGCAAGTGTGTTGATTTCTAATTATTATGGTGCTAGGGAAGATAAAGGGGTATTTTGTAGTGTTCATACTGCGATTGCTTTAGGTATTGTTTCTAGTATTTTTGCCACGATTGTGGGGGTTGTTTTTACACCAATGATTTTAAGTTTGGTAAAAGTAGATGCTGCAGTAATTGATCAAAGTATTACATATTTGAGAATTTATTTTTTAGGAGTATCCGGGTTAATAATTTATAATATGGTAAGTGGAATTCTAAGAGCTGTTGGAGATTCTAAACACCCATTATATTTTTTAATTGTATCATCATTTATTAATATTGTATTAGATTTATTATTTGTTGTTGTTTTTAAAATGGGGATTGCTGGAGTAGCAATCGCAACTTCAATTGCTCAAGTAGCTAGTGCATTATTGTCAATCTATGTTTTAGTAACTAGTAAAGAATCATATCGGTTAGAAATATCTAAAATAAAATTTTATTATGAAGATTTAAGAAAGACAATTAAAATAGGAATGCCTAGTGCAATGCAAAATGCAGTTGTTTCTTTTTCTAACATTATTATGCAAACAAATATTAATGTATTTGGTGCATATGCAATGGCTGGAAATGGTTCATATACTAAAATTGATGGTTTTGCAATTTTGCCGGTTATCAGTTTATCAATGGCATTAACAACTTTTGTGGGTCAAAATAAAGGTGCTAGAAATTATGATAGAATTAAACAAGGGGCTAAAATAGGGACTTTAATTAGTTGTGGGACAATTCTTGTATTGAGTGTATTAGTTGTTTTTTCAGCACCATATTTATTACAGATCTTTTCATCAAATCCTAAAGTTATTGAATATGGTTTAATAATGATGCGCTGTTTAGCACCGGGATATTTATTTTTAACGCTTTCGCAGGTCATTTGTGGTATTTTAAGAGGAGTAGGAAAGACAAACATCCCTATGGTTGTTTTAATAGGGTGCTGGTGTGTTTTTAGAGTTATCTGGGTTATGATAACTACTAACTTATTCCATAATATAGTCTTTGTTGATCTTGGCTGGCCTGTTTCATGGGTGTTAAGTACTACGATTTTAATTATTTATTATTATAAAGCTAATTGGTTGGAAGAATAGCGGTTTTTAAATCGCTATTTTTTATATTTTTATATTGAAAAGTAGAATTTTGGAATATAAATAAATTTTTTAGCACTTGGGTTGACAAAGTGCTAAAAAGTATTATAATAATTTTAGCACTAAGATATGGCAAGTGCTAAAGATAAAAGGAGTGATTAACATGATTAAGCCATTACATGATAATGTTATTTTAAAAAAAGAAGAAGTAGAAAATAAAACATCTAGTGGAATTATTTTAACAACTGAAACTAAAAAGGAACCAGGTGTTGCTAAAGTTGTTGCATTAGGTCCTGATTGTAAAGCTGATATTAAAGTAAATGATAAAGTTGTATATAAAGAATATTCAGGAACTAATATTAAAGTTGATGATGTAGAATATATTGTAATTGAAGAAAAGGATATTTTAGCTTGTATAGCTTAAGGAGGTAATTTAAGATGGCAAAAGAAGTAAGATTTTCAAGTGATGCTCGTAAAGCAATGTTGAAAGGGGTAAATACTTTAGCTGATGCTGTTTGTATTACTTTAGGACCTAAAGGTCGTAATGTTGTATTGGAAAAAAGTTATGGTTCACCATTAATTACTAACGATGGTGTTAGTATTGCAAAAGAAATTGAATTAGAAGATAAATTTGAAAATATGGGTGCAAAATTAGTATATGAAGTTGCTAATAACACAAATGATGTTGCTGGTGACGGTACTACTACTGCTACAATTTTGGCTCGTAATATGATTGTTAATGGAATGAAAGCTGTTGACAAAGGATGTAATCCAGTATTAATGCGTGAAGGTATTGAATATGCAAGTAAAGAAGTTGCAAAAACAATCTTAAAAAATTCACGTCAAGTTGAAACAAGCAGTGATGTTGCTAGTGTTGCTACTATTTCAGCAGGAAGTAAAGAAATTGGTGATTTAATCGCTAAAGCAATGGATAAAGTTGGTCGCGATGGAATTATCAATGTTGATGAAAGTAATGGCTTTGATGATGAATTAGAAATCAGTGAAGGTATGCAATATGATAAAGGTTATGTATCTCCATACATGGTTTCTGATCGTGAAAAAATGACTGTTGAATTAGAAAATCCATATGTATTAGTAACTAATTCAAAAATTAATAATCTTCAAGAAATCTTACCAGTACTTGAACAAGTATTGAAAACAAATCAACCATTATTAATTATTGCTGAAGATTATGAAAATGAAGTAATTTCTACTTTAGTTTTAAATAAATTACGTGGTACATTCAATGTTGTAGCTACAAAAGCTCCTGGATTTGGTGATAACCAAAAAGAAATGTTACAAGATATTGCTGCATTAACAAATGCTAAATTCTACAACAAAGATTTAAATATGAAATTAGAAGATCTTCAATTAGATGAGTTAGGAACAATCAAAAAAGTAATTGTTACTAAAGACAATACAACAATGATTGGTGCTAATGAAAATAATAGTGAATTAAATGCTCGTATTGAAGAAATTAGATCAAGAATTGCTGATACTACTAATGAACATGATAGAAAACAATTCCAAGAAAGACTTGGTAAATTAACTAATGGTGTTGCAACTATCAAAGTTGGAGCAACAACTGAAAGTGAATTAAAAGAAAAGAAATTAAGAATTGAAGATGCTTTAAATGCTACTAAAGCTGCTGTTGCTGAAGGTATTGTAATTGGTGGTGGAGCTTGTTTAGTTGAAGCATATAAAGAATTAAAACCAGTTCTTAAAAATGATAATGTTGATGTTCAAAAAGGTATCAATATTGTAATGGAATCATTATTAGCACCTATTTGCCAAATCGCAGAAAATGCTGGATACAATAGTGAAGATATTGTTGATATGCAAAAGAATGCTGATAAAAATATCGGATTTGATGCTAAAAATGGTGAATGGGTTGATATGTTTGAAAAAGGAATTATCGATCCAACTAAAGTTTCTCGTAGCGCATTGTTAAATGCTGCAAGTATTTCAGCATTGTTTATTACAACTGAAGCTGGAGTGGCAGAAATTAAATCAGATGAACCTGCAGCACCTGCTATGGCTGGTGGAATGTATTAAAAAAATATTGGGATATGTAAATTTACATATCCCATTTTTATAATTGATAGATTATAACCATTAAAGGCATTGTTATAGCACTGAAAAACACTGTCATTATATTCATAACACTAGCATAACCAGGATGCTTATTATACAATTGAGCAAACTGAGTAATTGTTGCTGCAGCTGGTGCACTAGCTGCTAAAACAGTTATCAAAAAAATCTGTGAAGCATCTGATGTCAATGTTACAAGACCACTTAATTTAAAGACAGTTATGATAATTAATGGATAAACCACTAAACGCATCAAAGAAATTAAATAAGTTCGTTTTTCACTGAAAATATTTTTTAAGTTCATTTCTCCAATTAACATTCCAATAACGATCATTGCTAATGGACCTAACATCCCACCAACGGTATCGAATGTTGATAAAACAAGACTTGGTAATTGAATCTGGAATAAAAATAAACAAATCCCAACGATAATGGCAATAACATTAATATTTAAAAAGATCTTTTTTAAGTCATAGTTTTTTTCATTGCAAACTAAACTTTTAGCATGTGTCCATAATAATATAGTTTGGACAACCATGTAGCCGCTAGTATATAAAACCCATTCTTTACCTAATATGGCACCAACTAAAGGAATAATTAGATTACCAGAGTTTGAATAAATTATAGTTGCTTTTTCAATTGGCGCAAATCCAAATATTTTAGCTAACAATTGCGTTAAAGGGATATAGATAAGATGTACTATAATCGCTCCTAGAAAAGCTAATCCCAAATCAATTAATTTATCGGGTGTAAATTCAATTGAAAATGATGTTAAAATCGCACATGGTGAAGCAACAAATAATACTAACATTGAGATTATTTTACTATCATCAGTTGTTAAAGTTTTGGTTTTTACTAACAAAAAGCCAAAAAAAATCATAATGAATAATTGCAGTATTTGCTGCATTAGTAATAAGCTTAAATCCACTGCTATCTTCCCCTCTTATTTGTATTTCTTGAGGAATTTTATCACATAAAGCGTTAATTTTAGTGATTATTTCAAAAACTGAAACATTCTGCCATTTAAATCCGCATAAAATCAAGGGTTTTAACCAGTAAAAAGTCCTAAATTGTACCTCGTAAGTAACAAATAAGTAACAAAGATTTAAAATGATGGAACCTTAATTTTTATTAGTTCTTTATATAAATCATCAATGACTGTATCAGTGTAAGTATCGAAAGTTAGATCCTTAAATTTGTGACCTAGAATGAGTTTTCTAGCAAATATATCAACATCATATTTTTGACATAACGTTGCAAAAGTATCACGAGTATCGTGCAAGGTATGTTTCATCCCTAAATCATTCATCAATGGATAAAAATAATTTTTTTAAAATAAGCATAGCTGTAATCTATTATCCTTTTCTTTTTATCAGCTAAAATTAGTTCTTTTACAAAAGGCAGGATGAATAGGTACCACTCTGTCTATACCGCTTTCTGTTTTTAATACGGTTTCAAAATAATAAAAATCCCCATGCTTTTTTATTTTATTTGTTTCGATACTCAACAGTTCGTTTGCTCTCAATCCAGTGTAAATGTAGATTAGAACAATTTTAGCTGCATCACTGTTATCGTCTATCAGCATTTTAATTTCATTCGTAGAGAAAGCATAACGTTTAGTTGATTTTTTATTTTCATCACATCTAATGTATTCAGTATAGTTATTGTCTCTAGAAACGTATTGATGAATAACTGCATATTCGAATATTTTCGAACACAATACTTTCATATGTATCTTTGTACCGTATCCTGCTTTATCATGATCAAATATTTCCTGCAAACCAGCAAGAGTTATCTGTGATATCTTTCTATTGTAAAGTGATTTAAAACGGTTAATCCAGGCTTTATACCAAACTTGTGAAGATTTAGATAGTTTTGATAAATCTTCGTCATATATTATGTCAAATATTTGTTTGAATGTAGGGGTATTCTTTTCACGCTGATCAACTAGCTTTTGGAAAGTGTCTGGTGCAAGGACACTTGCTTCCTTATCGGTTATGGTCTTTTTGTTTGTCAATCTATAAAGCGTTAAGGCATCATCAGATTCCTGCCATGTTTCAAATGTACCTATTGAAACCTGAATCTGATTACCGGTTAATGTATCATAATCGGTTGTTACTTTAGCGCAGAAAGTTTTTCTTCGTTTCCCTGATAAATTTTGACTACGGTACCGGCTTTGTTTGGTCTGCGTTTAAATATTTGCTTTCTAGCCATAATTAAAGCGCGTCCTTTCAATTGTCATTTGCCTTGAACATGCTCTTATGGTAAAATTGAGTACGTAATATAAAAGTTAAAATAAGATTACCCAAATTGTTGCAGATAAGTGGTTACACTTTGCATTAATCAGGGTAATCTTTTTTGATATAATTCTTTCCTGTAAAGGAGTGAA
>NZ_NFKR01000001.1 GCF_002160495.1 Erysipelatoclostridium sp. An173 | reverse complement strand
TTTCAAGACTACACTTTTTTAGCTTGAATAAAAATATAACCAGGAGAAAATATATTTTCTATATAGCTCCTGGCTAAAAATTTGTCATCTTAACTTAATGACATTGGTTTTCATCTCTATTTTTTCTTGTCATACTAGTAGTAGTGAAATAAGTTGAAACAGCATAAAAAATATCATATAATGTAAAAAATGGAGGCGTTTATGAAAAAAATACATAAAATCATTATTGGAATAATTGCTAGTGTTTTAATTTTGGTGCTAGTTTTAACATTTGTTTATTTTGATGGACAAGGTGCTGTTTCTTCAAAAGATGAGGAAGTAATTGTAGAAATATCAGGTTCAAATGCATCTGTTTTAGATCAGTTAGATAAAGCCGGTTTGATAAAAAATAAGACAGTAGCTAATATTTATTTAAAACTAAATAGTTATGATTTTATTGCGAATACATATGTTTTAAATAAAAATATGGATTTACCAAAAATATGTCAGGTCTTAGAAGGGGATAAAGATTATATATCTTCTGCTCGAGTAACAATTTTAGATGGTTATCGAATTACTGATTGTGCTACACAAGTTGGTGAAGCTCTAGAAGTTGATAGTAATGAAGTTTTGGCCAAATGGTCTGATAGTGAATATTTAAATTCATTAATAAAAAAATACTGGTTTTTAGATGAAAGTATTTTAAATCCCGATGTTATGTTTTCATTAGAAGGTTATTTTGCTCCTGAAACATATATTATTACTGCTAGTAATACTACAATTGAAGATGTTACTGAAATGATGTTAGATCAAACGGATAAAAATTTATCTAAATATAAAGATAAAATTGCTAGCTTTACAATAAATGGTAATCCAGTAACTATACATCAGTTTTTAACATTTGCTTCAATAGTACAATGCGAAGCTTCTGGCAATCAAGATGATCAAGAAAAAATTGCTGGCGTATTTATAAATCGATTAGAAAAACCAATGCGTCTTCAAAGTGATGTAACAGTAAATTACGCTAATCAAATTAAAACAGTTGCTGTTACTTATAAAGATTTAAATGTTGATTCAAAATATAATACATATTATTATGATGGTTTACCAGTTGGACCAATTAGCAATGTATCTAATCAGATTATTGAATCATGTTTAAATTATCAAGATTTCGAAGCAATGTTTTTCTTTGCTTTAGAAGATGGTACGGTAATTTATTCCAATACATATGATGAACATCTAAAAGTTGTAAGTGAAAATAAATGGTATTAAGATGAAAGAGTTAGTAGAATTAGAAAAAGAAGCGATAGAAAAAAATATTCCGATTATGCAAAAAGCGGGATTGGCCTTTATGGTCGATATATTTAAACAATATAATTGTAGCAATTGTTTAGAAATAGGTAGTGCTATTGGTTATTCAGCATTAATGTTAGTAACAAATATTGATGATTTTAAAGTAGAAACAATAGAACTAGATCAACAACGCTATTTAGAAGCTGTAAAAAATATTAATGATTATGGGATGAATGATAAAATTATTATTCATCATGATGATGCTTTAACATTGGATATAAATCAGCTTGTTTTAAAAAAATATGATTGTTTATTTATTGATGCTGCAAAAGCTCAATATCAAAAGTTTTTTGAAAAATATATGCCTTTAGTTAATGATAATGGTGTTTGTGTTGTCGATAATTTAGATTTTCATGGCATGGTTTTTGAAATAGATAAAATAAAGAATCGTAATACACGACAATTGGTAAAAAAAATAAAGCGTTTTAAAGAATGGATTTTTGATCATGGAGAATACGATGTTGAATATTATCATGTTGGTGATGGTATTTGTGTAATAAGAAAAAAGGTGAAGTAATGGAATTAGTATTAGCATTAAATAGTGATAAATTTTTATATGATTTTTTAAGTATTGGTGTTAAATATTTTGTTGTTGGAACAAAATATTTTTCATGTCGTCAAGCATTAAGTTTAGATTATCATCAATTAGCTAAGTTAAAAGAAAAATTAGGTGATAAAGAACTTTGGGTATTAGTCAATGCTTTGATAGAAGAAAGCAATTTAGACTTATTAGAAAAGCATTTAGCTAAATTAAATGAATTAAAAATAGATGGTATTTTATTTCAGGATTTTGCTGTTTTACAAATTTGTAAAGAACAAAATTATCATTTTAAAATGATCTATCATCCAGATACTTTAAATACCAATCAAGCAACATTAAATTATTTAGGATTACAAGGTATTGATGGTGCTTTTTTAGCGCGGGAAATTCCTTTAAATGAAAAACAAAAAATTGCTCAAGAAACAAATATCAAAACAGTAGTTCAAATTCATGGTGTTGAATATATGGCTTATTCTAAACGTAAGCTGTTAACAAATTATTTCAAAGAAATAGGACATGAAAATCAAGTATCAATTGATGATGAAATTACCATTAAGGCTAATGGAGTAGATTATCAATGTCATATATATGAAGATCAATATGGCTGTCATATTTTATCTAAGCAGCAAATGTGCTGTTTAGATATAATGAGTAGTATGAGTGATTTTGATTATTTATATATCGAATCTTTATACGTTGATGATTTAAAATTAGTTGAAATTGTAAACTTATATCAAGATGCAATTGATAGTTGTCAAAAACAACAGTTTGGAAAAGTATCTCATGATTTAATGGCACAATTAAAAAAATTAACACCAGAAGTTGAATATTATCATAGTTTTATGTTTGATAATACTGTTTATAAAATTGATGATGTAAGAAAGCGAGAAGAAAATGAGAAATGTAAGTAAGATAATTGATGGTAAAAGGGTAATTGTAAAAAAACCTGAATTATTAGCGCCTGCTGGAAATTTAGAGAAATTAAAAGTAGCTATTAAATACGGTGCTGATGCTGTTTTTGTAGGTGGAAAAGAGTTTTCATTGCGTTCTAGTGCATCAAATTTTAGTTTAGAAGATATTAAAGAGGCAGTTACGTTTGCCAAAAAATATAATGCTGCTATTCATGTAACATGTAATATTATCTTACATCAAGATAATTTAGATGGAATTGAACAATATTTAAAAACATTAGATGAAATAGGGGTTCAGGCAATTATTGTTGCTGATCCTTATATAATGAGTATTGCTAAGAAACTAAATTTAAATTTAGAAGTTCACGTTTCCACACAGTTATCAACGTTAAATAGTAAAGCAATTAAGTTTTATCAAAATTTAGGGATGGATCGCGTGGTTTTAGGACGTGAAGTATGTTATCAGGATTTAAAAACAATTTTAGATAAAACTGATATTGATATTGAATATTTTATTCATGGTGCTATGTGTATTCATTATTCAGGACGTTGTATGTTATCTAATTATTTTTCAAGACGTGATGCCAATCGTGGTGGTTGTTCGCAGTCTTGTCGCTGGTATTATGATTTATTTATAAAAGATAAACAAGTAAATGATAATGGTGTGATTCCATTTAGTATGTCAAGTAAAGATATGGCTTTGATCAATCACATTCCAGAATTGATAGAATTAGGAGTAAATTCATTTAAAATTGAAGGGCGAATGAAATCATTGCATTATATTGCAACAGTTGTTTCAACTTATCGTAAGTTAATAGATGATTATTGTAAAGACCCTGATAATTTTGTAATGAGTGATAAATATTATCAAGAATTATTAAAAGCGGCTAATCGAGCTTTGTGTACTGGATTTTTTGATAATCAGGCTGATAATAATAAACAGATTTATAATCAGCGCGATGAACACCCAACACAAGAATTTTGTGCTCGTGTTATTGGCTATGATGAGTCAAATCAAATGGCTATTATTGAACAGCGTAATTACTTTAAACTAGGTGATCAAATTGAATTTTTCAGTCCAAGTCATGAAAATGTAATTGTGCCAGTAGAAAAAATTATTAATGAAGAAAACGAAGAAGTTAGTGTTGCTAATCATCCAATGGAAATACTTAAATTACCTGTTTGCTATAAATTAAAAGTTGATGATATGGGAAGAAGGATAACAAAGTGAAAAAACCGATAATAATTGGTATTGCTGGTGGTAGTGCATCTGGTAAAAGTTCGATTGCTAATGAAATCTATGAATATTTTAAGCATGAACACACTATAAAAATAATTCGTTTGGATGATTATTATAAAGATCAGTCACATTTAACAATGGAACAACGGGTTAAAACTAATTATGATCATCCACTTGCCTTTGATATGGATTTATTAGTTAAGCATCTTGATTTATTGAAATCTAATCAAAGTATCGAAAAACCAATTTATGATTTTACTGTTCATAATCGCAGTTTACAAGTTGAAGTTATTAATCCTCGCGATGTGTTTATTCTAGAAGGGTTATTTGTATTAAATGAAGTACAGATCAGAGAACGATGTGATATTTTAATTTATGTCGATACCGATGCTGATATTCGTTTTATTAGACGTTTAAAACGTGATATGCAAGAAAGAGGAAGAAGTTTAGAGTCAGTTTGTAACCAATATCTACAAACAGTTAGACCAATGCATGAACAATTTGTAGAGCCTTCTAAAAAGTATGCGCATATCATTATACCTGAAGGTAGTAGTAATCAGGTAGCTGTTGACTTATTGATTACAAAAATTTCTTCGATTGTCTCATAAGTTAGACTAGATATTTATATGGAATTATGCTATATTATTGACTACGAGGTGATATTATGGAACGCGAAAAAGTTTTGTTGACCCAAAGCGGTGTAGAAAAATTAGAACAAGAAAAAAATAACTTGATTAATGTCGAAAGACCTAAAGTTATTGAAGAATTACAATTAGCAAGATCTCAAGGTGACTTATCAGAAAATGCTGATTATGATGCAGCAAGAGAAAGACAAGCTCATTTGGAAGCAAGAATCAAAGAAATTGATTATATGCTTCAACATGCTGAAATTATTTCTGAAGATCAGATGGATTTAAAAGTAGTAAAACCTGGTACTACAGTAACTATTTTAGATTTATCTGAAGATGATGCGGAACCTGAAAGTTATAAAATTGTTGGTTATACAGAAACTGATCCATTAAATGGTAAAATTTCTAATGAATCACCATTAGCTAAAGCTGTTTTAGGACATGGTGTTAATGAAATTGTTACAGTTGGGGTTGCTGAACCATATGATGTAAAAATTCTAAATATTGAATTTAAAAACTAAATTTTAAATAAAAGTAGAAATATTTAATAACTGAGTTTATTATCTATTTCTACTTTTTTAATAATTTTTTTAACTAATTATCTATTTTTCTTTGATAGTAATTTAAAATTATTACTGTTGTAATTAAAACAAATGGTCTGGAAATAATATTTAAAATATTAATATCATCAATATTGACCATTAAAGCAACAAGGGCAAAAATAAGACCACATAATAGACTGTGATAGATAGCATTTTTTTTAAAAGTTTTTACAATAAAAAAACCCCAAACAATCATTAATAATCCTGCTATTAAATTTATAATAAGATGATAAATAAAATTAGGGATGTGTATAAAACTTATTATTCCGGCAAGGATTATACTAATGAATATAAAACTAATAAGTATAAATAAGGCAAATTTCAAATATATTTTAAAATATGATTTCATATTTTCCCTCCCTTTTTATCTTATTATATTATATTGAAGGAATGATAAAATATGAGTATCTTAGAAGTGTTTTTATTTAGTTTAGGGATTTATATCTATTTAACGATCATATTAAGATTTTTTGGAAAAAAAGAATTTAGTCAATTGAATGTTTTTGATTTTGTAGTTTTTTTAATTATTGCAGAAATAATGATTAATACACTAGGAGATAGTGATTTTACTTTTATTCATGGTATTGTAGCAACAATGACCTTGATCCTTTTAGATCGTTGTGTATCGATAATAACGATGAAGTCAAAACGACTTAGAGATATTTTTGAAGGAAAACCTACATATATTATTTTTAAGGGAAAACTTGATCAAAAAAAGATGAAAGAACAAAGGTATACTGTAAATGATCTAACCCATCATTTACGAGTAAACGATATTGATAGTATTTCTAAAGTTGAATTTGCATTGTTGGAAACCAATGGTTCTTTATCAGTTATTTGTAAAGACCAATGTGTTGTTGAATTACCAGATGCCTTAATTTGCGATGGGGTAGTAGACTATGATAATTTAAAATTACTTAATCGAGATACCAACTGGCTGCTTGCCCAATTAAAAAAACAAGGCATTGATAAAATTGAAGATGTATTTTGCTGTATTCCTGAAAAGGGGAAATTATTTGTTATAAAAAAATAGAACTGTAATTTTAACAGTTCTATCCTAATAACATTCTATCATTAGCAAACTCTTCACCGCTTGCAGCTTCAAATTTATGAAGTAAGTCTTCAACAGTAAGCTTTCTTTTTTCTTCACCACTAACATCATAAATGATATGACCATTATACATCATAATTAAACGATTACCAACGTCAATTGCATCTTTCATATTGTGGGTTACCATCATTGCTGTTAGATGCTGATTAAGAATGATATCGTTAGTTAATTTTAATACTTTTGCTGATGTCGCAGGATCTAAAGCGGCTGTATGTTCATCTAATAATAATAATTTTGGTTTTTGTAAAGTAGCCATTAATAATGTTACTGCTTGTCTTTGACCACCAGAAAGCAGTCCCATTTTTGTTGTTAGGCGATCTTCTAGACCTAAATTTAACGATTTTACTAATTCGTAATATTCCTGTTTTTCACTTTTAGTTACACCCCAGGCTAAACCACGTTTTTGACCACGACGTTTAGCAAGAGCAAGATTTTCTAAAATTTGCATGTCACCAGCTGTTCCTAACATTGGATCTTGGAATAAACGACCAATTTTTTTAGCTCTTTGATATTCAGGTTGTAAAGAAATATCTTCACCATCAAGAGTAATAATACCGCAATCTAAAGGATATAATCCAGAAATCATATTTAATAAAGTTGATTTACCAGCACCATTACCACCAATGATAGTTACAAAATCACCTTCATTTAAAACCAGATTAATATCATGCAAAACTTTTTTTTCATTAACTGTTCCTAGATTAAAAGTTTTACTTACATTTGTTAATTTAAGCATCTTGATTAATCTCCTTTCCAGTTAATTTTTTATACATCGATATTTGTTTTCGTTTATTTAACATAATTGGTATTGTTAAAGCGATACCTACTAAAATAGCAGTTAATAGTTTTAAATCATCAGTATTTAATCCCATTTGTAAAACTAAAGCAACAATAATACGATAAATAATTGAACCAATGATTATTGAAGTTAGTCTCAAAGCAAAATTGCCTTTTTTACTAGAAATAACTACTTCACCAATAACAATTGATGCTAATGCAATAACGATTGCTCCTGTTCCAACACGAACATCTGTTGCTTGACCATAAAGGGCATATAAAGCACCAGATAATCCAACTAAACCATTACTAATAGTTAATCCTAGTAATTTCATGGTATCAGTGTTGATACCTAAAGATCTTGCCATTTGTTCATTGTTTCCAGTAGCTCTAATTGCTGAACCAAGTTCAGTACCAAAGAACCAGTATAATAAAGCAATAAATATAATTACAAAAATTAATGAAATTACCAAAGCGATATAATATCTATTAATATCTAAACTAACTGATAAATCAGCGAATAAAGTATTAGCTGTAGTTAATGGTAAATTAGCACGGCCACCCATAATTCTTAAGTTTATCGAATAAAGACCGATTTGTGTTAAGATACCAGCTAAAATAGCTGGAATTTTACATTTAGTATGCAAAATTCCGGTTATTGCTCCAGCTAAAAAACCAGCTAGAATTGAAATTAATAATGCTAATAATGGATGAATACCGTTTAAAACACAAACCGCACAAACAGCACCACCAGTTGTAAAACTACCATCAACGGTCAAATCTGCAATATCTAATAAACGAAATGTTATATATACGCCAAGAGCTAAAAATCCCCAAATTAATCCTAAATCAACAGCTCCTAAAAATGTATAGAATAAACCCATTTTTTAACTCCTATTCTTCAATAAATGTTGCTTCTGGATAATCTTCTTTGTTAATTGTAATATCACATTTTTGAGCAACTTTTAAATTAATTACCATTGTACAATCTTTAGCATCTAATTGAACAATTGGTGTATTTGCAGCAGTCTTTTCACCTTTTAAGATTGCTAAAGCCTGTTTACCAGCTTCGCGACCTAAATTTTCATAATTAATACCATATGTTGCAAGACCACCATTGTTAGTCATTCCTTCTTCTCCAACAATACAAGGAATTTTAGCTTGTGAAGTGATAGCTTCAACACTGCTCATATAAGTTGCTAAAGTATTATCAGTAGGAATATATACAACATCATTTTCATCACTGACAATTTGATTAGTAACAGCTTGAATATCATTTGAATCAGTTACTGTATAAACTTCATAATCTAAATTATGATCTTTTGCTGCTTCTTGAGCAATTTCACCTTGGACAATTGAATTGTCTTCACTACCACAGTACATAATAGCAACTTTTTTTGCATCTGGTAATAATTTAGTTAATAGGTCAAACTGCTCATTAATAGGTGTTAAATCACTAGCACCAGTAACATTACCACCAGGTTCATCATTGCTTTTAACTAAGTCAGTACTTTCATAATCAGTAATGGCACAACCAACAATTGGGATTTCAGTTGTTGCAGCTGCTGCTGATTGTAATGCTGGTGTAGCTATTGCATAAATTAAATCATTGCCGTCATTAACTAATTTATCAGCGATAGTTGGACAGTTTGCAGCATCCCCAGCGACCTGGTAATCGATATTGTCTTCATCAACACCAGCTTCAACTAAAACGTCTTTAAACCCTTCATAAGAAGCATCCAATGCATCGTGTTGCATTAATTGAACAACTCCGATTTTTACTTCTGATAAATCTTTTACTTCACCAGTACTGCCACCACTATCTCCAGTACCGCAGCCAGTAATACTAGCGCACATTGCTATAGCTAACAAACCACTAAATAATTTTTTCATAAAAAACTCTCCCTTCGTTTCTTTCAATTCTTTAAACAAAAAAAGTCCTCCTAAGAGGACGACAAAGTCGTGGTACCACCCCAAATTTGCTATTAATTCGCATTAATAACCTTAGTAAGTATGAAACTTGTTTGTGATAACGGTCAACAACCGGTAACTGCCTACATATCAGCAATCCAACTCCATGATGAATTCAATATGTCTTAACGTATTGTTTTCACCAACCACAATATCTCTGATGTCTAAGCCATATTTACTAGTTCACTTCAATGTCTTTGTCTAAATAATTGTTTAAAAAAATAATACGGTATTGAAACGTTTTTGTCAATATGTAAAAATTTTTTAATCCTTACAGCATTTATTAACTATAAGTAATTATTTAAAAAGAGAAAGAATCGAAATGATAAGACATAACAATTATTTCTCTTTTAAATATTATGATAATAAAATATCTAAAGACATCATAATTACAAAGCCAATCATGAAGCTTATTGTCCCTAAATCAATACCCTCAGTTGCATTTGCTTCAGGAATAAGTTCTTCGATACAAACAAAAAACATAGCTCCAGCAGCAAAAGATAATATAAAAGGTAGTGTAACATTAGTAATGCTAGCAAAAATAAAGCCTATTAAAGCAGCTGGGACTTCAACTAGAGCAGAAAATTGGCCATACATCATGGCTTGAAAACGACTTTTTCCACATTGTAACATCGGCAA
The DNA here is from genome assembly GCF_002160495.1 of Erysipelatoclostridium sp. An173. Classification (GTDB taxonomy): domain Bacteria; phylum Bacillota_I; class Bacilli_A; order Erysipelotrichales; family Coprobacillaceae; genus Thomasclavelia; species Thomasclavelia merdavium. The sequence continues at coordinate 172,215 of NZ_NFKR01000001.1, read as the reverse complement.
AGCAATTGCAGTACCTTCAGGGAAGTTTTGAATACCAATTCCAATTGCTAAAATTATAGCGCTTAAATAATTACCATTAGCAGCTCCAGCAAAAGCTACGCCAACCGCTAACCCTTCAGGTATATTATGCAAAGTCATAGCTAACATCAATAATTTATTTTTAGAAAAACGACTAGGATTGATACCTTCCTGGACATGAGTCATCATATGTTCATGAGGTAATAGTTTATCAAAGGTCATTAAAAGTAAGACCCCACAGATAAAGCCAGCAGGAATCATTAATAACGCGATTTTGCCACTATTTTCTAATTGCTCTTTAGCAGGAAGAAGCAAAGAAAAAAAGGAGGCAGCAATCATTATTCCGGCCGAACTGCCTAAAGCCACACAAATTAATTTTTTATTAGCGTTTTTAACAAAGTAAACCAATGAAGCTCCAAAAAAAGTCATCAACCAATTAAATGTAGCTACTAAAAAAACAATAGTAATTGGATTTAATGATAATAAAAATTTCATTATTTCACCTCAATTATTTTTATGCTTTTCTAATTGCTCTTTATGGGCACAGTATTGAGAAAATAACCGTTTTATGCTATTATAATTCCATTAGGGGTGGTATTGAATGGAAGAAATGACAATTGCGATGCAAAATTATTTAGAGTTAATTTATGAGCTTTCATTAGACGGGAAAAAGGCTCGGGTTAGTGATATCGCTAAAAGATTAGGGGTATCTAAACCAAGTGTTAATAATGCGGTTGTTGTTTTATCTAAAAATGGCTATGTTAACTATGAGAAATATTCTGATATAAAATTGACGCCTAAAGGGATTGAAATGGCTGAATTTTTTTCTAATAAACATCAGACTATTAAAAAGTTATTTATAGAGGTTTTAAATATTGATGAGGAAATTGCTGATAAGGATGCTTGTTTGATTGAACATGTAATTTCAGATGAAAGTATTAAAGCAATGCAGGCATATTTAAAAAATAGGGATGAATAATATTTAAAAGAATCTTTTGTAGCAAAAAAATCGGATAAAACAAAAGGCAGAGAATTGATCTTTGCCTTTTAACTGTTATCTTAATAACCAAAATTAATGTACTCTTCAGTAGTAATAATTAAAATAGCTTTGCTAGTTACAACATTTTTCTTACGATCAAATGTTTCTAATGGAGTGTATTCAACTTTATCACGGCGTTGTACATCTTCATCGTAAACATAATCAGCTTGTCTAAAGAAAATACCATCTTGATCATGACGAGAAATAGTTCCAATACCACGTTCTTTATTGTAATGAACAACAGTACCTTCAACTCTTTCAACATATTTATCAAGATTATTCATAACTTTTTCATATAATTCATCGTATAAATATTCAGAATTTTGATCTTTATATTTATCACCATAATCACCAACAGGTGTATAGTCACGATTATTTTCTTGACAAAGTTTAGTTAAGAAAATATCAACGATTTCTATTAACATAGGATCATTTGTTCTTTGAGTAGCTTCCATTAATCTTTGATAAATTCCTAAATGATTAATAGAATATCCATTTTCAAAGAATTCATAAAGTAAATAAGCATTTGCTTCTTTGATATTACCAGTTTTAGAATATGTTTTATATAAAACTTCATAGAAATTGACACTGCGAATATGATTATGTAAAGATAAGAAAATCTTTTTAGCTTCATCATATTGTTCTAAATCAACTAAAGAACAAGCTCTTTGATAATTGATCCATTGTAAAGTGTTAAAATGCCATTTAATAGGTAATGCTAAAGCATTATTTGCTGTTTCAACACATTCTCTTGCACGTTTTGCTTCATATAAAGCTTTAACTTTTAAACGATAGTAACGTTCTTTTTTAGATTCAAATTCTTTACCTTCATCATTAGTAAAAGGTTTGTCATCTAATAGGTTTGGATCAAGTAAATTAAGAACTTCGATTAATTTATCAGGATCATTTGGTTTTACTCTTTGTAAGTATTTAATTGCTCTGTTAACAGCAGGTTCCATTGGCGAATAACGTTCTTGTTTACATACTGCTAAAATGTCATCTAAAATACTAAAGAATAGATTTTCATTTTCCTGGATTTTTTCATCATCAATATTAATATACTTATTGTAAAGAGCATATCCATATTGATTTAAGTATCCTCTTAAATTTGGACATTGTGACATGAAAGTTTTACCGACTTCAATAGCTTCTTCATTATTATCACTTTTCTTTAACAGCTTAATATAATCATTGGCTTGGAAATCATTAAAAGAAGTAGGATCCTCCTTAAACTTTTCATTGTATACTTCTAAACTTTTTAATTCATTTTCATTCATAAACTCACCTCTGATTACTATTATAACATCTTTTTATTCTCTTTTGCAGTAGTTAAGGTAAGAAATTGTTTTGAAAAGAAATTTTTTATGTTATAATGGCTAAGATAATAGATGAGGTGAAAGAATGAATAAACAAGTGTTTAGTATGGATTTTTATGGTAAAAATCTAAGTGTTGAAGTGGGAGAGTTAGCTAAACAGGCTAATGGTGCTGTATTAGTTAGATATAATGATACAGTTATTTTATCAACTGTTGTTGCTGGAAAAGAACCAAAAGATGTTGATTTTTTTCCATTAACAGTTACATATGAAGAAAAATTATATTCCGTTGGTAAAATTCCAGGCGGATTTTTAAAACGTGAAGGGCGACCAAGTGAACATGGAACATTAACTGCTCGAATGATCGATCGTCCTATCAGACCATTATTTGCTGATGGTTTTAGAAATGAAGTACAAAGTATTAATACTGTTTTATCAGTAGATCAAGATGCTACTCCTGAAATGACAGCAATGTTAGGTGCTTCTTTAGCATTATGTATTTCTGATATTCCTTTTAATGGACCAATTGCTGGGGTTAATGTTGGTTTAGTAGATGGTGAATTTATTGTTAATGGTTCACCAGAACAATTAGAAAGATCATTAATTAATTTGGAAGTAGCTGGAACTAAAGATGCTATTAACATGGTAGAAGCTGATGCTAAAGAAGTCAGTGAAGAAGTAATGCTAGAAGCATTATTATTTGGACATGAAAAAATTAAAGAATTAATCGCTTTCCAAGAAAAAGTTATTGAAGCATGCGGTAAAGAAAAAATCGATGTACCACTATTTGAATTAGATGAAAATTTAGTGGCTGAAGTAAGTGAGCGTGCTAAAGAAGAAATGGTCGCTGCTGTTTCAATTCCAGGTAAATTAGAACGATATGACGCTATTGATAAATTAATAGCACAAGTCAATGAGGAATATGATAATAAAGAATATGAAAGTGATGAAGTAAAAGCTAATGTAATGAAACAAGTAGATATCATCTTACATGATTTAGAAAAAGATGAAGTACGTCGTTTGATTACTGAAGATAAAGTTAGACCAGATGGTCGTAAATTAAATGAAATTAGACCATTAGATTCACAAATTGATTTATTGCCACGTGTTCATGGATCAGCTTTATTTACTCGTGGTGAAACTCAAGTATTGTCAGTTACTACATTAGGGGCAATCGGTGAACATCAAAAAATTGATGGTTTAGGGTTAGAAGATCAAAAACGTTTTATGCATCACTATAATTTCCCACCATATTCAGTTGGGGAAACAGGTAGAATGGGTGCGCCTGGACGTCGTGAAATTGGACATGGAGCTTTAGGTGAAAGAGCTTTAGCTCAAGTAATTCCAAGCGAAGATGAATTCCCATATACTATTCGTGTTGTATCAGAAGTGTTAGAATCTAACGGTTCATCATCACAAGCTTCAATTTGTGCTTCTTCAATGTCATTAATGGCAGCAGGGGTACCAATTAAAGCACCTGTTGCTGGTGTAGCAATGGGACTTGTAAAAAAAGGCGATGATTATACAATTTTAACTGATATTCAAGGAATGGAAGATCACCTTGGAGATATGGATTTTAAAGTTGCTGGAACTGATAAAGGAATCTGTGCGTTACAGATGGATATAAAAATTGATGGTATTACTAAAGAAATTCTTCAAGAAGCTTTAGCACAAGCTAAAGAAGCTAGAAAAGAAATTATGGCTAATATGATGGCAACTATTAGTGAGCCACGCGACGAATTATCACCATATGCACCTAAAGTTAAAATGATTAAAATTGATCCTGATCAAATTAAATCAGTTATTGGTCAAGGTGGAAAAACTATTAATGAAATTATTGATCAATCAGATGGTGTTAAAATTGATATTGAACAAGATGGAACAGTTGTTATTTATCATCATAACCAGGAAGCAATTGATAAAGCAGTATCATTAATTGAAAAGATTGTTAAAAAGGCTCAAGTTGGCGAAGTGTATGATGGAAAAGCAGTTAGAGTTGAAGATAATTATGCGTTTATTAATTTATTCGAAGGAACCGATGCTTTCTTACATATTTCTGATTACGCTTATGAAAGAACCAAAAAAATGGGTGATGTTATCAAAGTTGGGGATATTGTCAAAGTTAAAGTTACTAAAGTTGATGATAAAGGTAAAGTTAATGTTTCTAGAAAGGCGCTTTTACCAAAGCCTTTGAAAAAAGAAACAAAAGCTGATGCACCAAAATCTGAATAATGAGACAGATTGTTTTAGCTAGCAGTTCACCAAGAAGAAAAGAGCTGCTAGAATTACATCATATCGACTTTATAGTTGATTATCAGGAAATAGAGGAAGTGTTAGATATGTCTTTAACACTTCCTTTACGTTTAGAAAAATTAGCTTATCAAAAGGCTTTACCAATCTCATTAAAATATCCTCAAGACGTTATTATTGGCAGTGATACAATGGTTTGTTTAGATGAAAAGATGCTAGGAAAGGCTAAAAATTATCAAGAAGCTTTTGACATGCTCCGTTTTTTATCTGGAAAAATTCAAACTGTTTATTCAGCTGTTGCAATAATCGATCAAAACCAAGTGACAACTTTTCATGACGCTACTAAAGTAAAATTTAAAGACTTAACTGATGAAGAAATTAAACAATATTTATCGTTAAATGAATGGCAGGGAAAAGCAGGGGCTTATGCAATTCAAGGTGAAGGGAAAAGATTAGTTGAAACAATAGACGGTGATTTAGAAACAGTAATCGGTTTGCCGGTCAATAAATTAATTAAATATTTAAAAGATAATGAAATTTTGTAAACGTTAACATTTTTGTTGAGTTTTAATTCGAAAAATCTTATAATAGAACTCATGGAGGGATATATATGGCAGATATAAAAAGAATCGCATTATTATCTGGAGGTGGAGACTGTCCAGGTTTAAATGCTGTTATTAGAGCAGTAACAAAAGCAGCAATTAACGAATATGGTTATGAAGTAATTGGATATGTTTATGGTTACCGTGGTCTTTATAACAATGATTACATAGAATTAACAGTAGACAAGGTTGAAAATATTTACAAAGAAGGAGGAACTATTTTATATAGTTCAAACAAAGATAACTTATTCGACTATTTAGTAGATGATGGTAAAGGTGGAAAAGTTAGAAAAGACGTTTCAGATGTAGGTGTTGAAAACTTAAAAAAAGCTGGAGTAGATGTATTAGTTGTTTTAGGTGGTGACGGTACTTTAACAAGTGCTCGTGATTTTTCAAGAAAAGGTGTTAACGTAATTGGAATTCCAAAAACAATGGACAATGATTTACCAGCAACTGATTTAACTTATGGTTTTATTAGTGCATTATCTGTAGGTACTGAATTTATTGATCGTTTAAATACGACTGCAAAATCTCATCATCGTATAATTTGTTGCGAATTGATGGGACGTGATGCAGGATGGATTGCATTATATGCTGGTATGGCTGGAAATGCTTCTTGTATTTTGATTCCTGAAATACCATTTACAATTGAAAACATTGTAAAACACGTAGAAAAACGTGATAAAGAAGGTTATCCTTATACAGTAATTGCTGTTGCAGAAGGGGCAAAATACGCTGATGGAACAAAAGTAATTGGTAAAATTGTAGAAGATAGTCCTGATCCAGTACGTTATTCAGGATTAGCTGCAAAAGTGGCAGATGACTTAGAAAAAGCAATTAAAAACCATGAAGTACGTTCTGTAAATCCAGGACATATTATTCGTGGTGGTGATATCCAAGCATACGATCGAATTTTATCAATTCGTTTTGGGGTAAAAGCTCTTGAATTAATTAAAGATGGTAAATTTGGTAACGTTGTTACTTTAAAAGGTGAAGAAATGACTTATACTTCATTAGAAGAAGTAATTGGTGATGCTAAATTTGGTAAACAAAAACATGTTGACCCTAATGGTGAATTAGTAAAAGCAGCAAAAGCAATTGGTATTTGTTTTGGAGACGAATAATGAAGATAAATGCGTGATAGGATCTTAGATTCTATCACCTTTTTAATTTACGTATAGGAGAATATATTTTGATTAGAAAGCTACAAGGAAAAGATATTGATATAGTTATGGAAATCTGGTTAACTGCTAATATTGAAGCTCATCAATTTATTTCACCACATTATTGGTATGATAGTTTTAAACTGGTAAAAGAAATGATCGTCCAGGCAGAAGTATATGTTTATGAAATAAATAACAATATTTATGGATTTATTGGGTTAATCAATGATTATATAGCAGGAATTTTTGTTTGTAATCAAAAACAATCTATGGGTATTGGTAAACAGCTATTAGATTATGTAAAAGAAATAAAACAACAATTAAAATTGAATGTGTATCAAAAAAATACTAAAGCTGTAAATTTTTATCAAAGAGAAAATTTTAAAATTCAAAATTCAAGTACAGATACTGATACAGGTGAAAAAGAGTACACGATGATTTGGAAAAATATAATTTTTTAAATAATTAGTATTTTAAAATTAAAATTGACCATAATATAAATGAGGTGATTTTAATGAAACCTAAAAAACAAACTAATAACGATAATGCAAAAGATCAATTAGGTGATGATCAAATAGTTGTATCAGGTAAAAAACAATATTATTAATGTTGATAAATCAGAATGATATTTAATCAAAATGATATCAATAAAGCTAGGATAAAACTATAAATATCCTGGCTTTTATTTTTTTCGATAATATTTATAAAATGGGATGTTTCCTATTTTTTTACATAATTGTATGATTTTATTTTCGATATTAGTCCTTATAGTTATGATAGGAGGATGTAATATGGTTAAAAATGCTTTGTTAAGTTTTAAAAAGAATATTGGCAAAACTGTATTATTACTTTTGGTAATAATTATATTAGTGAATTTATTGATTTGTGCTTTAGCAATCCGACAAACTAGTAATAGTTTGGTTGAACAAATATATGCAAATTCCAATAATGAAGTTACATTGATGCCAAATAATGATAGTCAAACTGCTAGCCAGATTACAATTGATATGGCCAATCAATTAAGTAATTTTCAATATGTAAAGAATTATAATTATAATATTGCAACTGAATCTAATAGTAGTCAAATAAATCCGATTAGAATTGATATAAATGATGACAATCAAAATAATAATCGATTTATCATTAGTGCTAATTCTTCAATGACTAATTTGAATGATTTTACTAATAATATTAATGAATTAATTGAAGGACGTCTGTTAACTAATGATGATGCTGGAACTAATAATTGTGTAATTGAAACGACTTTAGCCAATAATAATAACCTAAATCTTAACGATACATTTACGATATACTCATCTAATAATCAATCAACATCAGTAGAATTAAAAGTAGTAGGTATTTATGAAATAAAAAATTATCGAACTTTAAATCAGGCAAAACAAAGTGATTTGCTTAATACAATTTATACTGATTTATCAATAGGACAAACACTAACAAATAATGATGATTTAACTTTAGCTGTTTATTATTTAGATGATTTAAAAAATGTTGATAAATTTATGAATTTAGCTAATAAACAAAGTAATATTGATTTTAATAACTTTTCGCTAGAAACCAATTTACTTACATATCAACGAGATATCACAAATTTTCAAAAAATGGAGACTACAGCAACTGTATTTATAATAATTATAATAATTATTGGAGCAATTATTTTAGGAGTTATATTGTTATCATTATTAAAAAAGCATTACAATGAAATCGAAATATTTTTATCTTTAGGCCAAAGTAAAATAAAAATTATTTTACAACAATTTTTAAATATTGCCATGATAGCAGTCGTGGCGTTGATTATATGTTTATCAACAGGAAGAATACTAAATAATACAATAATAAATTCTTTAAATACAACTACCAATAATGAGCAAATTATAATTGTAGTACCAAATATTGTTAATGAAAACGATGAAAATAATATTGATACATATGACAAAAATACTATTATTACCAGTTCATTTCAAAGTATAGATGGTCTTGATTTTAATGTTTCACTAGATATAAATTCAATAACTATTTTAATAATAACAACAGGAATAATTTGTTTATTATCAATGATTATATCAGCAATTTATGTTGGTAAGATTTCACCAGGTGATATCTTGATAAAAAGGGAGTATTAATATGGAAAATGTTTTAGAATTTAAAAATGTTACTTATACATATCAAAATTATAAAAATCAATATGTATTTTTAAAAAATACAAGTTATTCATTTGATAAAGGCAAAATATATGGTGTTGTAGGTTCTGATGATAGTGGCAAGATTGCTACGGTAATATTAGCTGCTGGTTTAGATAAACCTGCTAATGGAAAAGTTATTTATAAAGGTAATGATGTAACTAAAATTGGTTTAAGTAAATATCGAAGAAATGACTCAGCAATTATATTTAAATCTAGTAATTTAATATATTATTTAAATGCTTATGAAAATATATTAGCCACTTTAAAGATTGCAAAGATAAAAGTAAGTAATAAAAAGAAATATTGTTTAAATATCTTAGAAAAATTAGGTTTGTCGAAAAAACAATGTTTTGAAAATGTTGATAATTTACCTGTTAATTTACAACAACGAGTGGCCCTTGCAAGAGCAATAGTAAAAAATACCGATTTAATCTTAGCAGATGAACCAACTGGTAATCTCGATGAAAAAGATTCACAGGAATTTTTAGATGATCTAATTACTTTAGCTCATCAAGGTCGTTGTGTAATAGTTTCAACATGTTCACCATCTTTAGCTGCAAAGTGTGATGTTCAACTAAGAATACAAAATGGTCAAATTATCGAAATATAAAAAGAATGAATTTAAAATAACAATTCATTCTTTTTCATTAATAGGACTTTTATAAGGATGACGATGATCACTGTTTTTATCATTATTTAGTTTTTCATTTATATACTGGTCATAATGCAGCTTAAATAAACATGAAAAAATTACATCTAATATATATGAAATTGATGTTTTAGAAGCGTAGGGAGCTATTTTTGAAAAAATTTTTTCTCGAGAACCGGTATTAATTATAAAATCACTATATTTAGATAGACGATTATCACCAACAGAAGTGATTGCAATAACTGGAATATGCTGTCTTTTTAAATTTTTAGCAATACTTACTAACTCGTTAGTTTCACCAGAATACGAAATAATAATGGCTACGTCTTGTTTAGTACATGTATATGATAAAAATCCCTGTTCACCAGCGTTACTACGAATCTCAACCATTTTATTGATGCGCATCATTTTGTGTTGGAAATCTAAACCGGCTAGTAACGAGTTTCCAAAGCCGAAAAGATAAATCCGTTTAGCTTGTTCTATTTTAGCGATTATTTTATCTAAGTTATCAAATTCAATCAGACTTAAAGTATCTTGTAAAGCTTCTTGATGTAAGCGAGCTATATTATTAGCAATCAAGCGACTGTTATCATCTTTTGTAAATGGAAAATTGACATCGATACGACTTTTATTATCATATTGCAACTCAGCTGAATATTTGATTTTGAAATCCTGGAAGCCATCTAAGCCTAATTTTTGACATAAACGAACAATTGTAGCTGGTGAAGTATATGTTTCTTTAGCCAATTCTTTAATAGAAAGATTTAAAACATTTTCACCATTATCGAGAATATATTTTGCAATATTTTTTTCTGAGTTAGAGAAATTAAGTTCAAATTCTAATTGTGTCATTATACTCATTTTAATCACCGATAAAATTATATCATGAAAGAAAGTTTCATAAAAGAATTGTTTTATATTTTAAAAATGAAACTATTGAAAGTTATTTTTTATAATATTTTCATGAAGTTTGTAAGAAGAAAATTTTAAAATGGAAATAAGTTTCTTAAAATATTGCTAATTGGATAAAAAAATGAAAATTAATTAGAAAAGTGTTCCATAATATTGGCAAAATAAAAAAAATTCTTTATAATGGTGGTGAATTTCAAGGAGGAACTATATGACAATAAAATTACCAAAAGATTTTTTCTTTGGTGCAGCAATGTCTGGACCACAAACTGAAGGAAGTTATAACGTTGGCGGAAGACTTCGCTCATATTGGGATATGTATTCTGATCAAGAAATCAATGCCTTTTTTAACAATGTTGGTTCTTATGTAGGAAATGATATGTATCACAAATATGAAGAAGATATCAAATTGTTAAAAAGTATGAATTTCAAATCTTTCCGTACTTCAATGCAATGGACAAGATTATTAGATCAAGATGGAAATATTAATCCAGAAGGTGCTGCCTGGTATCATAAATTAATTGATTGTGCTCATGAAAATGGTATCGAAATCTTCATGAACATGTATCATTTTGATATGCCTGAATATTTAGTTAAACGTGGTGGTTGGCAAAATCGTGAAGTTGTTGAAGCTTATGCAAATTTTGTAAAGAAAGCAATGGAAGAATTTGGTCATAAAATTAAATACTGGTTTACTTTTAATGAACCAATCGTTGAACCAGAACAACAATTTTTACATGGGGTTTGGTATCCATATGTAAAAGATTTTAAACAATCAATCAATGTTCAATATAATATAACTTTAGCTCACTGTTTAGCGGTTATGAATTTTAGACAATTAAAAGAAGAAGGAAAATTAATGGCGGATGCTAAGATTGGTATGATCAACTGTTTTGCTCCACCATATACAAAAGAAAATCCAACTCCAGAAGATTTAGAAGCAGTTAGAATGACTGATGGATTACACAATCGCTGGTGGTTAGATGTTGTTGCTCATGGACATTTACCAGAAGATGTATTAGATACAGTTGAAAATGATTGGAAAATAAAAATTAATCGTCGTGTTGGTGATGAAGCAATTTTAGCACAAGGTAAAGTTGATTGGTTAGGATTTAACTATTATCAACCTACTAGAGTACAAGCTCCTGATTCTAAATTTGATGAAAATGGATTACCTTGTATTGCAAAACCATATATCTGGCCAGAAAGAAAAATGAATGTACACCGTGGATGGGAAATTTATCCAAAAGGAATTTATGATTTTGGTATGAAAATCAAAAAAGAATGTCCTGATTTACCTTTCTTTATTTCTGAAAATGGAATGGGTGTTGAAGGTGAAGAAAAATTCATGGATGAAAATGGTGTTATCCAAGATGATTATCGTATTGAATTTGTAAGAGATCATTTAGAATGGATTGCAAAATCTATTGAAGATGGTGCAAATTGTTTAGGATATCATTATTGGGGAGCTATTGATAACTGGTCTTGGTGTAATGCATTTAAAAACCGTTATGGATTTGTTCGTGTATGCTTAGATGATGGTTATAAACGTAAAGAAAAGAAATCAGCTTCTTGGATTAGAGAAGTAGCAAGAACTAATGAATTTGAATAAGATTTCCATTTTGGAAATCTTTTTATTTTTGTAAAAATGAAAATAAGTTTCATAATATTAAATAAATATAGACTAATTGTGAAACGTTATTATAATTTGTTTTAATCATGTTTACTCTTTTTTTTATTTTTTATAAAATAAATAATAGGTAGTAAGGAGGAAGTAAACGTGGAAAGAAAATTACCAGATAATTTTTATTGGGGTGGTTCAGTTTCAAGTTTTCAAACTGAAGGTGCTCGTAATGAAGGTGGCAAGGGAGTTTGTGTATACGACGTTAGACCAATGAATCCAGAATTTTCAGATTGGTCAGTTGCTATTGACGAATATCATCGTTATGATGAAGATATTGCTTTAATGAAAGATATGGGATTTAATTTTTATCGTTTTTCAATTTGCTGGTCAAGAATAATCCCTAATGGAACATTAGATGAACCAGTTAATGAAGAAGGGGTAAAATTCTATAATGAGTTAATTGACAAATTATTGGCTGCAGGAATTGAACCAATGATTACTTTAGTTCATTTTGATATGCCTTATCATTTAGTTAAAGAATATAATGGTTTTGCTTCAAGATATGTTGTTGATTGTTTTGAAAGATATGCTAAAGTTTGTATTGAAAGATTTGGTGATCGTGTAAAACACTGGATGTCATTTAATGAACAAAATTTACATGCAATGATGTTACGTGTTTCAAATGCTGAAGAAATTCCTGAAAGTGTTGATCCAGCTAAACATTTATATCAAGTAAACCATAATGTATTTATTGCTCATTGTAAAGCAGTTAGAGCATTAAGAAATATGCAACCTGATGCTAAATTCTGTGGTATGAGTGCAGTAACTAATATCTATCCATATTCAAATACACCAAAAAATAATTTATTTGCTTGGCAAGCATATCAATATATGAATGGTTTCCATACTGATGTATTCTCAAAAGGAAAATATCCTGATTATATGGTAGCTTACTTAACAAATCGTGGTTGGATGCCTAAATTTGAAGAAGAAGATGAAGAATTATTAAAATATACTGTTGATTATATCGCATTTAGTTATTATCGTTCAAATACAATTACTGAAGGTGAATTTGATTACAAACGTCCATACCATGAAGTAGTTGGTGAACATGTTGTTAAAAACCCTCATTGTGAAGCAAATGAATGGGGTTGGGAAATTGATCCTCAAGGATTAAGATGGACAATGAACGATTTATATAATCGTAGTGGTTTACCAGTATTCATTCTTGAAAACGGTATTGGTTGGCGTGAAGATATGACTCAAGAAGAAGTAGATGCTATGCTTGCAGCTGGTAAAACAATTGAAGATGATTATCGTATTAATTATCATAGAGATCATATTAAAGAAATGAAAAATGCAATCTTTGAAGAAGGAGTAGAATGCTTAGGTTATATTACATGGGGACCAATTGATATTTTAGCAAGTATGTGTAATATGGATAAACGATATGGTTTTGTTTATGTAAATAGAACTAATAAAGATTTAAGAGATTTAAAACGTATTCCTAAAAAATCATATCAATGGGTTAAAAAAGCATTTGAATCTAATGGTGAAGATTTAGACTAAGAGGATAATCCTCTTAGTTTTTTTTACCTTTATAGTTAGATTTATTTAACTTTTTCGTGGTAAAGTATTGACATTTAAGTTAGGTGAGTATAACATATAGTTTAGTTAGATGGAGCTAACATGAAAAGTGAGGAAGTGAGAATGATGCCTTTAACAATGGTAAATGTCGGTGAAGTTAATAAAATTCGTAAAATTGGTGGAAACGAAGAAACAAGACGATTTTTAGAAAATTTAGGCTTTGTCGCTGGCAGTGAAGTGACGGTTTTATCGACAATTGGTGGCAATGTAATTGTTAATATTAAAGATTCAAGGATTGCAATTAACCAGGATATGGCCCGCCATATTATGGTATAGGTATTATTTGAATTTTTTGATAGGAAGGAGAGGTTGCGATGAATTTAAGTGAAGCAAAAGTTGGAAGTACTGTTACTGTTACTAAAATAGATGGGGATAGTGCATATAAGCGTAGAATCATGGATATGGGAATTACCAAAGGAACTGCACTATACATTAGAAAAGTTGCTCCTTTAGGTGATCCAGTTGAGATTACTGTTAGAGGATATGAATTATCAGTAAGAAAACATGATGCTCAATGTGTGCAAGTAAAATAGGGGAGGTATGTAAATATGAGTATTAAAATTGCTCTTGCTGGTAACCCTAATTGTGGTAAAACAACGATGTTTAATGCTCTTACTGGAGCAAATCAATACGTTGGAAACTGGCCTGGGGTTACTGTAGAGAAAAAAGAAGGAAGATTAAAAGGAAAGAGAAAAAACGAAGACATTATTATTACAGACTTACCAGGGATTTATTCTCTTTCGCCATATACACTAGAAGAAGTTGTTAGTCGTGATTATATTTTAAAGGAAAATCCTGATGTGATCATTGATTTAGTTGATGCAACGAATATTGAAAGAAATCTATATTTAACAACTCAATTAATTGAAACCGGTGTTCCGGTAGTAATTGCGTTAAATATGGCTGATTTATTAGAAAAAAGAAATATCAAAATCGATACTAAAAGACTTTCAATGCTATTGAATTGTCCTATTATTGAAACATCAGCCTTAAAACAAACTGGTTTAGATGCACTAGTTGATGAAGCTGTTAAAGTTGCAAATAAAAAAGAAGTTTCGTTACCAAAAGATATTTTTTCTAATGAATTAGAAAAAGCAATTGGTGAAGTTGAAACAAGATTACCATCTTCTATTAGTGATGATAAAAAAAGATGGTATGCAATTAAGTTATTAGAAAATGATAGCAAAGTTGTTGAAAGTTTATCAATTACTCATAGTGATACAACAGCAATTGATCAGTTACGTGAAAATATTGAAAATAAACAAGATGATGATATGGAAAGTATTGTTACAGATGAACGTTATCAATTTATTCAAAAAATAATTTCTACTACTGTTAAAAAAAGTGGCAATAAATTAACTATTTCTGATAAAATTGATAAAATCGTAACTAACCGTATTTTAGGTATTCCAATCTTTATTGCGGTAATGTTTGTTGTATATTATATTTCAGTTACTACAATTGGAACTTATGTCACAGATTGGACCAATGACGTCTTTGTTGTTGCTATTCAAGATGCAGTTGGGGGATTTTTATCTAGCATTGGAACTGGCGATGTAGTTCAAGGACTGGTTGTAGATGGAATTATTGGTGGTTTAGGAGCAGTTCTTGGTTTTGTACCACAGATGGCAATTTTATTTTTATTCCTATCAATCTTAGAAGATTGTGGTTATATGGTTCGTATCGCATTTGTTATGGACCGTGTGTTTAGACATTTTGGTTTATCGGGAAAAAGTTTTATTCCTCTGTTGATTTCTTCAGGATGCGGAATCCCAGGTATTATGGCTTCTAAAACAATTGAACAAGATAATGATCGTCGTTTAACGATTATGACAGCAACATTTATTCCTTGCGGTGCTAAACTTCCTGTTATTGCTCTAATGGGTGGTGTTATCGCTGGTGAAGTTGCGGGATATACTGAAAGCTCAATTATTGCACCATTGATGTATTTTATGGGAATTGTTGCGGTTTTAGTAGCGGCAATTATTTTAAAGAAAACTAAACCATTCTCTGGTAAGCCAGCTCCATTTGTTATGGAATTACCACAATACCATATTCCTTCTGCCAAAACTGTTTTATTACATGTTTGGGAAAGATTAAAAGGATTCATTATTAAAGCCGGAACAATTTTATTCTTAGCTTGCGTTGTAATGTGGTTTTTAGGTGGATTTGGTTTTGTTGATGGTTCATTTGGCATGGTTGAAGAAAGCAGTGATAGTTTATTAGCTCTTATCGGTGGATTTGTAGCTCCAATTTTTGCTCCACTTGGATTTGGAAATTGGCAAGCAGTAGCTGCAGCACTTTCTGGATTTACGGCAAAAGAAGCAATCGTTTCAACAATGGGAGTTTTAGCTAATGTTGCAGGTGATGTTGAAGATGCCGTTAACGTTGCTCAAGGTGTAGCTGCCTGGTTCCCAACTAGTTTAGCAGCATTTTCATTCTTAGTTTTTAACTTATTAGATTCACCATGTTTGGCAGCTATTGCAACAATGGCTCAACAAATGCAATCAAGAAAATGGTTCTGGTTTGCGATTATTTTCCAAAATGTCTTTGCATATGTCGTATGCTTATGTATTTATCAAATTGGCACATTTATCATTTATGGAACATTTGGATTATGGACAGCAATTGCCTTTGTTTTATTAGCGATTATATTATTCTTGTTATTTAGACCTGATCCATATAAAGATACTAAAGTTTATTCAAGACGTTCAGTACATGTAAATTCATAATTAAAAAACTGGATACTATGTGTCCAGTTTTCCTATATAAAAAGGAGATTTTAAAAATGATAGATCTATTTATTTTATTAATCATAATTGGCTATTGTATATTTGTTATTGTTCAACAACATAAAAAGAAGAAAGCTAATACTAATGGATGTAACGGTATTTGTGCTGGCTGCAGTGGTTGTAACGATCTTAGTAATTTAAAAGATATTTATTTTGCCAATAAGGCTCAAGAAAAGGAGAATTGATAATGGGACATTTGACAGATTCAATGTTTATCATGTTTGCATTAGTCATAGTCGTTTATATTGTTGGTATGAGTATTTATTTGATCTTGCAACAAATTAAAAAGTTATTGAATAAACGGCGTGATTTGAAATTTCAAGAAAGAAGGGATCGTAATGGTTGATATCATTATTATTATAATAGTAGTTATTTTATTAGGTGCAGCTTTAAAAGGATCAATCAAACATTTTAAAGGTGAAGGCTCATGTTGTGGTGGTAGTCATGAAAGTTTAGCACCTGATAAAAAGGTTTTAAGTTCTCCAATCATTGGTAAAATAACTTTAAAAATCACGGGGATGCACTGTCAAAATTGTGTAAATAAAGTTACAAATGCGATTAATTCAATTGAAGGCGCAAGTGCAAAAGTTGATTTAGACTTGCAAGAAGCAGTCATTTCATACGATCGTCCTATAGATAAAAAAGAATTATATCAGGTTATTGAAAAAAGTGGATATCATGTTGAATATTAGTAGTGAAAAATATAAAGATATTGACTGATAAAGAAATGTCATGGTATAGTACAAAATATTAATAGAGGTGATTATCATGACATGGGTTGTTGAAAATTTAGCTACAATAATTGTTGCTTTAATAGTTTTACTAGCTGTTTTGTTAGCGATTCGATCTATTTACCGTAATAAGCGTAATGGTAAATTTAGTTGTGGTGGTAATTGTAATTCTTGCAATATCACCTGTCATGAAGATCCTAATTTAATTGAACAATATTATCAAGATCGTGGAAAGTAGCAGCTTTCCACTTTTTTATTATCTAATGATAGAAAAATAATTAAAAAACAGTTATTATATTAGCTATGGGGGTTAAAGAAATGAATAAAAAAGCAGTATTTTTAGATGTTGATGGAACAATTGTTGCTAATCATCAAACAATTAGTCCTAAAGTTAAAGAAGCTATTAATCAAGCAAGAAAAAATGGTCATAAAATTTTCATTTGTACTGGTAGAAATAAAGCAGGGATCAACCAGGAGTTAAAAGAAGTAAATTTTGATGGGATTATTACTAGTGCTGGTAGTTATGTTGAAATTGATGGTCATGTCGTTCATTGTTGTTTCTTTTCAAATGATTTAGTTAAAAAAGTTACGAAAGTTTTTGATGAAAATAATATTGTTTATAATTATGAATGTACTAATATAACCTATATGTCAAAAAAAATGATTGAATTATTCGCTAAACTTGATCAAGAAGATATCACTAATTCAGAGATGGAACGAATTATTGCTGAACACAATGAAAAATTTAATGCTCACGATATGGATAGCTATGATGGTTTAGGTGTTCATAAGATATCTTTTGTGGCAAGAAATAAAGATGATTTTTTAGCGGCGAAAAAAGAATTAGATGACGATGTTATTTTTATTCTACATGATTTAGGAAATACAAATTTAAATGGTGAAATAATTTCTAAAACTGACAATAAAGGTACAGGAATTAAACATGCTATTGAATACTTACAAATGGATATTAAAGATACGATTGGTTTTGGAGATAGTATGAATGATTATGATATGATCAAAACGGTAGACTGTGGTGTAGTTATGGAAAATGGCAGTTTGGAGTTAAAGAAAATAGCTGATCGGATTTGTTTAAGTGTTGAAAATGATGGTGTTTATGATGAATTTATTAAATTAGGTTTAATCTAGTAATTTTAAATAGGCTTTAAAATATTTGGCCTATTTTTATTTTTGGCACTTTTTACTTGACAGTGCTAAAGCCTTGTATTAGAATATCTTTAGCACAGAAGTTTAGAGAGTGCTAAAGAATGGAGATGTAGATAAATATGGCAGAAAAAAAACAATTTAAAGCAGAATCAAAAAGATTATTAGATTTAATGATTAATTCTATTTATACACATAAAGAAATATTTTTAAGAGAGTTGATTTCTAATGCTAGTGATGCAAGTGATAAACTTTACTATAAAGCTTTAACAGAAAATATTTCTTCAATTAATCGTGAAGATTTAAAAATTGAATTGTCTGTAGATAAAGATAATCGTATTTTAACGATCAAAGATCATGGTATTGGGATGGATAAAGATGAGTTAGAAACTCATTTAGGTACAATTGCTAATAGTGGTTCTTTTGATTTTAAAAACGAAGTTGAACATGATGATATTGATATTATTGGTCAATTCGGGGTTGGATTTTATGCAGCTTTTATGGTAGCTAAAAAAGTGGAAGTAATTTCTAAAAAATACGGAACTGATCAAGGATATACTTGGGTTTCAGAAGTAACAGACGGATATGAAATTTTTGAAACTAATGTTGGTGATCATGGAACAACAATTAAACTATATTTAAAAGATAATACTGATGATGAAAATTATGATGAATATTTAGATCAATATCATTTACAAAGCTTAGTTAAAAAATATTCTGACTATGTACATTATCCTATTGTTATGGATATGACTGTTTCTAAGAAAAAAGAAGATAGTGATGAATATGAAGATGTAGTAGAAAATAAAACATTGAACTCAATGGTTCCTTTATGGAAAAGAAATAAACGAGAAATCACTGATGAAGAATATAATGATTTCTATAAAGATAAATTTAATGATTTTAATGATCCATTAAAAGTAATTCATAGCCGTGTTGAAGGAACGGTATCATATGATGCATTACTATTTATCCCTTCTAAAGCACCAATGAACTATTATTCAAATGATTATGAAAAAGGATTACAACTATATTCTAAAGGTGTCTTTATCATGGATAAAGCCAGTGAATTAGTACCTGAACATTTTAGATTTGTTAAAGGGTTAGTTGATTCTGAAGATTTATCATTAAACATTTCAAGAGAAATGTTACAACATGATCGTCAATTAAAAGTTATTGCTGATAAGATTGAAAAGAAAATTCAATCTGAATTAGAAAATATGTTGAAAAACGATCGTGATAAATATTTAGAATTCTTTGATAACTTTGGTTTACAATTAAAATTTGGTATTTACAACAGTTATGGAATGTTAAAAGAAAAATTACAAGATTTATTACTATATTATTCTAGTAAAGAAGAAAAATATATTACTTTAGCTGAATATGTTGAAAAGATGCCAGAAAATCAAAAAGAAATTTATTTTGCCAGCGGTGAAACATTAGACAAGATTGCTACATTACCACAAGTTGAAGTAGTAAAAGATAAAGGATTCGACGTTTTATACTTAATAGATAATGTTGATGAATTCTGTTTCCAAATGATGCGTGATTATAAAGAAAAACCATTCAAGAGTGTTGCCCAAGGTGATTTAGACATTGAAAGTGAAGAAGAAAAGAAAGAATTAGAAAAAACTAATGAAGAAAACAAAGATTTATTAACAGCTATTAAAGATTCTTTAGGTGATAAAGTTGTTGATGTTAAAGTTTCAGCACGTTTAAAAACTCACCCAGTATGCTTAGTATCTAGTGAAGGTGTTTCTTTTGAAATGGAAAAAGTATTAAGTCAAATGCCTGATGGACAAGCACAAGGAATTAAAGCGGGAAGAATCTTAGAAATTAATCCAAATCATGATATCTTTAATGCTATGAAAAAGGTTTATGAAAATAATCCGGAAAAAATTAATGATTATGCAAGCATTTTATATGATCAAGCTTTATTAATCGAAGGTTTCTCAATTGATAATCCGGTTGAGTTTTCAAATAAGATTTGTGATTTAATGATTCAATTAAATAAATAATAAATAAGTAAATTATAATTAATGATAAACAGCACAGAGATTGATATAAATTTTTAAATAGACAAAGTCTATTAATTTGAAAAATATCAGTATTTGTGCTGTTTTTAGGTTGTAGATTAGTTTTTAGATAAATTTATCTGTTATAATATAATTAAAGGAATTATAAAGATAGGAGGCAAATTACAATGACATTAGATCAAGTGATTAATAAGCGTCGTAGTATTCGTAAATACAAAAATACTAGTATCGATAAAAAAACTATTGAAACAATTATTCAAGCCGGAATAGAAGCACCCTCATGGAAAAATAGTCAGACTGCTAGATATCATGTTATCACATCACCTGAATTATTAGCTAAAATCAAAAAAGAATGTTTACCACCATTTAATCAAGAAAATTGCCAAGATGCACCAGTAGTGATTGTAACAACTTTTATAAAAAATCGGGCTGGATTTGGACGTGATGGCAGCAGCACTAATGAATTAGAAAATGGCTGGGGTATTTATGATTTAGGTTTACATAATCAAAATCTAATATTAAAAGCAACAGATTTAGGATTAGGAACTTTGATCATGGGAATTCGTGATGCTAAAAAAATAAGAGATATATTGGAGATATCTGATAATGAAATAATCGTATCAGTAATTGCTTTAGGACTGCCAGATATTGAACCGGCTCGGCCTAAACGAAAGACAGTAGCTGAAATCTGTAAATTTTATTAACTATTACTTTGGTAATAGTTTTTTCATATTGCTTGAAAAAAGCAAATTAATGTTATATACTATAACCGTACCCCCTATGGAGGGGGGGTTAGGAGGAAGTATGAAACAGAAATATAGTGTTAAAGGTATGACATGTTCTGCATGTGAAAATCATGTTCATAATAGTGTTGCTAAAATTCCAGGTGTTGATAATGTAGAAGTTAATCTGCTTACAAATTCTATGACCGTGGAATTTGATGAAACTAAAGTTAATGATGCAATGATTTTTAAAGCGGTAAGTGATGGTGGGTATCAGGCAAGTAATTTTGATGATACATTAATTGATAATGATGATCTTAAGGACTTAAAAAAGCAATTGATTTATTGTTTTATTGCTCTTGGATTATTGATGTATGTATCGATGTCTTCGATGTTCAATTATCCAATTCCTAGTATTGTTAGAGAAAATCCCTATGTAAATATTGCTTTGCAAATAATTTTTTTAATACCAATTGTTATTATTAAGCGAAATTATTATATTAATGGATTTAAAAATTTATTTCATTTAGATCCAACTATGGATTCTTTAATTGCTTTAGGAGCTGGGGCTTCGATTGTTTATAGTTTTTATTCATTGTTTTTAGCTTTAACTGGTGCAATGGATACAGCTCATCTAGTTCATAATGTTTATTTTGAATCAGCAGGGATGATTGTTACTTTAATTAGTTTTGGAAAATATCTAGAAGCTAAGTCAAAGAAAAAGACAACTGATGCAATTAGTAAATTATTAGAATTAGCACCGGAAGTAGCACGACGAATAGTTGATGGTAAAGAAGAAATTGTTAAGATTTCTGAGTTAAAAATTAATGATCAGGTTTTAGTAAAAGCAAATGAAACAATACCTGTTGATGGTAAGATAGTTCAAGGCTTTAGTTCTGTTGATGAATCGATGATTACAGGTGAAAGTTTACCAGTAGAAAAAGAAGTAGATAGTTTAGTTATTGGCGGAACTAATAACTTACAAGGTTCCTTTATTTATCAAGTTACTAAGACCGTTGAAGATAGTACATTAGCAAAAATTATTGAACTTGTTGAAGAAGCATCAAGTTCTAAAGCACCGATGACTAGAACAATTGATAAGGTGGTAAAATATTTTGTACCAGGAGTTATTTTAATTTCTTTAATAACTTTTGTTGGCTGGTTAATAGCAGGGATGGGATTAAACTTTGCCATTACTAGTGCGATTGCCGTTCTGGTAATTTCTTGTCCATGTGCATTAGGTTTAGCCACTCCAGTTGCTATTATGGTAGCTACCGGAGTTGGGGCAAGTAATGGTATTTTAATAAAAAGTGCAGAAGTACTTGAAAATGAAAATACTGTTGATGTCGTTGTCTTTGATAAAACTGGAACATTGACAAAAGGAATGGCTCAAGTAAGCGATATTTATAGTGATTGTTTAAGCAATAGTGAAGTAATTAAAATAATTGCTTCTTTAGAAAAAGGATCAAGCCATGTTTTAGCTAATGCGTTTATTGAAAAAGCTAACTTGATGCAATTGGAATTAAAAGAAACAACTGAATTTAAATCATTAAGCGGTTTAGGTATTCAAGGAAAAATTGATGATCAGGAATATTTGGTTGGTAATTTAAGAATGATCAAAGAAGCTAACTTGGATTTATCTAATTATCAAGAAAAAGTAGATGATTATTTAAATCAAGGAAAAACACTAGTATTCTTAGCTCAAAAAGATAGGGTTATTGGTTTAGTAAGTATTTTTGATGATATCAAAGAAACTAGTCGTCAGGCAATTGAAAGATTAAAAGAAATGAATATTAAAACAGTTATGTTAACTGGTGATTTAAAAGGTACTGCTCAAGCAATAAATAAAAAATTAGGATTAGATGAAGTTATTGCTGAAGTGTTACCACAAGATAAAGAAAATGTAATTAAAAAATTGCAAGAAGATGGAAATCATGTTTTAATGGTAGGAGATGGAATCAATGATGCTCCCGCTTTAGTTCGTAGTGATGTTGGAGTTGCTATTGGAAAAGGAAATGATATTGCTATTGATGCAGCTGATGTAATTTTAATGAAAGATGATATTCGTGATATTGTATCTTCATTAGAGCTTTCTAAACGAACTATTAAAAATATTAAAGAAAATTTATTCTGGGCATTTATCTATAACGTAATTGGAATTCCGATTGCAGCAGGGGTTTTCTATTTATCATTTGGAATTCGTTTAGATGCTATGATTGGATCTCTATGTATGTCACTTTCATCAGTTTGTGTTGTAAGTAATGCATTAAGATTAAAAAGATTTAAACCATATTATTTAAAGGAGAATAAGAAAATGAAAAAAGAAATTAAAATTGAAGGAATGATGTGTCAACATTGTCAAAAACATGTATCAGATGCTTTAAATGGTTTACCAGAAACAAGTGCTATTGTTGATTTAGAAAACAATATGGCTACTGTTGAAACTATTCAAGATGATCAAACTTTGACAAGTGCTGTTGAAAAAGCAGGGTATAAGGTAGTAGGAATTAAAAATGTCTAATGAAAAAGTGCTATTAAGGTTAAAAACAGCTCGTGGGCAAATTGATGCAGTAATCAAAATGATTGAAGAGGATCGTTATTGCATTGATATCGCTAATCAATTACTAGCAATTCAATCACTAATTAAAAATGCTAATAATGAAGTGTTGACTAATCATTTAAATCATTGTGTAAAAAACGCAATTAATGAACACGACGCTGATCAAAAAATCGATGAGATTGTAAAATTGTTGACAAAACTATAAAAACAAGGCTGATTCGGCCTTGTTTTTTTATAAGTATAGAATTAACAAAACTATTATGCTTTTTCGATAACAGTTTCATAAAGATTATTAGAAAGTAAATCCAAATTACTTTGTAAAACAATTAACTGGTTATCTTTTACAAATGCAATAACATTATAGATTTCTTCTTCGCCTTCACCTAAAAGATATCCGTTAGATATTTCTTTTTTAAAACTATAATTGATGCTTGATTGATAGTTTTCTAATCCTTGGGTAGCTTTAGACTTATCGCTATATTGATAATAATTAACTTTAATAACTTCTTTACCATTAGTTTCACTATAACTTACTGAATTATCGATTAAAAAACTGCTGCTAGTGATGCAAGTATCATAAGTTTTTTGATCACCAGGATAACCTAAATCAGCTAAAGAGATAATTTCGTCGTTAACAGGTTCATTTTTTCTTTCAAAATAATCTAAACCTAGACCAACAACAATTAAAACAATAGAAATAATAAAAAGCCAGTTATTAAAAACAAAAGTTTTATTATTGATAATATTTATTTTTCGTTTAAACTTACCTTTTAATACCTCTGTTGCTAAATAGTGAAACATAAAACGACATAATAAACTAATACATAGTAATAATGGTACATAATGTAAAATTATTGATCCATTACTTACAAATTCACTAGGATTAAGATTAGTAAAAACATTAGGAATAAATAAATATGAAAATAAAACAGCTAAAAATATGAATACAAAGTTCATAAAAGTTCTGTTTCTTTTAAAGTAATTAGTCAACAATTCTTTTTCAGTACCAGTATAATCATTTTTCTTTTTAGATCTAAAAACATATATTTTTCTTGTTCGACCAACATATTCATAACCATTATCAATATAATCATTTAACCATTGTTCTTTTAAACGGCGTAGACTAATGTTTTTATTACTTGGTACAAAAAGATCAGTTTTGTAATAGTATTGTTGATTATCTTTTTTAAAAAATGTGAAAATATCAACATTTTTACAATTGTAACCTTTTTTTGAAAGATTGTTTAAGAAATCCTGGAAAATCAAATATTCACTAGGATCATAATTTGTTAAATGTAGTTTCATTGTATACTCCTTTAAAAATAATCTAATAATAGGATAACATTTCTTGACAAAATAATAAAGATAAACCGTGTCAGGTTTATCTTTATAGAACTAAAAACCTTCATCTAATAAGTATGATTGTGCAATATTTTGACAATGATCACCAATTCTTTCAATATTTGCAAGAATATCAACGTAAGTAGAATTTACTAATGCTGATTTTTCGATTTTATTAGTAACACGCATAATATGGCGCTGTTTAGCTTTTTTATTGAAATAGTCTAAGTCAGATTCTTTATCGTTGATATATTTGATATCATCAAATTCATGATTTTCAAAAGATTTAATACTATGTTCAAGCATATCAATAACTAGATTCATCATTGTTTCTAAATCAATTCGTGCTTCAAGAGAAAAATCTTCTTTTTCATCATAAATGGCTTCATAATAATTAGTCATATTAATACATAAATCGCCAATTCGTTCTAAATCCTTGATTGTTTTCATATTGGCAATATATTCGATCGTTTGATGATCGTTTAGTGTTTCTTGATTAATTAGTATAAGATAATCAGTTATTTTCTTGTCTAAAGTATTAATAGTATCTTCGATTTCAAAGATCTTGTTTTTAATATCCGGATTTTTGGTTTGAAAATAATTTTTGGTTTCCTTAACGCCAAGAGCTGTAATTTTAGCCATTTCAATAGTTTTATTTTTAGATATTGCTAAAGCATGACTTGGAAAAATTCCTATTACATTAGGGTCTAATTCACTTAAATCTGGTTCAATCTCTTTATTTCGTGATTTTATAATTTTTTTAATGTATTTATAAATTATTGGAATAAATGGATAAAAAATCAAAGTTGTTATGATATTAAAAATTGCATGAGCTAACGATAATTGTAATTTAGCTGATATATTAAATGCTGCTGTAATAGTTTCAATTAAACTTGTAAATGGATTTAAAAAGAGCATAAAAATTATTGCACCAACGATGTTGAAAAAAACGTGGAAAAAGGCTGCTCTTTTAGCGGAAATATTACCACCAATTGAAGCGATTACTGCAGTAATTGTTGTACCAATATTACTTCCAAATAAAAATGGTAAAGCAATAGTTAGATTAATAGCTTTAATAGCATACATTTGCTGGATAATGGCAATAATAGCAGCGGATGATTGTACAATTGCTGTAAGAATAATACCACCAAGTAATCCTAGTAAAGGATTTTTAACTAAATAGCTAGTAATCTGGGAAAATTCTGATATTTCTGAGATATTCGCTAGATTATTACCCATTAGTTCTAATCCATAAAATAAACATCCAAATCCAAAAATAACTTGTCCTAAATAAGCTGGTTTTTTACTTTTAGAAAATAATAAAAAGATAGCGCCAAAAATAATAAAATAAACTGAGTATTGTGATAACCTAGAACCAACAAAAACAGAAGTAATAATTGTACCAATGTTAGCTCCCATAATAATACCGATTGATTGTTTGAAACTCATCAACCCCGAGCGAATTAATCCAATTGTAAGAGCAGTAGTTCCCGAACTTGACTGAATTAAACAAGTGACAAAAGCACCAATAATAATACTTTTAAATTGATTAGAAGTGTATTTATCAATTATATTTTTTAATTTATCACCAGAATATTTTTTTAATCCTTCTCCCATATACTGGATTCCAAAAAGGAATAAGCCTAAACCAGCTATAATATAAGGCCAGTTAATATTTGCTAAAGTCATATGATCACACCCCTATATAATGTCATAATATATAAACATTAAGAAGATGTAAATTAGCTTAACGTAATCTTAACAATTAGTTATTGGAGAATTACTTATTGTTAAAAAATAATTTTATTTATGGTATTATAGATAAAGTATTAGGGGGGATAGGTAATGTCTGCAAGGACAAAGAAGTTTTTATCGTATTATCGACCATATTGGAAACTGTTTTTGGCTGATATGTTTTGTGCAATCGTTGGTGCTGGAGTAACCTTAGTTTTTCCAATGATTACTAGATATATTACAGGGACGGTTTTAATAGATGCTAATTTTGATATTATGATTATCTATAAATTAGGATTAATAATGGTTGTTCTAGTTGTTATTGAGTATTTATGTAATTATTTTATTGCTTATCAAGGCCATGTAATGGGTGTATTGATGGAACGTGACTTACGAAATGAGCTTTTTTTACATTATCAAAAATTGTCTTTTAGTTTTTATGATGAACAAAAAACCGGACAATTGATGTCTCGACTTACAAATGATTTATTTTCATTAACTGAATTATATCATCATGGTCCTGAAGATATTGTAATATCGCTAATTAAGTTTTTTGGGGCTTTTATCATTTTAGCAACAATTAATTTAAAATTAACACTGATTATTTTTGCTTTTATACCAGTCATGGGAGCTTTTATTATTTATTATAATAAAAAGATGAAAAAAGCTTATAAAAAAAATAAGCAACGTGTTGGTGATATTAATGCGCGTTTAGAAGATAATTTATCGGGAATCAGGGTTGTAAAAAGTTTTAGTAATGAAGATTATGAAATTGATCGATTTCATCACGAAAACAATCGTTATGTAAAAAGCAAACGTAATAGTTACTATTATATGGGAAGATTCCATTCAGGTCTTGGTGCTTTTACTAGTATGATTACAGTTGTAGCAGTATTCTTTGGAGCTATTTTTATTTCTAAAGAAACTTTAACGACACCTGATTTAATTGCTTTTTTACTTTATGTAAATAATCTTATCGATCCAGTAAAGAAATTTATTAACTTTACTGAACAGTTCCAAGATGGAATTACTGGTTTTGAACGTTTTATGGAAATTTTAGAAATCGAACCAGATATAACAGATTCTAAAGATGCTAAAGATTTAACAAATGTCAAAGGGAAGATTGAATATCAGCATGTTGATTTTCGATATAATGAAAATAGTGATTATATTTTAAAGGATATAAATCTAAAAATCGAGCCTGGTGAATATGTGGCTTTAGTAGGAATGTCGGGAGCTGGTAAAACGACTATTTGTTCTTTATTACCGCGTTTTTATGAAGTTAGTGCTGGAAATATTTTAATCGATGATCAAAATATAAAAGATATCAAACTAAATTCATTGCGACAAAATATTGGTATTGTCCAACAAGATGTTTATTTATTTGCTGGTACAATTTTAGATAATATTCGTTATGGACGTAATGATGCTAGTGATGAAGAAGTTATTGCAGCAGCTAAAAAAGCTAATGCTCATGATTTTATCATGGAATTACCTGATGGTTATTATACAGATTGCGGTCAACGTGGCGTTAAGTTATCTGGTGGTCAAAAACAGCGTTTAAGTATAGCTCGAGTATTTTTAAAAAATCCACCTATTTTAATTTTTGACGAAGCTACTAGTGCTCTTGATAATGAAAGTGAATATATTGTTCAAAAATCTTTAGAGTCATTAGCTAAAAATCGAACTACTTTAGTTATTGCTCATCGTCTATCAACAATCAAAAATGCTAAACGAATTTGTGTACTTTCACCTGAAGGAATTGTAGAACAAGGAACACATGAAGAATTGATGGCTAAAAATGGGCAATATGCAACATTGTATAAAATGAATTTTAATAAATAATATTTAGGAGTAAAAAAATGGATAAATATACTTTTGATGACAATCCTCAAGCTATTTTCAATCCTGCTGATATTGTTGAAAAAATTAATTACTGTCCTAAAATTGCAGTTAGTGTTTTTGCTAATAATTTAATTGAAAATGCTTAAAAAAAATATCCGCATCATGTTGTTGCTTATTTGAAAAGTGCTAATGGCAAATTACCATTTTACTGCCTTAAAATTGATACTTATGAAATTGGTTTAATTATGGCCCAGGTAGGAGCACCTACGTTAGTTTGTGAATATGAAGAATTATTTGCTTTAGGGGTTGAAAAACTTGTTGTTTTTGGAACTTGTGGAGTATTAGATGCTAATATTAAAGATTGTTCAATTATTGTACCAGACAAGGCAATTCGAGATGAAGGGACTAGTTATCATTATGTAAAAGCTGGTCATGAAATAGCTGTTAATGTTAAGCGATTCGATGACTTACTTGCATTTTTAAAGATGAAAAAGATTAATTATACTGTTGGAAAGGTTTGGAGCAATGATGCTATTTATCGAGAAACAGTAAATAAAGTTAAGATCCGCAAAGAGCAAGGATGTATATGTGTTGATATGGAATGTTCAGCTATAGCAGCTTTAGCCAAATTTAGAGATTATGAAATAACACAGTTTTTTTATAGTGCAGATAATCTTGGTAGTGAAAATTATGAACTGCGCAGTTTGGATAACGAAGAAAAAATTGATCAAAAAAATACTATTGTTGATTTAGCGATTGAATTTGCAATATATTTACTGGATAAATAATTTTCTTAGTTGTCATTTTTAATTAATACATTATAATAACTTTATAAGGTGGTGAGTTTATGAAAAAGTTTTTCTTTTTTGATATTGATGGAACATTAACGAATGATAATCCTGGTGGAATTGTTTTACCATCAACTTTTAAAACATTAGATAAATTAAGGGCTAATGGTCATTTTGTCGCTATTGCAACAGGTCGAGCTCATTGGATGGCAATGGAATTTAGTAAAACTTCTAAGATTGATAATTTAGTTTGTGATGGTGGCAATGGGTTAGTAATTAATGGTAAATTATTGGGAATTGAACCATTAAACCGTGAAATTTGTTTAGAGATAATCGATGAATGTTTAGAAAATCATTTTCCATTTGCTGTTTCTTTAGGTGATAATCCTCAATTATATAGCTGTAATGACTGGATAAATGGGTATCATTTACCAGGTGATTTAATAATCGATGAAACATTGGATTTTCATCAAGTTGATCAAATTTTTAAAATTTTTATCATGGCAACACCTAAACAAGAATCTTTATTAAAATCAATTCATAAATTAGGCTATATGCGTTATCATGGCGATCAACTGATAGTTGAGCCGATTGAAAAATATCAAGGTATTTTAAAAATGGTTGATATATTAAAAGGAAATCCACAAGATATTGTTGTTTTTGGCGATGGGATTAATGATATTTCTATGATGAAACAAGCTCCTTGTTCAATTGCCATGGGTAATGCTATCGATGAAGTAAAAAAGGCAGCTACCTTTGTTACTAAATCAAATAAAGAAGATGGTATTGAATTTGCCTGTAAATATTTTGGCTGGATTGATTAAATGTGGTATACTATAAATAGGTGATAGTATGGAATTTTTAAAATGGTTAATGATGATTGTAGCAATTTTTGTGTTATTGATTTTAGGATGTTATTTCTTATTGAAAAGTGAAGAAAGGAAACGTCAGAATACAAAATTGTATCATAATAACGTAAAAAAGATTCAACAAACTAATGAAATGCTTGATGAAGTAATTGAAGAATTAGAGACTTATAATGAGCCATTAAGGATGTTTAGTGATCAAATTACGGCGATTAAAGATAATTTTCTTAATCATAAATAGTAAAAACTATTGACATCTAAAAAAATATTTTTATAATGTTTAAGTGTTAAACCTGATGAAAAAGAGAGTAATTTAATTGAGTTTGATAGCGAGCTAACGATGGTGGAAGGTTAGTAAATAGATTGAATGAACCGCACTTTTGAGGGGACTATTTGAACTAATAGTAGGGTAGTCAGTAAGTCTGCTTTAAAGACAAGAGTGGATATATTATTATATCAATAAGAGTGGTACCGCGGAATTATTCGTCTCTTAGCATGTTGCTAAGAGACTTTTTATTTTATCAAGAGAGGAGAAGGAAAATGAAAAAATTATTCAAAGGTTTATTAATTGGTGCTTTAGTATTTACAATGGTTGGCTGTGGAGGAAATTCAGATAATGAAAGTTCTAATAACAGCTCTGATGACTCTGTTACATTAACAATTGGTGTTTCACCAGATTATCCACCATATGAATCATTAGATACTAATAATAATATTGTTGGTTTCGATGCTGAAATGGTAAAATTATTTGAACAATATTTGACTGAAGATGAAGGTGTAACATACAATTTAGAATTCAAACAAATGGATTTTGATAACATTATTACTCAACTTCAAGGAGATCAAATTGATTTAGGTATTTCTGGTTTTACTTATGATGAAAGTCGTCGTGTTGAATGGTCTGATCCATATACTGCTACTGCTCAAGTAGCTGTTATGCCAAGTGATACTGATATTAAAGAAGTTAGTGATTTAAATGGTAAAAGAATTGCTGCTCAAACAGGATCTACTGGAGAAGATGCTGCTAATGAAGTTGAAGGGGCTGAAGTTGTAAGTATGACTGATGTTCAAGATATGTTTACAGGTTTATCATCTCATCAATATGATGCAGTAATCGTTGACTTAGCAGTAGCTAAAAACTAT
Source organism: Erysipelatoclostridium sp. An173 (assembly GCF_002160495.1). Classification (GTDB taxonomy): domain Bacteria; phylum Bacillota_I; class Bacilli_A; order Erysipelotrichales; family Coprobacillaceae; genus Thomasclavelia; species Thomasclavelia merdavium. The sequence goes on along the minus strand of NZ_NFKR01000001.1, from coordinate 141,077 downwards.
GTAAATAATGGTCAATTCGTTTATCTTGATGAATCATTAATGGATGAAGAAAACTATGTTATTGCTAAAGAAGGAAATACTGAATTAATTGAAAAAATTAATAAATGTATTGAAAAATTCTTAGCATCTGATGAATATACTCAATTATGTGATGAATATGGTTTATTAAAATTAGAAGATTAGTAAAGAGGTAATTATTGATGTTTGTTGCATTTAATGAAATTTTTACCCCTGAAAATATTTTATACTTAGTAAAAGGAGCTGTGGTGTCGCTAATTATTGCGGCTCTCTCTCTTTTTATCGGTTTAATATTCGGGATTTTGGGTGCTACGGCTAAACGTTCTAAATATCGTATTTTTAGAATTATTGGAAATGTTTATGTAGAAATTATTCGTGGTACACCGATGTTATTACAAATATTATTACTGTTTTCAGTTGTTCCATCAATCTATACAGCAATTACTGGTGGTGTTTTAAGAATTAATACCTATGTAATTGGGGTAATTGCTATGAGTATTAATAGTGGTGCTTATTCAACTGAATTAATTAGAAGTGGAATTAATGGTGTTGATAAAGGGCAATGGGAAGCTTGTAAAACATTAGGATTAACACATCGTCAAACAATGCAGTTAGTTATCTTGCCACAAGCCTTTAAAAGAATTGTCCCACCAATGATTAGTGAATTCATAACTTTAATAAAAGACTCATCATTAATTAGTTGTATTGGTGCTGTTGAATTATTAAGATCAGCTCAAGTAATTGGAACTCAATATTTTGATGTAATGTCTCCATATTGTATGGCGGCTGTATTATATTTAATTATGACCATTAGTATTTCATATGTCGGAAGATATGTAGAAAGGAAGTTAGCTGTAAGTGATTAAGGTAGAACATATAACTAAAAAATTTAATGATTTAGTTGCTGTTAATGATGTTTCATTAGAAATAAAAAAAGGTGAAATTGTTTCACTTATTGGACCTTCAGGATCTGGTAAAAGTACTGTTTTAAGATGTATCATTGGTTTAGAAAAGCCTGAAGAAGGAAAGATATTTATTGATGGTCAGGAATTTAATGAAGATAGTGAAAATTATAGTCAACTATTGAAGAAAATGGGATTTGTTTTCCAACATTTTAATTTATTCCCACACAAGACGGTTTTAGAAAATTTAACTTTAGCACAGATTAAAGTTTTAAATCGCAGTGAAGATGAAGCAATTGCTGTTGCTCAAAAATATTTAGACCGCGTTGGATTATTAGATAAACAAGATGAATATCCAAATAAGCTTTCAGGGGGACAAAAACAAAGGGTAGCGATTGCTCGTTCTCTATGTATGAATCCTGAAGTTATGCTTTTTGATGAACCAACTAGTGCCCTAGATCCAGAAATGGTTATTGAAGTTCTTGAAGTAATGCAAGAACTAGCTAAAGAAGGAATGACGATGGTAGTCGTTACTCATGAAATGGGTTTTGCTAGAAACGTTGGTGATCGTGTAATTTTCTTAGAAGAAGGTCGGATTATTGAAGAGGCACCTGCTGAAGAGTTCTTTACTAACCCAAAATCTAAACGGGCTATTGACTTTTTAAGCAAGGTGATGCACTAATGAAAATTGATTTATTTGATGTTGAATTATGGATGACAGAACATGAAGTTGATTATCGCTATAATTTAGCGGAAACTTGTGTTGCTTCAATGAGCATAAATGATTTATTAGAATTAAGTGGTAATCGTGATAAAATTCTTAATGATATTTTAACAACAAAACTAGATTATGGTCCAATTGTTGGTAGTGAAAGATTAAGAAGTCAGATTTGTAAATTGTATAAAACAGGAGATATTGATAATATAACAATCACGCAAGGGTGTATAAATGCAAACGAGTTAGTATTAATTAGTTTATTAAATCCAGGTGATCATATTATAACAGTTACTCCTACTTATCAGCAGTTCTACTCATTTCCTAAATCATTGCAAGTAGCAACTTCATTGATTGAATTAAAAGAAGAAAATAATTGGATTCCTGATATCGATGAATTTAAAGAGGCAATTAATGAGCAGACAAAAATGATTTGTTTAGTCAATCCTAATAATCCTACTAGTACTAAATATACTAAAGAATTTTTGATGCAATTAATAGAAATTGCTAAAGAAAAAAATATTTATATTTTCTGTGATGAAGTTTATCAAGGATTAAAGGATGATGAAGTTTCTATTAGTGATCTTTATGATTTAGGAATTTCTACATCTTCATTATCGAAAATCACTTCATTTGCAGGACTTAGATTAGGGTGGATCAAGGCCAATCATGAAATCATTAAATTAATTAATGATCGTCGTGATTATCACATTATTTCAACTGGTTATTTATCAGATTATTTAGGATCAATTGTTCTAGAAAACTATAATACAATATTAAAAAGAAGTCGTAATATTATTGAAAAAAATCGAAAAATCTTAATTGACTGGTTAGAAAAAGAACCATTGGTAGATTGTGTTGTACCAACTGTAGGAACGATAGCTTTTTTAAAGTATCATTTACCAATACCATCAAGAGAGTTATGTGAAAAGTTACAAAAAGATACTGGAGTATTTTTTGTTCCTGGAGCCTGCTTTGGTAATGAATATCATCTTCGTTTTGGCTTTGCTAATAAAAGCGAAGATATTGAAGCTGGATTAGCTCTTTTTTCTAAATGGTTACATAGTCAAAATAAATAAGTCCAAAATGATTGGACTTTTTTTATTTGTTTTCAATAAACAGATATTTGTAACAAATGATCATTGAAGCAATTGTTGAAAAAATAATCCCTATTAAAGTACTAATGGCAATACTAAATGCTTTTAAATACGGACTAAGAATAAATATTAATATTATTTGTAAGGTGGATTGAATAATACTGATAATAAACATTGCTTTATTTTTATTTAGAGCCTGTAAAAGAGCACTTAGTGGTGTACCTAAATAGTAGATCGTAAATGGAATTGCCATATATTTAAGATAATTGGCACCACTTGTGGTATTGTATAGAAGTTGTAAACAATTTTTCGGAAAAAAATAAAAAATCAAGGTAAATGGAATACTGATCATGACACTTCCTATTAAGGCAACTAAAAGGTGATAGCGAGCTGCTTTGATTTGATGATAGGCAACATCATTAGTAATAATAGGTAAAATTAAACGATAAATCACCCCGTTAAAAAATGTTGGTGTTACAAGTAAGGAAATAACATAACCACTAATTATGGCATATTGATTATGAATTGTGGTTTTATCTAAACCGATTTTACTTAAAACATAAACTAAGACAATTGGTTCTAAAAAACTGATTAAACATTGATAAAGTCTAGAGCCGGTTAAAGGCATCGCAATATTAAGCATATCCTTAATTTGTAAATTAGCTACTAATTTTTGTTTGTTTAAAATAACTAAATGTTTTTTGTTTAATCTTGTAAGTAAATAGATAATAGAAGCCAGTTCGCCAACAGACATAGCAAGCATTGCAAAAGTTACTAAATAATTGTTAGCTAAATAAGAAAATGATTTGATCATGATATAACTAAAACTTAAACGTGCTGCTTCTTCGATAAAACCCGCTTTAGCAACTAAAAATACATTTTGTTTAGCGAGAAAATAATTTTTAATAATGCCACTTATTCCAACTAGTGGGATAAATAAAATTAATGATAATAATGGATAAAAAGCATCATCGTTTTTTAATAAATTATGACTTATAAATTGACTAGAAAATAACAGGGCACTCATTACTATGATACCCGCAAATAGACTAATAGTTATTGCTGAAATGATTATTTTTTTATTATTGTATTTAGGATTGGCAATAAGACGAAAAACAGCAGAAGGAATGCCTAGCTGTCCTAAAGTTATGCATAAAGAAACAGTAGGCATAACTAGAAAATATAAAGCCATTGCTTCTTGTGATAATTGTCGTGCTAAAATCATCCGATTAAGGATACTAAATAGTTTAGTGATCGCAGAACTTGCGGAAAGAATGATGAAAGAATTTATTAGTTTTCTTTTCATAAAGCACTTCCTTTCTGATGAAATTTGTCATATAATATGTAAGTGACTTTTGAAACGGAGGGCTAATAGTGAAAACTGGTAATGATTTTAAATTTAATAAAAGAGACCTAAATTTTTTAATTAAATTAAAAGCCCGTGATTTTAGACAACATGATATTCATAATATTACTGAACAACAAATAAAAGATTATTTATTTGAATGCAAATGGAAACAACGTGATTCAATTCCAATGTGCGAGATTGTTGATGATATTATGAACTTAAACTTTTCTGAGCTTTTTGACTATTTAAGTTTACAAGTAGTTAAAGAAGCATCGCATTTGAGTATAAATGATTTTTCGGATTTTATTTCAAAATAGTTGCATTGCAACTATTTTTATTTGAAAGGAGTTTCTATGAACTGGCGAATTATAAATGATTTGGACTATAAAGATTATATGCAGGAATATCAGATTAATTCATTGCTTGCAAAAATATTTGCTTATAAACAATATTCAAAACAAGATATTGAATTAATGTTATCTAATCGTTTGATGTATCATGATTTTTCTTTGTTTTCTGAAGCCGAAATAACTTTAGAGAGAATTCAAGAAGCAATTGAAAATCAAGAAAAAATTTGTATATATGGTGATTATGATTGTGATGGGATTTTAGCGACTGCTATTTTAGTTGACGCTTTTAGACAACTAGGTATTGAAGTAGGATATCATATTCCTAATCGTCAAGAAGATGGGTACGGTTTAAATGTAAATAGGGTAGAACAGATTGCAAGTAAAAATTATAGTTTGATAATTACTGTAGATAATGGTATTAAAGCTTACGATGCAATAGAACGAGCTAATGAGTTAGGTGTTGATGTCATTGTTACTGACCATCATAATTATGATGATGAATTGCCTGATGCTTTTTCAATTATTCATACTAAAATATCACCAGATTATCCTTTTAAAGAAATTTCCGGTGGATTTGTTGCTTATAAACTAGCCAGTGCTTTATTAAACAAACATGATCAATATTTATTTTGTTTGGCGGCCATAACAACAATTTCAGATATGATGCCTTTATTAGATGAAAATCGAGCTTTAGTAAAACGAGCATTATTATTTATGAAAAATAATAAATATCCCCAATTAGAATTATTGTTAGGTAATAGTTCTGGTTATGATGTCACTAAAATAGGTTATACAATTGCCCCTAAAATTAATTCTTTTGGACGGTTAAGTGAAATCGTTAGTCCTAATCATTTAGTTAAATATTTTCGTCAGGATGCTTCAATTGGTATTTTGAAAGCTGTAAGTCAAAAAGCTGTTGAAATTAATTCAAAAAGACAAAACATGACTAATCAGCAATATAAGCAGGTTCTTTCAACACTTAAACCAGATGACCAGTATTTATATTGTTATCAAAGTGAATTACATGAAGGTTTAATAGGATTAGTTGCTGGAAAGTATACTCATCAATTTAATCGACCTAGTTTTGTCATGACTTTTGATAGTGATAAAAATATGTATAAAGGTAGTGCTCGAGGAATTGAAGGAATTCCTTTGAATCAGATTTTTGAACAAGTTCAAGATGTTTTAGACAGTTATGGTGGTCATGCTTTAGCTGGTGGTTTTAGTGTAAGTATAGATAATGTTGAAAAATTAAAAGAGCGTTTAGATATATATCTTGATCAATTACTTGCAAACTATCAAACTCCCCCTGTTGATGTTATTGCTGTAGAGATTAATGAAATTAAAATAAATAATGTAAAACAGTTACAGCTATTAGAACCTTTAGGTAAGGGAAATGAGGAAATGAGTTTTTTTGTAGCTAATTTGCCAGTAAGTAAAGTAACGGCTCTTTCAAATGGTAAACATATAAGATTTGATTTAGATTTACCTAAAACTAGAGGTCAAGCATTGTTTTTTAATCACGGAGATTTATATGATAAATATAAAAATGTAAAAAGTATTGATATTATCGGGAAATTTAGTATTAATGTTTTTAATAATATCGAATCAGTTAATTTAATTATCGAAGATATAAATGGTTTTAATTAGACTATAAAAATGTTATAATTGTTAATCATAGGATATGATTGTGGAGGAATAGAGATGGATTTATCAAAATATGTTGCGGATATCCAGGATTTTCCTGAAGAAGGAGTTTTATTTAGAGATGTTACACCATTATTAAAAGATAAAGATGCTTATAAAGAAGCAATTGATCGTTTCGTTGCTTGGGCTAATGATCTTGGTGTAAAAACTGATATTGTAGCTGGACCAGAAGCAAGAGGGTTTTTATTTGGATGCCCAGTTGCTTACCAGTTAAATGCAGGGTTTGTACCTGTAAGAAAACCAGGTAAATTACCACGGGAAACTATAAGTGAAAAATATGATTTAGAATATGGTACTAATGAAGTATTTATGCATGCTGATAGTATTTTACCTGGACAAAATGTTATTATTGTTGATGACTTACTAGCTACTGGAGGAACTGTTGAAGCAACAGTTAAATTAGTTGAACGATTAGGCGGAAAAGTAGCTGGAATTGCATTTTTTATTGAATTAGAAGCTTTAGAAGGACGTAAACGTCTTCAAGGTTATAATGTTTATTCAATGTTGAAGTATTAAAAAAGAGAGTTACTCTCTTTTTTAATAATAGGGGGTGAAAATATGGCAGAGTTTAAAGGAGCTGGCGATACCGTAACAATTGATGATGTTTTAGAAGTATGTGGTAAATATATTACAAATCAAGACAGCATTGCTCTAATCAATCGTGCTTATGATTATATTATGGAAAAACATGCTGGACAAAAAAGAAAAAGCGGGGAACCATATACTAATCATTTAATTTGGGTTGCTTATATTTTGGCTACTTTACAAACCGGTCCGGCAACAATAACTGCTGGTTTATTACATGATGTCATGGAAGATTGTGGCGTTTCCCATGAAGAAATGGTTGATCAATTTGGTGAAGAGATTACTAGTCTAGTAGAGGGAGTTACTAAAATTGGTAAAATGCCATTTAAAGATGAAGCTGATGTCTATGCAGAAAATCATCGTAAAATATACATTGCGATGGCTAAAGATATTCGAGTTATTTTAATTAAATTTGCAGACCGGTTGCATAATATGCGAACTTTGCAGTATATGCCACCTAAAAAACAAAAAAAGATTTCGCGAGAAACCTTAGAGGTTTATACACCGATTGCTCATCGTTTAGGGATTAATGATATTAAAACGGAATTAGAAGATTTAAGTTTGTATTATTTAGATCCGATTGCTTATAATGAAATATCTAAATTATTAGCAACTAAACAAGAAGAACGTAAAGAATCTGTTGCTAAGATGATGGCTTCAGTTGAAAAAATGCTGAAAGAAAATAACTATCAATATCGAATCTTAGGACGAGCTAAGTCGATTTATAGTATTTATAAAAAAATGTTTGTAAAAAAGAAACGTTTTGATGAACTATATGACTTATATGCTTTAAGAATAATTACTAAAGATAAGATGGACTGTTATAGTATTTTAGGGTTGATTCATGATCAATATCGTCCAATTCCAGGTCGTTTTAAAGATTATATTGCAATGCCTAAACCTAATATGTATCAATCATTGCATACATCTGTAATTGGTGAAGATGGTAATACTTTTGAAATCCAAATTAGAACTGAAGAAATGGATGAGTTAGCAGAACTTGGGGTAGCTGCTCATTGGCGCTATAAAGAAAACCGTGGGTATTCATCTAAAAGAGAACAACAGGAAATTGGTGAAAAGCTGCAATGGTTACGTGAATTTATTTCTTTAAGTGATGATATTAAAGATGGTGATGCTAAAGAATATTATGATTCATTAAAACATGATATTTTTGAAGCAAATGTTTATGTATTAACACCACAAGGAAAAATCGTTGAATTGCCAAATGGGGCTACACCGATTGATTTTGCTTATCGTATTCATACTGAAGTTGGTCATAAAGCAGTTGGTGCTTTAGTAAACAATGTTATGGTGCCAATTGATACAAAATTAAAAACTGGTGATGTTGTAGAAATTAAAACAAATAAACAATCACCAGGTCCAAGTGAAGACTGGTTAAAATTTGTACGAACAGCTGGTGCTCGAAATAAGATCCGTCAATTTATCGCTAAACGTGAAGCCGAAACTAAAAAAGATGTTATTGAAGATGGTCGTAAAATTCTTCGCGATGAGATTCGTAAACGTGGTTTAGATGAAAAGAAATATATGGATAGTGATACTTATAAGACTTTTTTAGGATCTTTTGGAGCTCGTAGCTTTGATGATATTTTATATTTCATTGGTAAGAAAAGTTTACCTGTTATGAATGTTCTTGATCGTGTTGCTCCTAAAAAATCTGGCTTTTTTGATAGTATTTCTAAAATGCTACAACGTAATAATCAAGCTAATGAAAGGATGCAATCAGCTAGAAATAGTTCTGGGGTAGTTGTAAAAGGAATCGATGGTCTTAAAATTCAATTATCTAAGTGCTGTAATCCAATCCCTGGTGACGACATTATCGGCTTTGTTTCTCAAGGACAAGGAATTAAAGTTCATCGAAAAGATTGTCCTAATATCCAGCAGCCGGATATTCAAGCTCGGTTAATTGATGTTTATTGGGATTTTGCATCAATTACTACTATGAGATTTCAAGCTGATTTAGAAATTGTTGGGTTGGATCGTCCTAACTTGTTAAATGATGTTGTAACGGCTCTTGGACAAATGAAAATCAATATTTTAAAAATTAATGCTGATATTGTAGATATGAAAGCAATCATAAAATTGAAAATATCTGTTGAGGATGCTTCAAGATTACAACAAGCAATTGATAATATTGATCGTATCCAGGGAATCTATGAAATAAAAAGAATTATTCATTAGTTGATAAATGAGAGATTTTTATTTATTTACTGATAATTTTGAATAAAAAAGTAACTCAAAATTAATATGGGTTGCTTTTTTTTAAAATTTTATATATAATCATTTTAATCCGATGAACAAGATTAAATAATTAATTCTTTTATGTAGAGAAAATACGGCTGGTGAAAGTATTTAAAAGAAGATTATGGGACACTTGGGAGGAGTTACTTTGAAAGACAGTAGGAGTAAACGTTTGTTGCGTTAAGACAAGAGTGCGTGTCAAAAAACACGAATTAAGGTGGTACCGCGTTAGTTAACGTCCTTATTTTTAAGGACGTTTTTATATTATTAAGGAGGGAAAAAGATGAATTATAAAGCGCCACGTGGAACTGTAGATATTTTGCCAGAACAAAGTAATAAATGGCAAACATTAGAACAGCTAATTAGAACAATTTGTGCTAATTATAATGTTAAAGAAGTTAGAACCCCTATCTTTGAACATACTGATTTATTTTGCCGTTCAGTAGGTGATACAACAGATATTGTTAGTAAAGAAATGTATACTTTTGCTGATAAAAAAGGGCGTTCTATTACTTTACGTCCTGAAGGAACAGCTGGAGTAGCTAGAGCATATGTTGAACATAAGATGTATGCTAATCCTGATAAAATTAGTAAGTTATATTATATTGGTCCAATGTTTCGTTATGAAAGACCTCAAAATGGTCGTCAAAGACAATTCCATCAATTTGGGGTAGAAATGATTGGTTATGAATCACCATATTTAGATGTTGAATGTATGACAATGGCTGTAACTTTAGTTAAAGCTTTAGGATTAAAAGGTGTCAAACTACATATTAATACATTAGGTGATAATGAAAGTCGTGATACTTATCGTGAAGCGTTAAAAGCTCACTTTGCGCCATATTTAGATGAATTATGTAGTGATTGTAAAAATCGTTATGAAGCTAATCCGCTTAGAATTCTCGACTGTAAAGTCGATCGTAATCATCCAGCGATGGCTACAGCACCAAAAACATTAGATTATTTAAATGAACATAGTAAAGCTCATTTTGAAAAAGTATGTCAATTATTAGACGAATTAGAAATTGAATATGTAGTTGATCCTAATTTAGTTAGAGGTTTAGATTATTATTGTCATACAGTATTTGAAGTTATTTCTGATGATCCGCGTTTAGGAGCTGGTTCAACTGTTGGCGGTGGTGGTCGTTATAACGGTTTAGTTCAAGAATTAGGTGGACCAGAAGCTCCAGGTGTTGGTTTTGCTTTTGGTATGGAAAGATTATTAATTGCTATGGATGATCAGTTACAAGAAGAAGATGGTTTAGATGTTTATGTTATGCCATTAGGTAAAGCTGCTAAAGATTTAGCAATGCAAATTACAACTATGTTAAGAGCTAATGGATTTACTGTTGATATGGATTATCAAGATCGCTCATTGAAGGCTCAATTTAAAACTGTTGATCGTTTAAATAGTCATTTTGCAATGATCATTGGTGATAAAGAAGTTGAACAAGAAGTTGTAAATATTAAATGTACTCATTCAAAAACACAAGATGTAGTACCAATTGAAAATATTGTAGCGTATATTGAAGATCATATGGAGGGACATAGTCATGAATAGAACTCACAATAATGGTGAATTAAGAATTAGTGATGTTGGTAAAACAGTTGAATTAAAAGGCTGGGTTGCTAAAAAGAGAAATTTAGGAGCTTTAGTTTTTATTGATTTACGTGATCGTTATGGGATTACCCAAATTGTATTAAATGAATCAATGGAAGAAATTTCTCGTGAAATAAAAAATGAATATGTTTTACACGTTGTTGGAAAAGTAATTGAAAGAAGTTCTAAGAATCCTAATTTACCAACAGGTGATATTGAAATTGAAGTAACTAGTATTGATATTATCAATACAGCAAAAGTTACCCCAATTTATACAACTGATGAAACTGATGCTAGTGACGATGCTAGAATGCAATATCGTTATTTAGATTTAAGAAGACCAGTAATGCAAGAAAAATTAATTACTCGTCATAAAATTACACGCAGTATTCGTAATTTTTTAGATGAACATGATTTTATCGATATTGAAACACCATATTTAAATCGTTCAACACCAGAGGGAGCAAGAGACTTTTTAGTTCCTTCAAGGGTTCATAATGGTTCATTTTATGCTTTGCCACAATCACCACAATTATTTAAACAATTATTGATGGTTGCTGGATTTGAAAGATATTATCAAATTGCTCGTTGTTTTAGAGATGAGGATTTACGTATTGACCGTCAACCTGAATTTACTCAAATTGATGTTGAAATGAGTTTTATGACAACTGATGAAATCATTACTTTAGGAGAACAAATGATTGCTCAAGTAATGAAAGATGTCAAAGGAATTGAAATTTCATTGCCATTACCTCGTATGACTTGGCATGAAGCTATGGAAAAATATGGGATCGACAAACCTGATATTCGTTTTGGTTTAGAATTAGTAAATCTTAATGAAACAGTTAAAGATGTTGATTTTATGGTCTTTAAATCAGCGTTAGAAGCTAATGGTTATGTAAAAGGTATTAATGTTAAAGGTCAAGCTAATAATTTTTCTCGTAAAGCTATTGATAAATTAACAGATATTGTAAAAACATATAAAGCTAAAGGATTAGCTTGGTTAAAAGTTAAAAATGGTAAAGGGGAAGGTCCTATTGCTAAATTCTTTAATGATGAACAAATGGAACGTTTATTAACAGCAATGGCTGCTAATGATGATGATTTATTGTTATTTGTAAGTGATGTAAAATATGATGTTGTTTGTAGTTCTCTTGCAGCATTACGTAATCATTTAGGTAAGGAATTAAAATTATATGATCCAAATGAATTTGCATATTTATGGGTAGTTGATTTCCCAATGTTTGAATTTGATGATGAAACTAATCGTTATTATGCAGTACATCATCCATTTACAAGACCTAAAGAAGAAGATATTGATAAAATTGAAAATGATCCAGCTCATTGTTTAGCTGATGCTTATGACATTGTTTTAAATGGTTTTGAATTAGGTGGTGGATCTCAAAGAATTTATGAACAAGATTTACAAGAACGTGCTTTTAAAGCATTAGGATTTACTCAAGAACGAATTGAAAGTCAATTCGGATGGTTTGTAGAAGCCTTCCAATATGGAACACCTCCTCATGGTGGTTTTGCTTTAGGATTAGACCGTTTAGCAATGATTTTAACTGGTAGTGAAAATATTCGTGAAGTAATTGCTTTCCCTAAAAATGCTAGTGCAGTTTGTCCAATGTCTAAGGCTCCAAGTGTTGTTGATCAAGAACAATTAGATGAATTAAAGATTGCGGTGATTGAAGATGAATAAGCAAAGAATTAATGAAGTTGTAAAAAACATGCAAGAAAATAATCTGGATTATTTATTAATTAGTGAACCATCATCAATTGATTATTTAATTAATTATGTTAATAATCCTGGAGAAAGAATGTATGTTTTAATGCTAGGGGCTAATGGTGATCATTGTTTATTTTTCAATAAACTATTCTTTGTGGAAAATGATTTAGGAATTGAAATTGCATGGCATAGTGATACCGATGATCCAACAGCTAGTATCGCAAGTAAAATAGCTGGAGCTAAAACTGTTGGTGTCGATAAACATTGGAGTGCTCACTTTTTACTTAGTTTAATGGAAAAGATGCCAGATACAAAATTTGTCAATGGTTCTAAATGTGTTGATTATGTTCGAATGGTCAAAGATAAAGAAGAACAAGAATTAATGATTGAAGCAAGTAAAATCAATGATAAAGCAGTTGACAAAATTATCAAATTAGTTGGTACTGGTTTATCAGAAAAACAAATTGCTGATCAGTTAGAAGATATTTATAAAGAACTTGGCGCTTCTGGAAATAGTTTTGAGCCAATTGTAGCTTTTGGGGCTAACGGTGCTAATCCTCATCATGAAAATGATGATAGTCAATTAAAACCAGGAGATAGTGTAATAATTGACATGGGTTGTAAATACCATGGTTATTGTTCAGATATGACAAGAACAGTATTTTACAAAGAAGTTAGTGAAGAAGCTAAAAAGGTTTATCAGTTAGTTCGTAAGGCTAATGAAGCAGCTGAAGCAATGATCAAACCTGGCGTAAAACTTTGCGACATTGATAAAACAGCACGTGATATTATTAGTGAAGCTGGATATGGAAAAGAATTTAATCATCGTTTAGGACATTTCATTGGTAGAGATGTTCATGAATATGGTGATGTTTCAGTTAATTTTGATTTAGAAGTTAAAGAAGGAATGACTTTTTCTATTGAACCTGGTGTTTATTTACCTGGTAAATTTGGTGTTCGAGTTGAAGATTTAGTCTTAGTTACTAAAGATGGATGCCAAGTATTAAATAGTTATTCTAAGGATTTAATAGTTGTAAATGATTAAAAGTTTAATACTTTTAATCATTTTCTATCATTAAAAAGTAATAATTTTTTCTTGACTATTAAATACATTTATCATAAATTGTGCTAAAATGAGATGGTGAGGTGACAATATGTATTATTTTATAGGTATAAAAGGTTCAGGGATGGCGCCATTAGCCGAAATCCTTCATGAACTAGGAAATGATGTTTGTGGTAGTGATATTGATAAATATATTTTTATTGAAGATGAATTAAGAAAGAGAAATATCCCTATTTATTCTTTTGATCCAAATAACATTAAAGATGGCTATACAGTTATAATTGGAAATGCTTTTGGTGATGACCATGAAGAAGTAAAAGCAGCACTAGCAAATCCAAATGTTAAATGTTATCGTTATTTTGAATTTTTAGGAAAATTCATGGAAAACTTTATTTCTATCAGTATTGCTGGTACTCATGGGAAAACAACTACTACGGGTATGGCTTATCATTTATTTAAAGATTTTGCGAAAACTACCGTTTTAATTGGTGATGGTACTGGTTATGCAACTAAAGATAGTAAATATTTTATTGCCGAATCTTGTGAATTCCAAGATCATTTTTTACATTATTATCCACAATATGCAATTATCAATAATATTGAATTAGATCATGTTGATTACTTTGGTAATCTAGAAAGATATATTGAATCTTTTGAAAAATTTGCTAATCAAGTTAAAGATACAGTAATTGTGTGGGGTGATGATCCAAATATTAAAAAAATCAATTTCAAAAAAAGAGTTATGAGATTTGGTTTAAATGACAATAATGATGTTAGAGCAGTCAATGTAATTGAAAACCATGATGGATTGTCATTTGATGTATATATTCATAATGAATTATTTGGACATTTTAATTTGCCATATTATGGAATGCATATGTTATATAATTCATTAGCAATTATTACTCTTGGATATTTAGAAAATATGAGCTGTGAATATATGCAAGAAAAAATGGCTACATTTGAAGGTACTAAAAGACGGTATACAGTTACTGAAGTTGGTAACAATATATATGTTGATGATTATGCTCATCATCCAACAGCAATTAAATATGTAATTGAAGCTACTCGGGTTAGATATCCTGGTAAAAAAATCGTAGCTGTGTTTAAGCCAGATCGTTATTCAAGAGGAGCTCGATTTGCTGTTGAGTTTGCTCAGGCGATGGATTTAGCGGATTATCCATATTTTTGTCCATTCCCTGAAAATGCGGTTAAAGAGGAAGGCATCGATATTGATATTTACGATATTGCTAAAAACTTACCTCGTTCTAAAGTAATCGGTGAAGACGACGAAGCAGCTAAAGAATTAGCTAAATATGATAATGTTGTGTTCTTATTTATGTCTAGTAAAGATATTTATAAACTAGAAGAAAAAGTTATTGCCGCAAAAAAATCTATGTAAGAATTTAGAAATATGTTATAATGATTTTTAGAAAGTTGAGGTAATGCTATGACTGCAATCGATATATGTTATTGTGTCTTAATTTTGGCTGGTGCATTTGCTCTAGTAACATTAGGTATTTTGTTATTGCGTTCAGCTACTACAGTTAAACAAGTTGGTGAAACTGTTGAAATGGCGCAAAGTACGATAAATAAAGCAGAAAAAGTAATGGATGATATTACATACAAGCTAGATTTATTGAATGTACCAGTTGAAACTATTGCAAGTATCTTTGATCCTGAACGTCCAAAATTTAGCCCATTTGGTATGATTATTAGATTTATTAGAAAATTGTTTTAGAAAGGTGAATAAAAAATGAAATTAGGTAAATTAATTGCTGGAATTGGAATTGGAACCGTAATTGGAATGTTATGTGCTCCAAAAAAAGGTAGTGAATTAAGAAAAGATATTAAGGATAAATCAAAAGATTTATATGATAAAGCGCAAAATATCTCAAAAGAAGATATTCAAGAATTAATCAATAATACAATTGATGAAATTAAATTAGCTATTGATGAATTTGATGCTGATGAGTTTAAAGAAAACGCTGGAAAAAAAATTAATGAAGTAAAATCAAAATTAGAAGAATTAGCTGTTTCAGTTAAATCTAGTGAAGAATATGCTAATTTTAAAGAATCAGTTACTAAAGTAAGTAATGAAGTAACTACTAAATTAAAAGAAATCAAGACAAAAATTCAAGACCAGGATTTTAATGAAGTAGATGAATTTGATGGTGTAATTGATGACATCGAAGATGAATTAGATGTTATCATTGAAGATCTAAAAGACTAATGAAAAAAGTTACTATTTATGATGTTGCAAGAGAAGCAGGAGTTTCTCTTGCGACTGTTTCTCGGGTAATTAACGGGTCTAATGTTGTCCGAGAAAAGACAAAGCAAAAAGTCTTGGATGTAATTGAACGTCTAGATTTTAAACCAAATGATATAGCAAGAGGCTTAGCGACGAGTAAAACAACAACAATTGCAATTGTTTTTCCGCAATCATTGTTTGCCCATGTTAAAGATATGATTGGTGGAATTGGTGATACCGGAAGACATTTAGATTACAATATTAACATGTATACTACAGATGATATTGGTGATGAAAATACTGTTGCTGATGTTACTGAACGATTAGTAAAATCACGTGTTGATGGTGTAATACTTTTTAACAACGATAATCTTGATGAAACTATTGATTCAATTGTTAAATACAATTTACCAATTGTAGTTATTGGTAAAAAGATTTCTGGTGAAAATATTGGATCAATCTATATTGATGTTAAAAAGGCAGCTGAGGAAATTGTTGATCGCTATTTAAATCGTGGTAAAGATGATATTATTTATATTTTACCAAAACAAAATTTAATTAAAAGTGATGAAATTATTGAAGGAATTAAAGAAACATATAAAAAGCATAACAAGGAATTTACAACAAACCAGATTCTAACAAGTTCAAGTCATTATGAAAACACATATCCAAACTTTATCGAATATTTTAAAACTCATAAACATGATTTAGTATTTTGTGGTTATGACAAAGATGGTGTTGCTGTAATTAATGCAGCTCAAGAAAATGGAATTAAAATTCCAGATGAAATGGAAGTAGTTGGTATGTTGAATACTAGTTATTCGATTATGTGTAAACCAACTCTATCTTCAATGAATGTTCCAGTTTATGATATGGGAGCATTAGCAGTTAGACTTTTAACTAAGTTTTTACAAGATGAAGAAATTGAATCAAAAGAAATTGCAGTACAGCACATGTTTATTAAACGTGATTCAACAAAAGATGATTAGGCTTTCGTAAAGAAAGTCTTTTTTATTATTTGTCACTAATTAAGGATTTGAATTGTTTATTAGGTGAAGGGAGGATATTCATGGATAATGAAGCGCTTGAATCAATTTTTTATCGGTATCGGGAAATGGTATATAAAACAGCTTTTTTGTACTTGAAAAATGAAGCAGATGCCTTGGATGTAGTTCAAAACACTTTTTTAAAATTATCGAAACAAAAGAAATTTAATGATGAAGAGCATCTTAAACGCTGGCTATTAAGAGTAAGTATTAATTTATGCAAGAATAATTTAAAAAGTTATTGGAAAAGAAATGTAACTTCTTTTAATGAAGAATATTATTGTAATGAAAATGTCGACATTCAACTTAAAGAACTAGTATTTAAATTAGCACCAAAATATAAGGGTGTTATATATCTGTATTATTATCAAGGATATAAAATTAAGGAAATAGCTAAAATATTACATATTAAAGAAGCTGCGGTTAAACAAAGATTAAAAAGAGGACGAGAAAAATTAAAAATAGAATGGGAAGATATAAAATGAAACAAGATGATTTAAAGAAAGTTATAGATGGTATTATAATTCCTGAACAAAAATTGGATATGTGTTTAAAAAGCAAAAAAAATCCTAAAAGGTATTATAAATTTTTGGCTGTACCGGTAGTGATTTGTTTAACAATTGGTATTTTTAGTTTAAGAAAAGATAAAAATGTAAAAGAAACAACTAATATTGATCCAGATTATTTTATAACCAATGTTTATGCAAATGAACAAAATTATAATATAGAAAAACCAGTACAAATTGATATGACTGAAGATATGTTTGGAATATCGTGGAGAGTTAGTAATAAAATAAACAGTGATGAAAGTGGATTTAATGGTAAATCATATTTACCATTTGATATAGTTATTACTGGTGATAATATTAAAGAGATAACATATTCTGTTGTAAATGGTGATAGTTTGAATTTTTATCTTTTAGAGTCGTTTGATGAGTTTCAAGGAGATTATAATAAATATTGTGAAGACGGTAATGAGTATCGAGTTTTAAAACATTTTAACGAATTACGTAGTAAAGACATTGATCATTTAAAAGAAAATAATGAACATACTGATAATTTAGAACAATTTTATACTGAAAACTTTTTTAAAAAATCAGTTGAGTTTAATAAAAAATTGGCTGAAGCAAACTATAGCCAAGAATCAATAAAAGAGTATGGCTGGATTTACTGGATTGGGATCAACCACAAAAAAGAATTAATGATACCATATGATAAACAATTTGATAATCAAGCAAAAATGCAAATAGTAACTAGTTTTTCATATGGAAAAGATGAATTGTCATATTATAAAAATGAAAAAAATATGACAAGATTTATTAAAGATGAACTTTTAAATTATCAAATTAAAATGGAAATTAAATACACTAATGGTATTACTAAAGAAAAAAAGATTACTTTTACAGAAGTACCAATAACCGAGGAAGATATGCGACCAGGTGATTATGGATCTAGAATTTATATGCAAATCTCATAAATATAAAAGCAGTTAAATTAATAAGTATATTGTTGACCTCACAGATAAAACTATGACAAAGATATTAAAACTTAATTTTATAATCGGGTTGACTTAATATTTTTTTTAGCATATAATTCTATTACGACGTTGAAGGAAAATAGTAGTCAAAATAGGCATTTAAGAGACCTTGTGGTTGGTGGAAACAAGGATGTACTACTGATGAATACACTCTGGAGTCTCTAGATGAAAAGTCTAGACGGGTAATTCCGTTATCAATATCAAGAGCATACTAGATGTATGAATAAAGGTGGTACCGCGAGATTTCGTCCTTTAGGATGGAATCTCTTTTATTTTATATAGGGAGGATTTTATTAATGAAAATTTATGATGAATTAGTTTGGCGTGGACTAATTAAAGATGTTAGTTCACCAGATTTAGAAGAAAAGTTAAATAATGGTGGTATGACTTTTTATATTGGAACAGATCCTACTGGTGATAGTTTACATATTGGTCATTTTTCATCATTTTTGATTTCTAAAAGATTAAAAGAAGCTGGGCATAATCCAATTTTATTAGTTGGAGGAGCAACTGGTTTGATTGGTGATCCTAAACCAGATACAGAAAGACCAATGATTACTAAAGAAACAGTTGAACATAATTTCAAATGTTTAAAGAAACAAGCACAAGATATTTTTGGTTTTGAAGTAGTAAATAATTATGACTGGTCTAAAGATATCAACTTTATTGATTTTTTAAGAGATTATGGTAAATATTTCAATGTAAATTATATGTTGAATAAAGATATCGTAAAACGTCGTTTAGATGCCGGAATCACATATACAGAATTTTCATATATGATTATGCAAGCTTTAGATTTTGAATGGTTATATAATAATAAAAATTGTGTTATGCAAGTAGCTGGTCAAGATCAATGGGGAAATATTACTGCTGGTATTGAATTGATTAGAAAAAAAGATGGTAAAGAAGCTTATGGATTTACAATGCCATTGTTAACTAAAAGTGATGGAACTAAGTTTGGTAAAACTAATGGTAAAGCTATCTGGTTAGATCGTAAAAAGACATCACCATATGAAATGTACCAATTCTTTATTAATTCAGAAGATGATAAAGTAATTGATTACTTAAAATTCTTAACTTTCTTAACTCCAGAAGAAATAATGGAATTAGAAGAAAAGAACAAAAAACAACCACATTTAAGAGAAGCACACCAAGCTTTAGCACGTGAAGTAATTACTTTCTTGCATGGTAAAGAAGCATATGAAGAAGCTGTAAATATTTCTAAAATGCTATTTTCTGGACAAATTCAATCATTAACTTTAGAGCAAGTAAAAGAATGTTTTGCAGGTGTACCTAGTGTTGAAGTGAATGAAGATTTAAATATTTTAGATGCTTTAATTACTTGCGGTGGTGCTAAAAGTAAACGTGAAGCTCGCGAATTTGTTAATGGTGGATCTATTTTAGTTAATGGTGAAAGAATTAAAGATGTTGACTTTGTAGTAAGTAAAGCTAATGCTTTTGGCAATGAAGCAACTGTAATTCGTCGTGGTAAAAAGAATTATTTTGTAATTAAACATTTATAAAATCATGGGAAACCATGATTTTTTCATTTTGTGAAACAAGTGAACAAAATATGAAAAAAATAACTTTCTTATATATAATTCTGATATCTTATTAGTATATAGGAGGCAAAAATAATGAAACAATTTTCAAAAGATTTTTTATGGGGTGGAGCAGTTGCTGCCAACCAATGTGAGGGAGCCTGGTTAGAAGATGGCAAAGAACCAAATGTAACTGATATTATGGTAGGGATTGGTTCTAAGGATCCAGGGTTAAAATGGAATGATACTACAAATAAATGGGAAATGGCATTAGATCCTAATAAAGTCTATTTATCTCATGAAGCGATTGATTTTTATCATCGATATAATGAAGATTTAGAACTTATGGCAGGAATGGGATTTAATTGTTTTAGAACTTCAATTGCTTGGGGAAGAATATTTCCTAATGGTGATGAAGAAACACCTAATGAAGCGGGATTAGAATTTTATGATCGATTAATTGATAAAATGATTGAACTAAAAATGGAACCAGTAATAACTTTAAGTCATTATGAAACACCACTACATTTATTAACAGAATATGGTGGTTGGAGCAATCATAAATTAATTGATTTTTGGAATCGTTATGTAACAACAGTTTTTAAACGTTATCAAGGTAAAGTTAAGTACTGGTTGACATTTAACGAAGTAAATAATATGATGAACAATCCATTGGTAGCTGGTGGTGTTTTAAATATTAATCCAAGTGATAAAAACGATCCAATTGGTTCAATTACTGAAAAAGAAAAATGGCAAGCATATTATAATATTTGTGTTGCTAACGCATGGACTGTTAAGATTTGTCGTGAAATTGATCCTGACGCTAAAGTTGGCTGCATGCTTACAAGTTCATCTGTAGCAACATATCCATATAATTGTGATCCAGATAATGTTTTTGGTGCTTACGATGCAGTTAGAAAAGCAAACTTTTACTTTGGCGATACCTTTTGTTTAGGAATTATTCCAGGTTATGTAAAACGAATCTGGCAAGAACATGATTGTACACCGGTCACTGATGAAAAAGAATTACAATTGATAAAAGATTATACTGTTGATTTCTTCTCATTTAGTTATTATCGTTCAGCAACATATGATCATGAAGTTTCATTAAGTGGTAATACTGGTGGTTTAGTGGGTAAAGAAAATCCATATCTTACTGGATGTTCACCTGAACCATGGTGCTGGCCAATTGATCCAAAAGGGATTCGATATGTTTTAAATGTTTTATATGATCGTTATCATTTACCATTATTTATTGTTGAAAATGGTATTGGTTTAGATGAAAAAGTTGATGAAAATGGTCAAATAAATGATATAGAACGCCAAAAATATATTGAAGATCATTTAAAATATGTTTATGAAGCTGTTTTAGATGGTGTTGAAGTAATGGGATATTTATATTGGGGTCCAATTGATATTGTTTCTGCCGGAACTGGTGAAATGAGAAAGCGTTACGGTTTTGTTCATGTTGATCGTAATAATGACGGTACCGGAACTTTAAAAAGAACTAAAAAGGATAGCTATGACTGGTATAAAGAAGTTATTGAAACTAGTGGTGCTAGTATTTTAAATAAATCTTAGGGTAACCTAAGATTTTTCTTTTTTTTGCAATTATGCTATGATTAAAACAAGAGGTGAAAATTATGGATTTATCTAGTATACTTTTTGCTGTAATAGAAAAAGAAGAACCCGGATCGACAAATTATATTATTGCCGATTATATAATAAAAAATAGTCAAGATCTAGATAATATTTCAACTGTTGAACTTGCTAAGGCTTGTAATGTTTCTAAGGCGTCAATTAGTCGTTTTTGTCGAAAGATTGGATTGGAAGATTTTTTAGCATTAAAAATCTTGATCCGTAGTTATAAACCAGGGAAAACTGTATCACAAAAATATTCTTTTAAACAAACTACTGATGATGATGTTATTAATTTTATTGATGAATCGATTGATAAAATGAGTTTATTAAAAAAACATTTAGATCGAACTTTATTAAACGAAATTACGCAGGATATAAATAAATATCAACGTGTCTATTTAATGGGATTACAACAGTCAGCAGGAATTATGATTTCTTTGGCTAATGATTTAATGACGTTTAAAAAATATGCTTTTGCAATAATGGAACCAAAGAAAATAAATCAAATTTTAAAAAATGCTACTGATCAAGATTTAATAATAGTTTTTTCAGCGACGGGTTCATTTTTTGAAAAAATATTACCAAGAAAAAATATTATCAATAAAAATAATCCACCACGGATTTATTTGATTACTACCATTAAAACTGATATCTATTCTTTTGTCTATAAAAATATTTTTTTAGATGATGAATATAATTTTTCATCTAATTTATTATTAAACATCTACGCTTCATTAATCGCTATTAATTTTAAAAATCTATATCAAAAATCTTTAACTAATATCTAACAAAAAAAGGGGATATACCCCTTGGATATTAGTTTATTTTTTTCTTGGTGTTTTATGCCATAACATGGTATTTTCTTCGTTTGATAGACTGGTTAATAGATTGTTTTTTGCTTGTGGATATTTTTTATATAAATCATTTAAAAGCTGTTTGAATTCTTCTCTTTTGGTATGTTTATCAGCTGGACATGTAGATACAACAACTGGAACATTTGCTTCTTTTACAGCACTGACTATATCAGATTCATAGGCATAAACAAGAGGGCGAATAAAATTCATATCAGTTCTAGATAAATACATTTTAGGAGTAAAGGTCGCAATTTTACCACCATAAAACATATTCATAAATAATGTTTCTACTGCATCATCACCATGATGAGCAAAAGCGACTTTATTACAATTGTATTTTTTGGCCCCATCAATAACTAAAGCTTTTTTAAATTTTGAACATAATGAACATTGTAATCGTCCATCAGGTGTTTTATTAAGTTTTAAAATTTCATAGACATCACTTGGTTCATGATATAATTCAATATTATTTTTTTTACAAAAAGCATCAACTTCACTAAAATCCATATTAGGAAAACCCATTTCGATGTGAACGCCAATTACATCAAATTTTACAGTTGAAAATTTCTTATATAAAGATAAACAATATAAAAGTAATGTCGAATCTTTACCACCAGAAACGCCCACACATATTTTATCGCCATCTTGAATTAAATTAAATTCTTCATCAGCTTTACGGATACATCCTAAAACTTTTTTCATTGTCATTTTTTATCACCTTGTTTATTCTATAAAAAAAATTTAATTTAGTAAAGATATTTTAGTTAAATCTGACGTATAATACTTTTGTATAAATAATTTGCAATTTAGATAAAAGATAGGTAAAATGATGAAGGTGATAAAATGGATGGAGTAATTATAGTAAATAAACCAGCAGGAATGACAAGCCACGATGTGGTAAATCGTATTAGAAAAATTTTTAAAACAAAAAAAGTTGGTCATTGTGGAACTCTTGACCCTGATGCAACAGGAGTCTTAGTTGTTGCTGTTAATAAAGCAACTAAGCTATTACAGTTTTTAACAGCAGATAATAAAGAATACATAGCGACGTTAAGTTTAGGAACCGCTACTGATACTTATGATGCTAGTGGACAAGTTACAGCAACTAAAGAATATGTACCAATTAGTGATAAAAAAATACTAGCTTGCTTAAATAGCTTTGTCGGAAAACAAGAACAAATTCCGCCAATGCATTCAGCAATTAAAGTAAAAGGAAAAAAACTATATGAATATGCTCGTAATAATGAAACGGTTGAAATTCCTAGACGAGTTATAACTATTGATTATATTGAATTAATATCGATAGTCGATAATTTAGTTAAGTTTAAAGTTGGCTGTTCAAAAGGAACATATATTCGTTCATTATGTTTTGATATTGCTAAAAAACTTGATTATCCAGGGCATATGTATAGTTTAATTAGAAGTAAATCAGGTAATTTTTCATTGAGCGATAGTTATAGTTTAGAAGAAATTGAAAATGGCGAGTTTGAAATGCTTTCAATGGAAGAAGCATTAAGCAATTATCCTAAGTTAGTTGTTGATGATGAAAATATAATATATCATGGTAAAAAGATTAAATCTAAGATTAATCATCAAGTAGCTATTTATAATCAAAATAATAAAGTTTTAGCTATTTATGGACCAGACGGTAATGGTTATCTAAAAAATATTAGAGGTTTGTGGTAATGGAAGTTATTTATTTAAATAAACAATCAAAATTTGATTTAGAAGATAGTTGTGTAGCTTTAGGCTTTTTTGATGGAATGCATTTAGGGCATTTAAAACTGGTTGAAAAAGTGATTTCTATCTGCAATAAAACTGGTTTAAAAAAAGGATTATTAACTTTTGATGTCCAACCTAAAGCTTATTTATCTAATCAGCATTTTAAACAGTTGATGAGTTTAGAAGATAAAATTGATTTTATGAAAAAGTATGATTTTGATTATTTATTTGTTTTATCTTTTAGTAATAAACTTGCTAGTATGGAACCCGATAAGTTTATTGATGAATATCTAATTAAAACTAAAATAAAACATGTTGTATGTGGTTTTGATTTTCATTTTGGTAATCAAGGTAAAGGGGATTGTAATTTTTTAATTAAATATAAAGAAAATAATTATGAAGTCAGTGTTATTGACAAGTTAGAATATGAACATCATAAAATATCTTCATCTTTTTTGCGAGAAATTTTATCGCAAGGTGAAGTAGAGTTAGCGACCAAATTATTAAATCGCCCTTATCAGGTTTCAGGATTAATAATCCATGGTCGAAAAAATGGTCATAAAATTGGCTTTCCTACTATTAATGTTGATGCTAATAATTATGTCTTACCTAAAGGTGGGGTATATGCTTCAAAAGTAATTATTGATGGCAAAGAATATTTAGGTATGGCTAATCTTGGCTATAATCCAACCTTTACAGCATTAAAACAAATATCATTAGAAGTTAATATTTTTGATTTTGATCAGGATGTTTATGGTAAAATGGCAAAAGTAATCTTTTTAAAACGGATCCGTAAGGAACAAAAGTTTCCTTCTATCGATGATTTGATAGAACAGCTTAAAACAGATAAACAAAAAATTATAGATGAATTTAGTTAAGCATTAGATATTTGACTATTGTTGATAGTTAAATATCTTTTTTAAATAGAAAATAACTGGTAATAATACATAATGGTGATAGATATGTTATATGGATGGTTAATATTTGCCAGTTTTTTATGGGGAAGTAATGTATTAGTAATGAGATATATGCTTGAGCATACTTCTTCGCTTTTTTTAGCTGATTTGAAAGTATTGCTTTCATTAATAGCGGTATATTTAATTATGAGATATAAAAAAATAGCATTAAACAACTATCCCTTTAAAATAGGAATAGTTGTTTCGCTATTTTCAATTACATTAAATTTTATTTTAACTTTTGCAGGAATTAATTTAATATCTGGCAGTTCTAATGCGATTATTAATTCATTAGCACCACTAGTAACAGTTTTGTTGGCATGGCTTTTTTATCATCAGCACATTTCTAAAAATCAAATCATTGCGGTTATAATTGCTTGTGTTGCTTTTTTTATGTCGATTAATTTTGATCTTTCAAAATTGTCGCTAGGTCATCTTTTGATGATTGGTGGAATAATTTTTTATAGTATTGGTAATTTAATAATGCAACATCATTTACAAAAGGATGATAACTTACCGTTTACTTTTCAATATTTATTATATGCATTTATTGAATTGACAATTTTAAATATTTTTATAGACAATAATAGCCAATTAAATATGATTCCATTATCTTTATGGTTATTGTTTATTTTATTTTCAGGAATTGGTTTTGCTATTATACAAATTATTTATTTTCAGGCTGTTTTAAAAATTGGCAGTGTTAAAACAAGTTTTTTGTTAGGACTAAATCCAGTTTTTACATATATAGGATCTTTATTATTACAAGAATCATTCGATTTAAACCGTTTTTTAGCGATGGTATTAATGGTAATTGCAATGTTTGTCGCTAATAAAAAAGATAGTCAGATAGTTAACTAATCAAATAAACTTTTAAAAAGAAGCATGATTTGATCTTGTATTTCATCATTAATCTTTTCAGGATGCCATTGCAATGCAATAATATTATCTTTTTCAATTGCTTCAATAATACCATCTTTACTATAAGCAGAAATAGTGAATCCTGGTGCAACTTGATCGATAGCTTGATGGTGAAAGGAATTAGTCATAAAACTAGAGCCAAGATATTTATTTACTAAAGTATTTTCTTTAGTTCTTACTAAATGATGATAACCAGGAAATTGTTCTTGTAAATGATTATCATATTTTTTGGTTTCTAGTATATCTTGAATCAAAGTACCACCAAAAGCAACATTTATACTTTGAAGACCACGACAGATACCGATAATTGGTTTGCCTGATTTGGCAAACTTTTTTATTAATCGCATTTCTAACTGTTCTAATTCTAAAACTTCTTTCTTTGTTTTAGGGTTTAATGACTGATTATAGAATGTGGGATCAAGATCCTTGCCACCGCTTAATAACAGTCCATCACAACAAGAACACAAAAAATCTAGTGTTTCATCACTAATATTACCAATAGCGATAACATCAAAATTATGTTTTTTAAACATGTGTAAATACTCTTTGTAAATATAATATACTCGCTCATTACTATAAGAACGAAGCGGCGTTAATATTTTTTTATTCATTTTATCCTCCGTTTAATATATCTATATTTATAATATGACAAAATTATTAAATCTTGTAAAGAAAATTTAAAATCAGTTAAGATATTACTTAGACAACATATAGCAGTTATGGTATACTTTATTAGTAAGAATAAAAAAGAGGGATGTATAATGGACTTTTTAGATAATATAATTGAACAATTTGGGGCCCAAAATATTATTATTGTTGGGGTAAGTTTACTAGTGATTATTCTGGTTTTACTAGTTTATTGGATCGTTAAATTAAAGTCATATCGCAAAGAAATAGTTGATTTAGAAAATGATATGAATGCTATTAAAACTTTACCGATTCAATATCGTTTAGGGCGTATTAAATCAATTGGTAAAAATATGCCTGATGTAATGGAAAAGTATGAAGAATTTGAACTTGAATTTAATGAATTGCTTGAATTACAAGGCAATGAAATAGCACCGTTGATGAATGATATTGATGAACGGTTATTTTATCGTAAAATAAGAGGAATTCGTAAAGATATAAATAAATTAAAAGAGTTAATCGTTGACTATGAAAAACGTTCTCAAAATCTTTTGAAAGAAATTGAAGTGATTACGGAAATTGAAAACGTTCAAAGAGTGGCAATAATTAAAGTAAAAGAAAAATATCGTAAAACAACTGACGACTATGCTGCTGTTAGATTTAAAATTGAGGATTTTGTTCCAGCAGTACCAGCAATGATCGAAGATATCGATCAACGTTTTGTAGAATTAGAAACGTTAATGAATACACAACGTTTTGATGATGCTAAAGTATCAACAAATGAAATTGATAAAGATATTGATTTGTTAAATACGTATATTAGAGATTTGCCTACTTATATTTCAATAGTTCGTAAATATATTCCTAAACGTTTAGATGAATTAAATAAAACGATCAAAGAGATGCGAGAAAGAAATTTTTCAGTTGAAAAATTAGATACAACTGTACGTTATAATATAATTCATACCGATTTAGAAAAAACAATTCAAGCGATTAAACATTTGGATCTAGAAAATGTTGGTAGTGCTATTGAAACAATGACTGATGATATAAATAGTTTAGCAGCTGATTTTGAAAAAGAAGAAAATGCTTATAATTTATATGAAGAAGCTCGTAATAATTGCTATAAGCATATTGGTCATCTAGATGAAGGATTACAAAAGACTATTAATTCATTTGAAGAATTACAAGAAAATTACTTATTGACAGATTATCAAATTACTGTAAAAGAAGATTATGAGAATTTCAAAGAAATTTTAGATGATTTAGAAAAAATAACTACAGTTATTGAAAGTGATGATTTTTCATATAGTGCTATGATTGAAAGCTTTGAAAAACTAATTGAACGTTGTAAACCATTTGATGATGAATTAAATAAATATATTGAATTAGAAAATTCATTACGTCTAGAAGAAAAAAGAGCTTTAGATGAATTAGAAAATATTAATATTGTTTTATTGGAAATTAAATCAGAAATAAAAAATAATCATTTACCAATGATTAATGAATCATATAAAGATTATATTAATGACTCTTATCAAAAAGCTGATGAAATCTTAAAGTTCATTCGTCATCGTCCAATTGATTTAAATCGTCTATCTGTTCAAGTAGACGCGGCTAGAGATGTTATCTATAAATTATATGATAATGTTCATAATTTGATTGTTACAGCAGAGATGGTTGAAGATGCCATTATTTATGGTAATCGTTATCGAACATCATTTTTAGAAGTAAATACAGAATTAACTAAAGCAGAATTATTATATCGAAATGGTGAGTATACTAAAGCTTTGACTACAGCCGTAGATATAATTGAAAAAATTAAACCAGGTTCTTATGAGATGTTAATTAATAAAAACGACACAAAGTTATAGACAAAAGTCATGACTTTGTGTTTTAATTGCATATAATAAAATAGGGGGTAAAAATGATATATTTAGACTATGTGGCAACAACACCATTAAATCAAGATGTTTTAAATACTTATCATAATTTATTATCTAAATATTTTTATAATGCTGATTCTATGTATGATAAAGGAATCGAAGTAAATCGTTTAATGGAACATTCACGTAAATTAATTAGTGATTATTTAAATGTTAAAGAAGATGAAGTTATTTTTACTAGTTGTGGTAGTGAAGCTAATAACATGGCTATTAAAGGTGTGGCTTTTCAATATCAAAATCGAGGTAAACATATTATAACGACCGCAATCGAACATTCTTCAGTATACGAAACTTGTAAAGAGTTAGAAGAAGTTTTTGGCTTTGAAGTAACTTATTTGCCAGTTGATAATCGTGGTTGTATTTCTTTAGAACAGTTAGAAAATAGTATTCGTGATGATACTATTTTAGTATCGATCATGTATGTTAATAATGAAATTGGGGTCATAAATCCAATTGAAAAAATAAAGAAAATTGTAAAAAAACACGATCGGGTTAAACTACATTTTGATATGGTCCAAGCCTTAGGTAAACTGCCAATTGATTTGAATGATGTTGATTTAGCTTCTTTTTCAGCTCATAAGATTTATGGTTTAAAGGGCAGTGGATTATTGTTTAAACGTCGTTCAACAACAATTGTTCCTTTAATTAGTGGTGGACAACAAGAATTTGGATTACGAGGTGGAACTTCTAATGGATGTACAAATATTGTATTTGCAAAAACACTGCGATTAGCGTTAGAAAACTTTGATAAAAAAAGTGCACATATAAAAAAAATAAACCAATATTGTCGTCAATGTTTAAAAGAAATTGATGGTGTTGTAATAAATAGTGATGAAAAAGTATGTATTGATACTATAATTAATTTTTCTTGTCTTGGCTATAAGCCAGAAGTTATTTTACATGATTTAGAAACTAAAGAAATATATCTATCAACTCGAAGTGCATGTTCTTCTAAAACAAGTAATATTTCAAGAATAATGAAACAATTAAATTTAGATGAAGCCATTAGTTCAAGTGCGCTTAGAATTAGTTTTAGTGAACATACTAGTAAAGAAGATATTGATAAATTTTGTTATTATTTACAAGATAGTATGGCTAGATTGAAGAAACAGAGGTAATATATGGAAGCAAATTATATTTTAGTTCGTTTTGGAGAACTAACAACAAAAGGTAAAAATCGAAAATTATTTACTAATCGTCTTTTAAAAAATACTAAAGAAATTTTAGCGGAATTTAAACAATTAACATATGATTTACAACACGATCGAATGTATATTATTTTAAATGGCGCTAATCATGATGCTGTTTGTGCTAAACTTAAAACAGTTTTTGGTATTTATTCTTTTTCAGTTGCTTATAAAATGGAAAAAGAATTGGAATTAGCTAAAAAAGCTGTATTACAGATTATTGAAAATAATAGTGGTAAAACATTTAAAATTAATACCAAACGAGCTGATAAAAATTTTCCTGGTAAATCACAAGATATTAATCGTGAAATAGCTACTTATGTTTTCCATCATACAAGTAAAGAATTAAAGGTTGATGTTCATCATCCTGATATTTTAGTTACTGTTGAAATTCGTCATGATGCGATTTATGTAATGGATAATATTATAAAAGGAGCTGGAGGTTATCCTGTTGGCGTTGGTGGAAAAGCCCTTTTGATGATGTCAGGAGGAATTGATTCACCAGTAGCTGGTTATTTGACATTAAAACGAGGTGTTGATATTGAATGTGTTCACTTTGCAGCACCGCCATATACAAATGAACTAGCTAGAGAAAAGGTATTAGATTTAGTTGATAAGTTAAGACATTTTACCCATGGTAAAATTAAAGTTCATATTGTAAATTTTACAAAATTACAATTAGCCGTATATGATCATTGTGATGAAAGTTATGCAATGACTGTTATGCGTAGAATGATGTATCGAATTAGTGAAAAAATAGCTTTAAAAAATCATTGTTTAGCTTTAGTCAATGGTGAAAGTATTGGACAGGTAGCGTCACAAACTTTAAATAGTATGCAAGTAATCAATGAAGTTGTTAAATTACCAGTTTTAAGACCAGTTTTATGTTTGGATAAACTAGAAATTATTGATATTGCAACTAAAATTGATACTTATGAAATTTCAATTCGACCTCACGAAGATTGTTGTACGATCTTTACACCTAAAGCACCAGCTACTAAACCAAAATCTTATAAAGCAGAAGCTTTTGAAGCTGAATTTGATTTTGAAACATTAGTAAATGAATGTGTAGATACAGTTGAAGAAATTATAATTGATGATAATTATAAAAAGAATGATGATATTTTTTAAATAATAAAATAAAATTGAAAAAATCAGGTATGTTTTTTAACTTTTGACACAAGATATAGTTGTCAGGAGGTGAAATACATGTCACAAAATTATTCAAGTAAAAATAAATTAGTTGTTCCTGGAGCACAAAATGCAATTGATCAAATGAAATATGAAATTGCAAATGAATTTGGCGTTAATTTAGGTCCTGATACAACTGCTCGTGCTAATGGTTCTGTTGGTGGCGAAATCACTAAAAGATTAGTGGAAATGGGCCAAAAACAAATGAGTTCATCAAATGGATATAATCGTTCTAAATAAGTATATTAACCCTAGAGTGTTTCTAGGGTTTTTATTTTTATAATTATTATTAAATAAAAAAAGATATTTGTTGTATATTTAAAAAAAACTGACACAAAATATAAGTGTCAGGAGGTGAAAGGAATGTCACAAAGTTACTCTAGTAAAAACAAATTAGTTGTTCCTGGAGCACAAAATGCAATTGATCAAATGAAATATGAAATTGCAAATGAATTTGGCGTTAATTTAGGTCCTGATACAACTGCTCGTGCTAATGGTTCTGTTGGTGGCGAAATCACTAAAAGATTAGTAGAAATGGGCCAAAAGCAAATGAGTTCATCTAATTTTAATCAATCAAAATAATCCAAGTACTTATAGAAAGCCCTGGAAAATCTTCTAGGGTTTTCTACTTTTTTGTTTAGTTATATTATTATATAGAAATATTTATTACATTAATTTTTCTTGTATTTATCGCAAAAAAATGGAAGTGCTTTCAAAATATATTGAGTTTACATAAAAATTTATGTAAAATAATAGTGATATGTATATACGAGGAGGAAAAATTAATGGTAAAAGTAATGGCAGTAAACGCTGGGAGTTCATCATTAAAATTCCAGTTGATCAATATGCCTAGTGAAGAAGTAATTACTTCAGGAATAGTAGAAAGAATTGGACAAGAAAAAGGAAATTTTGAAATGAAATATAATGGGCAAGAATATCAAAAAGAATGCCCAATTAAAGATCATAGTGTTGCTGTGCAACTATTACTAGATGCTTTAGTAGATTGTAAAGTAGTTGAAAAATTAAGTGATATTGATGCTTGTGGTCACCGAATTGTTCATGGTGGCGAATATTTTAATGATTCAATAAAAGTTGATGAGGATGTTGTTGCTAAAGTAGAAGAATTATCTGAGCTAGCACCATTACATAATCCAGCTCACATCATTGGATATAATGCTTTTAAAAAAGCTTTACCAGATGTTGAACATGTTTTTGTTTTTGATACAGCTTTCCATCAAACTTTAGATCAAGAACGCTATTTATATCCATTACCATATGAATATTATACTGATTTAAAAGTGCGTAAATATGGTGCCCATGGAACTAGTCATAAATATGTATCACAAACAGTAATTGAAATGCTAGGAAATCCAAAACATTCAAGAATTATTGTTTGTCATTTAGGAAATGGTGCAAGTATTTCAGCTGTTGAAGATGGTGTATGTATTGATACATCAATGGGATTTACACCATTAGCAGGAGTAATGATGGGTACTCGTACAGGTGACGTAGATCCTTCAGTTATGCCATATTTGTGTAAAAAATTAAATAAAACTGCTGATGAAGTATTAGAGATATATAATAAAAAATCAGGTATGCTTGGTGTGTCAGGAATTTCATCAGATTCAAGAGATATTGAAAATGCTTTATTTAAAAAAGGTGATGATAGAGCTTTATTGACAAGTCTTTTATATGCAAGAATTGTTTCTAAGTATATTGGAAGCTATTTTGTTGAACTTGGTGGTGTTGATGTAATTGCCTTTACAGCAGGTGTTGGTGAAAATGCTGCATATTTAAGAAGATTGATCATTGATGATTGTTCTCGTGCTTTAGGTGTTCATCTAGATGAAGAAAGAAATAATCAAAGATCAAAAGAAAATAGAGTTATTTCTTCAAAATATTCTCAAGTTGAAGTTATGGTAATTCCAACTAACGAAGAAGTAATGATTGCTCGAGATACTGTTAGAATTTTAGGTTTATAGAACTCTGATTAATAATCAGAGTTTTTTTGTTTATAAAGTTAGTTAAATATGATATAGTCTTTTTATGAAAAGAGGAATAAAAAATGTATGATAAAATTGTTAAAAAAATAGAAGAATATGATGATATTGCAATCTATCGTCATATAAATCCGGATTTTGATGCTTTTGGAAGCCAGTTTGGAATGTATGATTTAATCAAGACAACATATCCTGATAAAAATGTCTATGTCTGTGGTGAGTTTAGTTCTGAATTAGTGGCAAAATATGATGTTTTAGTAGATTATCGAGATGTTAATTATAGTAAGGATGTCCTTGGTATTGTTTTAGATACTGCTAATCAAGAAAGAATAGATGATCAAAATTATAAATTGTGTAAAGAAATAATTAAAATAGATCATCATATAGTTGTAGATAGTTATGGACAAATTAACTTTGAAGATAGTACAGCTAGTTCTGCAAGTCAGCTAGTAGTGGATCTGTATCAAAATACAAAGTTACAGATTTCAAAAGCTGGAGCAGGAGCTTTATATTTAGGTATTATTGGTGATACAGCTCGCTTTTTATATCGAAGTACTGATAAAAGAACCTTCAAGGCAGCAAGTGCTTTAATTGAAACTGGTATTGATATTGTATCTTTGTATGATCGAATGTATTTAAAAAAGGCAAAAGATTTAAATGTTAATAAATTTATTTTAAATAATTATCATGTTGATGGTAATATTGCATATTATATTTTAACTAATGAAGATTTAAAAATGTTAGAAATTAGTCGTGAACGCGGTTCGGATTATGTAAATATGTTATCTGGAATTGAAGAATATTATATCTGGATGGCAATTACTGAAAATACTGCTGATCAAAATTGGCGTGTTAGTTTACGTTCGCGCAAATATCCAGTTAATAAAGTAGCTGAAAAATATAACGGTGGTGGTCATTTATTAGCAAGTGGGGCTAAATTACAAAATATTGAACAGTTAGATGATTTGTTAAGGGATTTAAAGGAGTTAATCAATGAATAAAATAAAAGATTTATTTTCAAGCTTTGTTGAAAATTTTCATTTTAGAAGTCAGGTTGTAAAACAACCTAAAAAATTTGCTTTGTTGAAAGCATTAATAATTACTTTAGTAATTGGTATTTTTTTAGAGTATTTGTTATTATTACCAATTAATTTACGTTCACCGCAGTTTGTTGGCTTTTTTTGCTTTTTGCTTTTTCTATTTGTTTTGCTTTATCGTTTATTTAAAGGTTATATTGATAAATTATCAAAAGTACTGATAGCAATTATTCCAATTTTAATTGTGTATTTAGGAGTTGGTACTTTAATCAGTTCACCTATTTTTAATGCTAAAAAATATCAACAACAATTAAAGTTAGATGAAAATGCTGATTTTTATGAAGATAATAAAACAATTTCTTATCAATCGATTCCAGTTGTTGATCGTGAAAGTGCTATTAAGCTTGGAGATCGAAAAATGGGTGAGATGGTTGATTATGTATCACAGTTTGAAGTTGATGAATCTTATGAACAAATAAATTATCAAGATACCCCATATCGGGTAACACCTTTAGAATACAGCAATATTATTAAATGGTTTACAAACCGTAGTGATGGGTTACCAGCATATATTAGAGTTAATATGGTAACTCAAGAATCTGAGGTAGTTAAACTAGATGAAGGGATGAAATATTCTAAGTCAGAACATTTTGGACGTAAAATTCAACGTCATTTAAGAGCTAATTATCCAACATTTATGTTTGATAGTTTAGCTTTTGAAATTAATGATAAAGGAATCCCATATTGGATAGCACCAGTCTATAATTATGATATCGGATTATTTGGTGGAAAAGATATTACTGGTGCAGTATTAGTGAATGCTATAAATGGTGATCATCAATATTATGATATAAAAGATGTTCCTGAATGGGTCGACCGTGTTTATCCTTCAGAATTAATAATTTCTCAATTAGAAAATTATGGAAAGTATACAAATGGATTTTTTAATACAATATTTTCACAAAAAGGCGTATTACAGCCAACATCTGGTTATAATTACGTAGCTTTAAATGATGATGTATATTTATATACTGGATTAACTTCTGTATCTAATGATGCATCAAATGTTGGGTTTGCAATGATTAACTTGCGAACAAAAGAAGGAAAATTTTATGATATCCCTGGTGCTGAAGAATATTCAGCTATGTCATCAGCAGAAGGGCAAGTACAAAATTTAAAATATAAAGCTACTTTCCCGATTTTGATAAATGCAGGAGGCCAGCCAACTTACTTCTTGTCTTTAAAAGATGATGCTAACCTGGTAAAAAAATATGCATTTGTAAGTGTTGAAAACTATCAAATTGTAGCAACTGGCGATAGTGTTGTTGAAGCTGAACAAGCTTATTATGCATTGTTAGAGGCTAATGGTAAAACAACTGATTCAAATGAATATCAATCAACTGAGTTGACGGGAACAATTAGTGCTATTAGTGAAGCAGTAGTTGATGGCAATAGTACGTATTATTTCACCTTAGATGGTAATGATACAATATTTATTAGTGATATTAGTCTTTCAAATCGTCTTCCATTAGCTAAAGCTGGTGATACGGTAACTATTGAATATGTAAATAGTAAAGATGAAAGCGAAGTTATTACTAAAATTGAATTTAAATAAACTGGTGATTGCACCAGTTTTTTGTTATATTTCCCACCTTTAACTTAATCTTAACAAAAATCAAGGTAAAAATTAATGAAATTTATAGTTAAAATTGATAAACTATGACTTGTAAAATTAATTTTTATAAGGATGGACATACATAGATGAAAAAATTTGGAATAGTAATTGTTGTATTAGCAGTTTGCTTTGCAATGATTGGATTATCAGCTTCTGCTGATGTCGAAACACAAAAAATCAGTTTAAATGGTTCAACTTCAATGGAAAAAATGGTAAATGCTATTAAAGATGGTGTTGTTTATGATTATCCAGAGTTAAGTTTAGAACCCCAGTTTACTGGTTCAAGTGCTGGTATTGAAGCTGTAATCAATGGGAAAAGTGATATTGGTAATTCATCTCGTGAATTAAAAGAAAGTGAATTAGAACAAGGTCTAGTTTCAAATGTTGTTGCTATTGATGCGATTGCAATTGTAACTGATACTGATAATAAGACAGATAATCTTACAAAAGAACAATTAATTGATATTTATACTGGTAAGATTAGAAACTGGAAAGAAGTTGGTGGTGATGATTTACCAATTGTTGTCATTGGTCGTGAAGCTGGTTCGGGAACACGCAGTGCTTTTGAAGAAATATTAGGACTTGAAGAAAAATGTGAGTATGCAAATGAAGTAAACGAGTCAGGACCAATTGTAGCTAAAGTTAGATCTATTCCTGGAGCAATTGGTTATGTTTCTTTAGATGTAGTAGATGATTCTATCAAGACTTTAGCAATCGATGGTGTTTATGCAACAGATGAAGCTATCATAGATGGAAGCTACTCATTACAAAGACCATTTGTAATGGCAACAAAAGGAACTATCGAAGAGCAAAGTGAACAAGTACAAAATTTATTTAAATATATTTATAGTGAAGATGGTCGCAAGATCATTGAGTCAGTTGGATTAATTCCAGTTGATCCTGCAAGCTAAATATAAAAGCAGTTTGATGAGTAGTCATTAAACTGCTTTTTAGCGATAATATAATTTTTTAAATTCAGGACAAAGTTTTAAAAACTGTTCACTAGTACTGATTTTTTCTTGATAACATTTTTTCATTAATTCGATCATTTGACACTCACCAATAGTTTTTGCTAGTTCATCAAATAAACAAGGACCCTTATAGTAATGAATTGCAAAACGGTCAGTTACATTAGATTGAATACTTGCTAGAGAAGCCATTGTAGCACTCTTAGCTTGGAATTGATCAATTATTTGTTGATAAACTGATGATCCAAATTTTTCTTTTACTAATAATAAGGCACTATATTGGGCAAATGTTTCATCAATCCAAAGACTATTAAACAATAAATCAGAATTTTGCCACCACAAATGAGAGATTTCATGGGCTAAATGCAAAAATGTTTGCTGATCCAATCCTTCAATTTGATCAACTAAGCAAACCAGATTATCACGAACGTAGGCGCCGTTATCAAAACGTGGGTTTAAAACGATATTGACATGATCAAAAGCACATGGTGAAAATAATTTGGTGTATTTGTTATAAATATCATTGGCAATTTTTGCCATTTGTTTGATTTTTTCGATCGGATGATAATTATGAGCAACGATGTTTATAGAGTCTAACGAGTATTGATAAGTTACATCTTTATGATAAATAATCAAAGCAATGTCAAAAGTCTTTGTCAAATATCGATAATAGTAATTTTCTTTTTTGATAAAGCCAACAGCTCTAAAATCATCTGGTAAAGATAAAAATATTTCATAATCATTTTTTGATAGATTAGTTAATAAAGGAATAATAGCTGATTCAATATTAGCTTCTAGATAATTTTTAGTTTTAGTTTGACTGGTTTTTAAAGGCACATTTAATATACCTTTAAAATATATTGTTAGATTTTGCTCGTGTTCAATTGAAACATATTTAATATTGTTATTTACTTCTTGAATTTTTATAATCTTACCATTTTCACACGTTAAATTATAACCAGTATTACAATAATACTGGTCAACTCCCTTAGTTAACTCTTTATAAATGATTTTACCATCGATATCAAAGTTTTCATAAACTTTCAAATATATTGTTGCTTTCACTTTAAAACTCCTTTGTATAACTAGTTATATTATAACAAACAAAAATGATAAATAATATGATTTTAGTTTGTTAATAAAACTAAAACGGTTGTTTTCATTTAAAAGTTTAATAACATAATTATTAATTTAAAGAAAGTTTACTAATGATTTTTATAAACAATTATAATTTATCGATACATTATTTGAAATTAGGGTTTAGAAATAACAAATAACTTTAAATGATTATTTGTTTAGGTAATAAAATATGATATAATCTTACAATGAATTGAGGTGTTAAGATTGAAAGCAAAAGTTTTAGTAGTAGACGATGAAAAAGACATTCGTGAATTAATTAAATTTTATTTAAATAAAGAAGGCTTTGAAGTTTTAGAAGCTGGAGATGGCGAAGAAGCATTGGAAATATTTGAAAATGAATATATTGATTTAGGGATCATTGATGTAATGATGCCTGTAATGGATGGTTTTGAATTGGTTGAAAACTTAAAAGAGTTTAAGGATATTCCAGTAATCATGTTAACAGCTAAAGGTGAAAGTAAAGATAAGCTGCGTGGTTTTTCAGTAGGGGCTGATGATTATGTTGTTAAACCATTCGATCCAACTGAATTAATGGCACGAGTTCGAGCTGTATTAAAACGTTATAGCGTAAATACTTCTAATATTGTTAAGTTAAATGATGTTGAATTTGATGGTGATAAGTATGAGATTCGTTATCATGATGAAACGATTCATTTACCATTAAAACAATTTGAATTAGTTTTTGAACTTGCTAAACATCCTGATCAGATATTTAGTAGGGAACAGTTAATTGAAAAAATCTGGGGAATGGATTATGATGGCTTTGATCGAACAGTCGATGTTCATATTAAAAGAATCCGTGAAAATTTGGGGCATTTACCAGGCTTTAAAGTAGTAACGGTACGAGGGTTAGGTTATAAGGTCGAAGTAGAATGATGAAATCAATTTATGGAAAACTAATCTGTGGTTTTTTAATTACGATTATTTTTAGTTTTTCGGTTTCAGGGATTATTGCTTTAAAAAGCAATTATGACCAGATTGATGATATGGCGCAAACTGAATTATCAGCAACCAGTGATTTTATTGCTAGTGTGATAAATAGCACAGATAGAACTAAATTAAATGATGTATTAAGTAAATATTCAAACAGCACGCAAGTTAATACCACTATTTTTTCACCAGAAATTGGTTATTTTACTTTTGGTAAGACAACTATGCATGCTCCTGATGAAAAGCAGATGCAGTCATACTATTTTGATGAAAATAAAAATGGTGTTTATGGTGAAGAAAACAATTATCAAACTTATGGCAGTTTAATTGAAATTGGTGATAGCAATGCTTATGTATATATCCAAAAAGATACCAGTTATGAAAAAAGAATTTTTGCTAATTCAGCAGTGTTAATTCTTGGTTGTGTATTTTTATCAGGAAACCTGGTGTTTTTAGCGATAGCTGATATCATTGTTAAGCCAATTACGCGACTAACAAAAGCAACTAAAGAATTATCAAAAGGTAATTATAGTGTTCGCGTTAATTACGTTGGTGATGATGAAATATCGCAATTAAATCAGGGGTTTAACCAGATGGCCCAACAGCTTGCTAAACAAGAAGAAATTCGTCAGAAATTTATTTCGGATATATCTCATGAGTTTCAAACACCATTAACGGCTATCCAGGGATTTGCTAATATATTAAAAGAAGAGGATTTACCAAAGGAACAACGACAAAAATATGCTGACATTATTTTGTTTCAATCAAAGCGTTTATCAACGTTATCTAAAAATATGTTGCAGTTAACTTTGTTAGAGCGTGAAGATGTTGAATTGGAGTTTACCACATATTCTATTGTCGAACAGTTAGATCGTGTTATTTCTACTCAAGAAAATCAAGCAATTTTAAAGGATATTGAGATTCAATTTGAGCAGCCTCGTAAGGATATCATGATTTATGGTGATGAACAGCGATTAGAACAAGTATGGATCAATTTAATTTCAAATGCTATCAAATATACTGATAATGGTGGTTTAGTTACTGTCAGTGTAAAAAAGACTGCTCGTGATGTTGAAGTATCGATTGAAGATACCGGTCATGGAATGTCTAAAGAAGTTATTTCACATATTTTTGAGCGGTTCTACCGTGAGGAAAAAGCACGCTCTGTTGAAGGAAATGGTTTGGGATTATCAATAGTTAAATCAATTATTGATTTACATCATGGTAATATTGATGTAATATCTCAAGTGGACGTTGGTTCTACATTTATTGTAAGATTACCAAGTGAACGAAAATTTATTGATTTAAAGGATAAGTTATCTTTAAATAGAAAGGACTAGTAATGGAATTATTAAAAGAAAGAATTTTAAAAGACGGAATTGTTATTATGCCAGATATTTTACGTGTAGACAGCTTTTTGAATCATCAGATTGACTGTACACTATATCGTCAAATAGCAAAAGAATTTAAAGTAAGATTTAAAGATGTTAAGATCAATAAGATTCTTACAATTGAAGCATCAGGAATTGGTATTGCTTTAGCAACAGCTTTTGAATTTGATGATGTACCTGTTGTGTTTGCTAAAAAGGGAACAGCTAAAACAACAAGTACTCATTTATATACATCTAAAGTACATTCATTTACAAAAGGAATTGATTATGATGCAATTGTAAGTAAAAAATATTTAGATAAAGATGATCATATTTTAATTATTGATGACTTTTTGGCTAATGGACAAGCAGTATTAGGTTTGATTGATATTATTAATCAAGCTGGTGCAAGTGTAGCTGGAGTTGGAATAGTAATTGAAAAAGGGTTCCAAGATGGACGTAAATTAATTGAAGAAAAAGGATATCAAGTAGAATCATTAGCAATTGTTGATGCTTTTGAAGATGGTAAGGTGATTTTAAGATAGTGAAAAGAGGGTATAAATGTATTTAAAAAGAATCGAAATACACGGTTTTAAATCATTTGCTGATAAAGTTGATATTGAATTTCAACCAGGGATAACTGGAATAGTTGGACCTAATGGTTGTGGGAAATCAAATATTTCTGATGCAGTACGCTGGGTTTTAGGAGAGCAATCGGTAAAATCATTGCGAGGTGCTAATATGAGCGATGTAATTTTTGCTGGAAGTGAAGATCGCCGGGCTCAAAATCTTGCCGAAGTAACATTAGTATTTGATAATAGTGATAGATTTATGAAATATGACTACAATGAAGTAGAAATTACACGACGACTTTATCGACAAAATAATGAAGCGGAATATTTAATCAACAAGCAACAGTGTCGTTTAAAAGATATTGTTGATTTGATTATGGATACAGGGTTAGGTAAGGATTCACTTTCAATTATTTCACAAGGGAATATTTCTTCTTTTGCGGATAATAAGCCAGAGGAAAGACGTGGAATTTTTGAAGATGCTGCTGGAGTTTCTAAATATAAAAAAAGAAAGCTTGAGTCAATTCGTAAATTAGAGCGGACTAAAGAAAATTTAGAGCGAATTGGAGATATTGTAGCTGAATTAGAAAAACAGGTTGGTCCTTTAAAAAGGCAAAAAGATAAGGCTGAAAAATATCTTGAGCTTAAAGAAAAACTAACAGCAGTTGAGGTAAATGTTCTAGTAAAAGAAATTACTGAAGCTAAAAAGAGCCTTGATGTTTTAAGTAAAGAAATCAAGGATTTAAATGAGCAGCAGGCTTCATTAGATGCTGACATTTTAATGAAAGAAAATAGTAATGATGATATAAAAAAGAAAATGTATCAATTAGATCAAGAAGTAAATTCATTACAAAGTAAGTTATTAGAAGCAGTATCTAATGTATCAAAATTAGAAACTGCTAAAGTAGAAATCGATCAAAAAAGAAAACATGCTTTACAATCAGCAAGCAAAGAAAATTTACAAGAAAATATTGCTAATATGAAAGCAATTTTAAGTGATATTGTAAATGAATACAACGATCGAGTTGAGCGTTTAAATAGCACGGAACAAGATTTAAAACAATTAACTCGTGATCAGGAAAATCGAAACAAAAGATTAACAGAGTTAAAAAATGAATTAAATCAATTATCAAGTCAAATCAACAAAAACAGATCAAGAAAAGAAATACTGTTAGATGCTATTGAAAATAAATCTAATTATCATCAAAGTATTAAAACAGTATTAAATTTAGCGAAAAGTAATCGTAATATTATCGGTGTTTTAGGTGAATTGATTACAACCCAAAAGGGTTATGAACTGGCTATTTCTTCAGCTTTAGGAGGGGCCATTGAATTTGTTGTAACTAGCGATGATCAAACTGCTCGTGAAACAATTAAGTTTTTAAGAAATAACAAAGCAGGGAGAGCAACATTTTTACCAGTATCAACAATGAAACCACGACAAATTCGTTTAGAACATTTAGAAGTATGTAACACAATGGCTGGTTTTTTAGGAGTAGCTAGTGATTTCATTACTTATGATGATAAAATTGGTAATGTTGTCTTAAATCAGCTTGGAAACATAATTGTCGCTAAAGATTTAGAGACAGCTAACGCAATTAGTAAAGCAGTTTTTGCTCGTTATCGAGTTGTTACTCTTGAAGGAGATATTGTAAATGTAGGTGGTTCTTTAACGGGTGGAAGTATTAATCAGCAACGT
This sequence comes from Erysipelatoclostridium sp. An173, assembly GCF_002160495.1. Taxonomy (GTDB): domain Bacteria; phylum Bacillota_I; class Bacilli_A; order Erysipelotrichales; family Coprobacillaceae; genus Thomasclavelia; species Thomasclavelia merdavium. Next base: position 98,890 of record NZ_NFKR01000001.1, on the reverse strand, counting down.
TCTTCGTTAGTACAAAAACGAGAATTAGAACAATTAGCTATTACCTTGGAACAACAAGAAACAGAATTTGTTAAAAAGCGAAAATTGCACAACGCTTTAGATAATGAAATTAAAGATGTTTCACATATCTTACTTCAAAAACAAATGGCTTATGCTAAACTTGAAGTAGTAGTTCAAAGTAAAAAAGAAGAGTTGATTAAAACTAAAACCGAATATGAATCATTGACAGAACAAAGTATTGAATTAGATGATTTTAAATCCGGTAAAACCGAAAACAAATTAATTGATCAGCTAAATGAAGCGATTAAATATCGCGATATGTTAACTGAAGAAATTAAAAGTAAACGTGAGATGCGTATGGCTTACGCTAATGAAAATGAAGCTTTAGATGTTGAGCTTAGAACAATTCGTAAAGATCAAAAAGATATTCAAAATGCAATTAACGAAAACACTATTAAAGCTACTAAATTAGAAACAATGCTTAATAACTATTTAACACGATTAAATGATGAATATCATATGACTTATGAATATGCTGTTGAACAATATCAAGAAGAAATTAATGTTGAACAAGCTAAAGAGGAAGTTTATGATTTAAGAACACAAATAAAACGATTAGGAAACGTTAATCTTGATGCAATCGAGGAATACAAAGTAATTAGTGAACGTTATGAAAATATGAATACTCAAAGAATTGATTTACTTGAAGCTCAAGATCGTATTTTAGCAGCAATCAAAGAAATGGATGAAATAATGGTTACTCGTTTTTCAGAAACATTTGAGAAAATTAACGTTGAATTTAATCATGTTTTTAGAAGTTTATTTGGTGGTGGTAAGGCTAAAATAAAATATAGCGATCCAACTAATATTTTAGAAACAGGGATTGATATTGATGTACAGCCACCGGGTAAAGCGGTTCAAAACATTTCTTTATTTTCTGGTGGTGAAAAAGCTTTAATAGCTATTTCTTGTTTATTTGCAATTTTACGAGTTAAACCAATTCCAATGTGTATTCTTGATGAGGTTGAAGCAGCTTTAGATATTGCCAATGTTGAGCGTTTTGCTAAATATTTAAGAGAGTTTTCATCAACAACACAGTTTATAGTTGTAACACACCGTGAAGGAACAATGGAAGAATGCGATTTACTTTATGGTGCAACAATGCAACAAAAAGGGGTCACTAAATTAGTAAGTGTAAAATTAGAAGAAGCAATTGATTTATCTGATCCAAGTTAAGGAGGGTAATATGGGTTTTTTTAGTCAAATAAAAGAAAAGTTTGTTGGTAAATCAGCCAAACAAAATGAAAAATATGTTGCTGGTTTAGATCGTTCTAATACAACTTTATCTGATCGTATTAATGAATTAGCAGCACGTTTTAGAGAAATAAATGATGAATATTTTGAAGAATTAGAAAATGTTTTGATTATGTCTGATGTTGGTGTTTCAATGGTTTTAAAAATCGTTTCTGAAATAAAAAACGAAGTCAGATTACAAAATATTACTGATCCAAAAGAAATTAATGAAATTATCATTGATAAAATGTTTGTTATTTATGCTAATGATAGTGTAATGACAACAAAAATCAATTATGCTAAAGAAGGTTTAACAGTTATTTTGATGGTTGGAGTAAATGGAGCTGGAAAAACAACAACTATTGGAAAACTAGCTCATCGAATCATGAAAGATGAAGGAAAGTCAGTTATGGTTGCCGCTGGTGATACATTTAGAGCTGGGGCAATTGATCAATTAGCAGTATGGGCTGACCGGGTTGGTGTTGATATTGTTAAAGGTAAAGAAGGTGGCGATCCTTCAGCTGTTGTTTATGATGCTTTAAAACAAGCTAAAGAAAAAAATGTTGATGTTTTAATTTGTGATACTGCCGGACGGTTACAAAATAAAGTTAATTTAATGAAAGAATTAGAAAAAATGAATCGTATTATTAAACGAGAAATTCCTGATGCACCACAAGAAACATTACTAGTAATTGATGCAACAACAGGACAAAACGGTGTTTCTCAAGCAATCGAGTTTTCTAAGATTACTGATGTTACCGGAATCGTTTTAACTAAAATGGATGGTACTGCTAAAGGTGGTATTGTACTTTCAATCAAAGATCAGTTAAATATACCAGTAAAATTCATTGGTTTAGGTGAAAGTGTTGATGATTTACAAGAATTTGATCTTGAACAATATATTTATGGATTGTGTAAAAATTTAGTAGAGGCTTAAAAATGGAATCTAGTTTAGAAAAAACACAACGTGTAAATCTATTGATTGATTGTTATGGTGAATTATTAACACAAAAACAACAGCTATATCTAGAATATTATTATCAAGATGATTATTCACTATCAGAAATAGCTGAAATTTTAAATGTTAGTCGCAATGCAGTCTATGATAATTTAAAAAAAGCAGTTCATAGTTTAGAAAAATATGAAGAAAAATTGCAATTGATGAAAAAACATCAAGAAAGACTTGACTTAATTCAAAGAATTGAAGATGATATAGCTAGTGAACATAAAGATGTAGAAGAATACTTAGAGATGCTAAGGAAGATATAGAAAGGGGTATTTATGGCATTTGATTCGTTATCAGAACGTCTGCAGGGAACGATAAAGAAGTTTTCTGGACAAGGGCGTTTAACTGAAAAAAATATGGAAGATATGCTAAGCGAAATTCGTTTAGCTTTATTAGAGGCTGATGTTAACTATCAAGTAGTTAAAGAATTCATTGCAGCTACTAAAGAAAAGGCCTTAGGACAAGATGTTTTAGGTTCTTTGAAACCAGGACAGGTTGTTGTAAAAATTGTTCATGATGAATTAGTTACTTTACTTGGAACAACTGTTTCAGAAATTAATTATGATCGTAAACCAACTATCATTATGATGGTAGGGTTACAGGGGTCTGGTAAAACAACAACTTCTGGTAAAATTGCTAATTTAATTGCTAAAAAGCATGGTAAACGACCATTATTAGTTGCTGCTGATATTTATCGTCCAGCTGCCGTTGATCAGTTAAAGACTTTAGGTGAACAGTTAAATGTTCCCGTTTATGAAAAGGGAACAAGTCAATCTGCTGAATCAATTGTAGAAGAAGCTTTAGGATATGCTCGTGAAAATAATAATGATGTAATCATTATCGATACTGCTGGGCGTTTACATATCGATGAGCCTTTGATGCATGAGTTAGCTAATATCAAAGAAATTGCTCATCCTCATGAAATATTATTAGTTGTTGATGCTTTGACAGGACAGGATATTGTTAATGTTGCTAGCTCATTTAATGAACAACTAGGAATTACTGGGGCAGTTTTAACTAAATTAGATGGTGACTCTCGTGGTGGGGGTGCTTTATCAATTCGTCATATTACACATGTACCAATTAAATTCATCGGTACTGGTGAAAAACTTGATGCAATTGATTTATTCTATCCTGATCGAATGGCTGATCGTATCTTAGGAATGGGAGACGTTGTATCTTTAGTTGAAAAAGTACAAGATGTCTATGATGAAAAAGATACGATGAAAGCATTTAGAAAGATGCAAACTGGACAATTTGGTTTAGATGATATGTTGGCACAAATGCATCAGATTCAAAAATTAGGTCCATTATCTGGAATTATGAAAATGATTCCTGGAATGCCTAAAATGCCAAAAATTGACGACGATGAATCACAACGTCGTTTAAAAGTTACTGAATCAATAATTTATTCAATGACTAAAGAGGAACGTCGTGATCCTAGTATTATTACATTGTCAAGAAAACAACGTATTGCTAAAGGGTGCGGAAAAGATATTGCTGAAGTCAACCGTTTATTAAAACAATTTGAGGAATCTAAGAAAATGATGAAAAAACTAGGTAATTTAGATCCAAGTACTGGTATGCCAATGCCTGGTCGTTCAAGAAAAAATCCTCATGTTGGTAATGCTAATCGTAAAAAAATTCGTCATAAAAAGAAAAAAAGATAAAAAATTAAAGGTGTTAAGTAAAAATGCTTGACACCTTATTTTTTATATGCTAAATTGATTAAGTCAAATTAAAAAAAGTAATAAATAGGAGGAAATATAAATGGCAGTAAAATTAAGATTATTAAGAATGGGAGCAAAAAAAGCACCTTTCTATAGAATTGTAGCAGCTGATTCAAGAGCACCAAGAGATGGGCGTTTTATTGAATTATTAGGAACTTATGATCCACGCACTAACCCTGCAAAAGTTACAATCAAAGAAGAAGAAGTATTAAAATGGTTAAATAACGGAGCACAACCATCTGATACTGTTAAAAACTTATTATCTAAAGAAGGAATTATCAAAAAATTCGCTGATTCAAAATCTGGTAAATAATCATGGATTATGCAAAGATTCTAAAAGATATCGCAATTGAATTGGTAAATGACAAAGAACATTTAGAAGTTCGTCAGATGCCTTCGTTAGATGAAGACGTTGTAGTATTATATGTTTATTCAGCAAAAAGTGATATTGCACGATTAATCGGACGAAAGGGAGTAATGGCTAATTCAATTAGACAGTTAATGTCAGTAGCTGGTCGAATGACTGACAAAAAATTAGATATTAAGTTTGAATCGTATGACTAAATAGATGTGCTTAGCACATCTTTTATTTTGGAGGTAATATGGACAAAATTAAAGTTGGAAAGATCGTGGGGACTCATGGTCTTAAAGGTGAAGTGAAAATCCGCTCAAATAGTGATTTTGCTGATGAACGTTTTAAAGTCGGAAATGATTTAATAATAAAATCACAAAATCAAGAGATTGTTTTAAAAATCGCTACTGTAAGAATGCATAAAGGTAATTATTTGGTTTCTTTTGAAAATCATCAAAATATTAACTTGATTGAAAAATATATTGGTTCATTTGTTTATGGTGAAAAAGATCAAAGTTTATTAGATGAAGACGAATATTTTTATAGTGATTTAGTAGGTATGAAAGCAGTTAGTACAGAAGGTAAAGAAATTGGTATTGTTACTTCAGTATATGACAATACTGCTCATGATATTTTAAATATTGATAATCACGGTAAAAAAATTGCAATTCCTTATGTAGATGCTTTTATTCATGAAGTTGATTTAGAAAATAAAGTAATAACGATTAAATTAATAAAAGGGTTTATTGATGAAGATTGATATTTTAACACTGTTTCCTGAAATGTTCACTGGTTTTTTAACAACTTCAATTATTAAACGTTCGCTAGAAAAGGGATTAGTAACTGTAAATCTTCATGATTTTAGAGAATTTTCCAAAGATAAACATAAACATGTAGATGATTATCCTTATGGTGGTGGTCAAGGAATGGTTTTAATGTGCGAACCAATTGTTGAATGTTTAAAATCGATTGCTAGTGATGAAAGCTTTATTATTTTGATGTCACCACAAGGAGTTACTTTAAATCATGGGGTTGCTGTTGATTTATCTAAAAAGAAACATTTAATAATTATTTGTGGCCACTATGAAGGTTTTGATGAACGAATTCGTGATTATGTTGATATGGAACTTTCAATTGGTGACTATGTTTTAACAGGTGGTGAACTAGGTAGTATGGTGGTTAGTGATGCAGTTATTAGACTGTTAGATGGTGCGATAAGGCAAGCTAGTCATCAGGATGATTCATTTAGTCAGGGACTTCTTGAATATCCTCAATATACCCGTCCTGCTAGTTATGATGGCAATGATGTTCCAGAAGTGTTGATGAGCGGTCATCATGAAAATATTCGTAAATGGCGAAAATATCAAGCTTTAAAAAAGACCTATTTGCGGCGGCCAGATTTATTAGAAGATTACAAATTCGACCAGGAAAGTATAGAAATGTTGAAAAAAATCAAAGAAAATGATTGCAATTTAAAATAGTATAGTATATAATGGACAAGTCGTATGACGCAGGTGTTCCGCTGGTTAATCGAATGAACACTGAAGACAAAATTTTGATAAGGAGAAATAGAGATGAATTTACAATTAGTTGAACAAATTACAAAAAAACAAATGAGAAATGACATCCCTGATTTTAAACCTGGTGATACTTTAAAAGTATTCGTTAAAATCAAGGAAGGTGACAAATTCAGAGTCCAATTATTTGAAGGGGTATGTATTGCAAGAAAAGGTAAAGGTATTTCTGAAACATTTACTGTTAGAAAAATTTCATACCAAGTAGGTGTAGAAAGAACTTTCCCAATTCATAGTCCAATTATTGATCATATCGAAGTTGCTAAAATTGGTAAAGTACGTCGTGCTAAACTTCATTACTTACGTGGTTTATCAGGTAAAGCTGCAAGAATTAAAGAAATTAGAAAATAGAAATGGGACTTACCCATTTCTTTTTTTCTGTTTTTTTGTATAATAGAACTAACATCAGGAGGTTCGTATATGAAAAAAAAGAAACAGCTTATAAAATTTCTAATCCAGATTATTGTAATTGTATTAGTGACCACAATAATCTTTACTAGAGTAATTATTCCTGTTAGAGTAGATGGTCAAAGTATGTATCCAACATTAAATGATGGTGATTTTGCAGTAGTCAATGCAATGTATTTAAGTAAAGAAGATATCCAACGTTTTGATGTTGTTGTTTTAGAATGTGATGTTCTAGATAAAGATATTGTAAAAAGAATAATTGGCTTGCCTGGTGAAACAGTAACATATAGGGAAGATCGTTTGTATATTAATGGTGTTTATTATGCGGAACCATTTTTAGATCAAAATTATATTGAAGAAGCTAAAAGTAATTATCAGACTGATCGTTTTACTAACGATTTTGAAATAACTTTAAAGGATGATGAAATTTTTGTTTTGGGAGATAATCGTCTTCATTCTACTGATTCTAGAGCGCTAGGTAATTTTAGTTATGATGATATTGTTGGTAAAAAAGGATTGGTAGTTTTTCCTTTTAATAATATGAAATTTATAGATTAAGAAGGTGAGAATATGTCTAAACAGATCCAATGGTTTCCTGGTCATATGGCCAAAGCTAGACGGGAAATATCTGAAAAAATAAAGTTAATTGACATTATTATTGAACTAGTTGATGCTAGAGCACCAAAGTCATCAAAAAATCCTATGTTTGATGATATTTGTCAAAATAAGCCACGTCTAATCGTTATGACCAAAAAAGATTTGGCTGATGAAAAGTTAACTCAAAAATGGTTACAATATTATCAGTCAAAAGGTATGTATGCGTTAAGTGTAAACTTGAAAAATTTTAATGAATATCAATTAGTTATTAATACATGTAAAGAAATATTAAAAGAAAAAATGGAAAAAGAAGCTAAACGAGGGTTAAAACCACGAGCAATGAGAGCGATGGTTTTAGGAATTCCTAATGTTGGTAAATCAACTTTCATAAATCGTTTAGCTAAACGTAAAGCCACAGTAACTGGAAATCGTCCAGGGGTTACAAAAGCCCAGCAGATTATTCGCGTTGATAAAGATTTTGAATTATTTGATACTCCGGGTGTATTGTGGCCTAAGTTTGATGATTTGGATACAGCACGCAATATTGCTTTAATCGGTTCAATTAAACAAGACATTTTACCATTAGATGAATTGTTTATTTATGCAGTCGAATATTTACAAAAAAATTACGATAATGTTATCAGTAAACGCTATAATGTTGAAATTGATTTTGATAGTGATTGGGTTGAAAAAGTATATGATGATATTGCTAAAAATCGTAAAATTAAACCAATCCGTGGTTATACTGATTATGATCGTGTTATGGAAATCTTTTTCAATGATATTTTTAATGGCGAATTAGGAAAAATAACTTGGGAGTTACCTGATGAAACGTTATGAGTATGAAGAAAAATATTATCAGGCTGGTTATGATTATATAATCGGTTTAGATGAAGCTGGTCGGGGACCGATGGCTGGTGAATTAGTTGTTGCTGGTGTTATTTTTCCTAAAGGGTATTATGATGAACGAATAAATGATTCTAAGCAGTTAAGTAGTAAAAAAAGAGATTTTTTATATAATTTGATTATTGAAAATGCACTATTTTATAATATTGAAATCATTAGTGTAGAAGATGTCGATAGATTAAATGTTTATCAAGCCAGCAAAAAAGGAATGGAAAAGTGTGTGGAAGTGTTAAAACAGGAAAATATGTTTGCGCTTAGTGATGCAATGCCAATAAATTATCAAGATCATCTAGCTATTATTAAAGGTGATGCTAAAAGCATTTCAATAGCTGCTGCTAGTATACTTGCCAAAGTTACTCGTGATCGTTTAATGGTTAGTCATGCTTTACAATATCCAGAATATGGCTTTGAAAAACATAAGGGTTACGTTACAAAAGCACATAAAGAAGCTTTAGAAAAATTTGGGCCATGTCCAATTCATCGAAAATCATTTGCTCCAGTAGCTAAAGTATTGTCGAAACAAATGTCATTTGATCTTTAATGACATTTTTTTAATTGATTAAAAAGTAATTTTTTATTTAGCGGGATATATAATATAGAGGTGAATTCTATGGAAGAAATTTTGTTATATTTTTCTTTAAAGTATCAAGGCGATTTTGATAAAATATTTAAAGCTCTTGAACAAAAAGAAAAAGTAGATTTGAATTTAAAAGAACAATTATTTAAAACATTAAAATCCCGCTATACAACTTTAATATCTGATGATTATCCTGAATCATTAAAACAAATTGACTGTCCACCATTTGTATTGTACTATCATGGAAACTTACAATTAGTAAACAAAAAGTGTATTGGTATTATTGGAATGCGAAGACCAAGCAGTTATGGAGTTAAAATGGCTAAAAAGTTTGCCAATGAATTAAGTGATGAAAATTATGTTGTTGTAAGTGGGATGGCTTTAGGGATAGACGCGATTGTTCATCAAAGTGCAATTGAAAACCAGGGCCAAACTATTGCGGTATTAGGAAGCGGAATTGACTATTGTTATCCTAAATCTAATTTAAAACTATATCAAACATTAAAAAAAAATTATTTAGTTGTTAGTGAATATCCGGGTGATTTAGTACCTAGAAAGGAAAATTTTCCACGTCGCAATCGCATAATTTCTGGATTAAGTGAATCGATATTAGTAGTTGAAGCAAATCGTAAAAGTGGTACGATGATTACAGTAGGACATGCTTTAGAGCAAGGCAAAGATATTTTTGCGATACCTAGTAGGATTGATGATGCACCTGGTTGTAATTCATTGATACAGCAAGGTGCTAAATTAGTTTTAAATGTTGCGGATATTATTGATGGCTAAGGTAATTGTAAAAATTTTTATTGACAAATGTTTAAAAAAAAATAATAATTGAGTTAATCACGTGGAGGTAATGAGATGAGTAAAAAATTAGTCATTGTCGAATCGCCGTCTAAATCAAAAACTATTGAAAAGTATTTAGGAAGTGATTATGTTGTTACTTCATCTAAAGGTCATGTACGCGATTTGGCTACTTCAGGTAAAGAGGGTTTAGGGGTAGATATTGAAAATGATTTCGAACCTAAATATGTTATAAATAAAGACAAAAAAGATGTCGTAAAAGAGTTAAAACAATTAGTAAAAGAATCGGATGATGTATATTTAGCTACCGACCCTGATCGTGAAGGGGAAGCTATTTCTTGGCATTTAGCACAAGTGTTAAATGTTGATATGGATAAAGAAAATCGTGTGGTTTTTAATGAGGTTACTAAAGATGCTGTTGTAGATGCCTTAAAACATCCTCGTAAAATTGATCAGAATTTAGTTAAATCTCAAGAAACACGACGGGTATTAGATAGAATTATTGGTTTTAAGTTATCAAAATTATTACAAAAGAAAATCAAGTCTAAAAGTGCCGGGCGAGTACAATCGGTTGCTCTTAGATTAATTGTTGAAAGAGAACGGGAAATTGAAGCTTTTGTTCCTGAAGAATATTGGAAAATTAAAGCTGAGTTTGAAAAAAATCAAATTGAATTTTCTGGTGAATTAACAAAATACAATAACAAAAAAATTGAAATTAAAAATGGTGATGAAGCTAATGCGATTTATGAATCATTAAATAAAGAATTCGAAGTTGCTAATGTTAAAAAGACAACTAAAAAAAGAGAATCAAAACCACCATTTATTACTTCAACTTTACAACAGGAAGCTTCTTCAAAATTAGGTTTTAAAGCAAGAAGAACTATGTCAATTGCTCAAAAATTATATGAAGGGGTTGCCCTAGAAGACGAAACAGTCGGGTTGATTACTTACATGAGAACTGATTCAACACGATTATCAGATGTGTTTGTAAGTTCGGCTCAAGAGTATATTAGTGAAAAGTACGGAAAAGAGTATGTTGGAAAAGTTAAAGTTAGTAAGAAAAAAGAAAATGTTCAAGATGCCCACGAAGGTATTAGACCTACAAGTGCTCTTAGAACACCAGAAAGTGTAAAAAAATATTTAAAACCAGAAGAATATAAATTATATGCACTTATTTATGCGCGAGCTATGGCATCATTAATGGCTCCAGCTAAATTTGATGCTACTTCGGTTACGTTATTAAATAATGGTTATGAATTCAAGACAAATGGTTCAGTAATCAAATTTGATGGATATCTTCGAGTATATGGAGATTATGAAAAACAAACAAATGAAATTTTGCCAGAACTAAATGAAAAAGAAATGCTGGAAAGTAAAAAAGTTGAAAAGACACAACATTTTACTAAACCACCTGCAAGATATAGTGAAGCAAGATTGATTAGAGAAATGGAAGAATTAGGAATTGGACGTCCTAGTACTTATGCTTTGATCATAGATACTATTCAAACTCGTGGATATGTTGAATTGGTTGATAAAGCATTTAAACCAACTGAAACAGGAATCTTAACAAGTGATCGTTTGACACAGTATTTTAATGATATTATCAATGTTGAATATACTGCTAAAATGGAACACGAGCTAGATGATATTGCAGAAGGAAATGATGAATACGCTCACGCCCTAAGAACTTTCTTAGATAAATTCCAGCCATTATTGGATGAAGCATATGATAAAATGGAAGTCATTGCTCCTAAGAAAACTGGTGAAAAATGTCCAGAGTGTGGTCATGATCTAGTAGAGCGTAAAGGACGTTATGGTACATTTGTGGCTTGTGAAAACTATCCGGAATGTAAATATATAAAGAAAGATCCAGTTAAATTAGAATATACTGGAGAAACATGTCCAAAATGTGGTGGTAAGATGGTTTTTAAAAATGGCCGTTTTGGTAGATTTGAAGCATGTTCAAATTATCCAGATTGTAAATATATCAAAAATTCCAAGAAGAAAGAACCGGTTATGACAGATGAAGTATGTCCTAACTGTGGTTCACCAGTTGTAATTAAACAAGGACGCTGGGGTGAATTTAAAGCATGTTCAAATTATCCTAAGTGTAAGACGATTATAAAGTAGAACTTCGGTTCTGCTTTTGTTTTCGTTTAAGAAATGATAGAATAAATAAAGGTGATAGAATGGAAAAAGTTGTAAATGTAATTGGAGCAGGTCTTGCAGGTGTAGAGGCTTGTCATCAGTTAGTAAAAAGAGGATATCAGGTTCGTTTGTATGAAATGCGACCTAATCAAATGACTCCTGCTCATCATAGCGGGAATTTTGCAGAATTAGTTTGCTCTAATTCGCTTCGCGCTGATGGATTAAATAATGCTGTTGGTGTTTTAAAAAAGGAAATGGAAATGCTTGATAGTATTGTTATTAAATATGCTAGAGAGCATCAGGTTCCAGCTGGTGGTGCGTTGGCGGTTGATCGTGAGAATTTTTCTAAAGCAATTACTGAATATATTTCAAATCATCCATTAATTGAGGTGATTCATGAGGAAGTTAAATCTATTCCTGAGGGTCCAACTATTATTGCTTCTGGTCCTTTGACAAGTGATGCTTTAGCTTTAGCGATAAAAGAAAAACTTGGTGAAGAATACTTTTATTTTTTTGATGCCGCAGCACCGATCATAACTAAAGAAAGTATTAATTTTGATATTGCTTATTATAAATCGCGATATGATAAAGGGGATAATGAATATATTAATTGTCCAATGAATGAGGAACAATTTAATGCTTTTTATGATAATTTAATCAATGCTCAGGTTGTTAAACCTAAAGAATTTGAAGAAAAATTTTTTGAAGGGTGTATGCCTTTTGAAGAAATGGCTCGTCGCGGTAAACAAACACTTTTATTTGGACCAATGAAACCAGTCGGATTAAATACCCCAGATGGAAAAAGACCTTATGCAGTTGTTCAACTTCGTCAAGATAATGTTCAAGCAAGTTTGTATAATATCGTTGGTTTCCAAACTCATTTAACTTGGCCAGAGCAAAAAAGAATTATTCAAATGATCCCTGGTTTAGAAAATGCCCAGTTTGTTCGCTATGGTGTAATGCATCGTAATAGTTATATTTGTTCACCACGACATTTATTAAATACATATCAATTAAAAGAATCAATGGAAGTTTTTATGGCTGGACAAATTACCGGAGTAGAGGGATATGTTGAATCGGCTCAAAGTGGAATGGTAGCTGGAATAAATATGGCTAGATTGTTAGAAGGTAAAAATCCTTTGAAATTTCCGCAAGAAACAGTTATGGGAGCGCTAGTAAATTATATTACTAATGCAAGCGAAGAAGATTTCCAGCCAATGAAAGCTAATTTTGGAATCTTACCAGAACTTGAAACAAAGGTTAAGAAAAAGCAAAGAAAAGAAGCCTATGCTAATAGGGCGATTGCAACGATGGAGAAGTTTATTGATGAAAACGGACTTGGATAGATATGCTAGCCAGTTTTTAGATTTTTTACAATATCAACGACATTATTCTGATAAGACAATCGAGTCATATCATCGAGAAATCGAGCATTTTAAAAACTATTTAAAATCAGAGTTAATAGATAGTTATCAAGAAGTTAGTTATCAACTTTTACGGGGTTATTTAACAAAATTATATGATAAAAATTTAGCTAAATCTTCTATAAATCATAAATTAAGTGCCCTAAGAAGTTTTTATAATTATTTACTAAAAGAAGAATTAGTTGATGATAATCCGTTTTTATTAATTGAATCACAAAAAACAGCTAAAAGAAATCCTGATTTTCTGTTTGTAGAAGAAATGATGGGATTTTTAGATAGTATCGATACTAAAAATGATTTAGGAATTAGGAATAAAGCAATGTTAGAGCTGATGTATGCTTCAGGATTAAGATGCTTTGAGGTTGTTAATTTACAATTATCTAATCTTGATTTAGGTCAAATGTTATTGTTGATCCATGGAAAAGGTGGCAAAGATCGCTATGTTCCTTTTAATGAGTATACGCGAGATTGGTTAATTAAGTATCTAAGTGAAGCAAGAGTGAACCTAATGGCTAAAAATGAGGGACATAATTTTGTATTTGTAAATAAATTTGGCAATCCCTTAACTAATCGTGGGGTAGAAAACATTGTTGATCGATTGATGAAACAATATGATCCCACAAAAAAAATTCATCCTCATACGATCCGTCATTCTTTTGCAACCCATTTATTAAATGCTGGGGCGGATATTAGAACGGTTCAAGAATTGTTAGGGCATGAAAATTTATCTACAACGCAAATTTATACGCATATATCAAAGGAACATCTAAAACAAGTATACCAAGAAACTCATCCTAGAAATATTGAATAAATGCGATAAATTTTAGTAAAAATATGCTTGTATCATCTAAATTTTTATGTTAAAATATCACACGTATGAAAAATACACACATTATGGATTCATTTATCTAGTGCCAAAAGGTGATAAATGTTCGAAATAATGGAGGAAAAAACAAAAAGGAGGACGAAGTTACATGTCAGTAATTTCAATGAAAAAATTATTAGAAGTAGGTGTTCATTTCGGACATCAAACAAAAAGATGGAATCCTAAAATGGCTCCATACATTTTTACATCAAGAAATGGAATTTATATTATCGATTTACAAAAAACATCTAAAAAAATCGATGAAGCTTACAAAGCAATGAACGAAATCGTTGCTAAAGGTGGAAAAGTTTTATTTGTTGGTACTAAAAAACAAGCTCAAGAAGCAGTTAAAGAAGAAGCAATCCGTTCTGGAAGCTACTATGTTAACGCTCGTTGGTTAGGTGGTACTTTAACAAACTTCAAAACTATCCAAAAAAGAATTAGAAGATTAGTTGAATTAGAAAAAATGGAAGCAGATGGTACTTTCGATTTATTACCTAAAAAAGAAGTAATCTTACTTAAAAAAGAAGCTGCTAAGTTAGAAAAGAACTTAGGTGGAATCAAAGAAATGAGAAGATTACCAAACGCTATCTTTGTTGTTGATCCAAAAGCTGAACACAACGCAGTAGCTGAAGCTAGAATTTTAGGTATTCCAGTATTTGGTATCGTTGATACAAACTGTGATCCTGATGAAGTAGATTATGTTATCCCAGCTAATGATGATGCAATCAGAGCAGTAAAATTAATTGTTGCTGCAATGGCTGATGCAATTTGTGAAGCTAAAAATGAACCTTTAACTGTTGCATATGTTAAAGATGAAGATGATAAAGAAGTATCTATGAATGATGCTATTACTTCTGTTGAAAATAATCAAAGAAGAACTCCTAGAAATAAAGGTGGAAAACCTAATCCTAAGAGAAATAACGCTCCAAAAACAACTAATAAAGAAGAAACAGCTGGAACTCAAGAATAATTAAAATATAGGGAAAGCTAGTCTTTCCCTTTTTTAAATAAAAAATACATAAAGAGGAGAAAAGAAATGAAAATTACTGCAAGTTTAGTAAAAGAATTACGTGAAAAAACTGGTGCTGGAATGATGGATTGTAAAAAAGCTCTTGAAGCTTGTGATGGTGACATCGAAAAATCATTTGACTGGCTAAGAGAAAAAGGTATTGCTAAAGCTGCTAAAAAAGCAGATCGTATTGCTGCTGAAGGATTAACTGCATTTGTTGTAGAAGGTGATGTAGCTGCTATCGTCGAAGTAAACTCTGAAACAGATTTCGTAGCTAAAAACGCTGAATTCCAAGCTTTAGTAAACACAATTGCAAAAGCTGTTGTTGATAATCAACCTGCTGATTTAGAAGCTGCATTAGCAGTTAATGTTGAAGGAAAAGATTTAGCTACTGTAATTGCAGAAGCTAGTGGAAAAATCGGAGAAAAAATTAGCTTAAGAAGATTCCAAGTATTAACTAAAAATGCTGATGAAGAATTCGGTGCATATTCACACATGGGTGGAAAAATGACTTCAGTTGTAAAAGTTGCTAATACAACAGCTGAAAAAGCTCGTGATGTAGCTATGCATGTCGCTGCTTCAAATCCAACATATATTGATAGAACAGCTATTCCTCAAGAAGTTTTAGATCATGAATTATCTGTATTAAAAGCACAAGCTTTAGCTGAAAATGAACAAGCTGCTAAACCTAAACCAGAAAATATCGTTGAAAAAATGGTACAAGGAAGATTAAACAAAAACTTAAAAGAAATGTGTTTAGTTGATCAAGAATTTATTAAAAATCCTGATGAAACTGTAGGTAAATACTTAGGAGAAGGTAAAGTTCTTGAAATGGTAAGATTCCAAGTTGGTGAAGGAATGCAAAAAAGAGAAGAAAACTTCGCTGAAGAAGTTGCTGCTCAAATGAAAGCTTAAAAAGTCTAAAACGCCATCATTAGATGGTGTTTTTTTATGACTTAAGCCTACCTTGACTATTATTAGAAAATGTGATAAATTTTTTTAAGAAAAGAATCATTATAAAATTATAATGAGATGTTCATTGGGCATGAATCTTTTTATAAATTTAAAACAAGGAGACTAATATGAAGTATAATCGGGTATTATTGAAATTAAGTGGAGAAGCTTTAGCAGGAGATGATAAAACAGGTATTAATGCACATACTGTAGCTGACATTGCTCGTCAAATTAAAGATGCTAAAGAACTAGGTGTTGAAATCGCAATTGTTTGTGGTGGTGGTAACCTATGGCGTGGTAAAACTGGTGCCGATATGGGAATGGACCGCTCTAGTGCAGATTATATGGGAATGCTTGCAACAGTAATGAATGGTTTAGCGGTTCAAAATGCATTAGAAACAATTGGAGTTCCAACAAGATTATTATCAGCAATTGAAATGCGTCAAGTTGCAGAACCTTATATTCGCCGCCGTGCTATCCGTCATTTGGAAAAAGGACGAATTGTAATTTTTGGTGCGGGAACTGGAAGCCCATTTTTTACAACAGATACAACTGCAGCTTTAAGAGCAGCCGAAATCAATGCTGATGTAATTTTAATGGCTAAAAATGGTGTTGATGGTGTATATTCAGCTGATCCTAAAGTTGATCCTAATGCAAAACGTTTTGATTCAATTTCTTATTTTGATGTATTACAAAAAGATTTAAAGATTATGGATCAAACAGCAATTACATTATGTAAAGATAATAATATTGATTTATGTGTATTTAATATGCAAGAAGAAGGTAATATCGCTAAAGCATGTAATGGCGAAGTTATTGGAACAACAATTTCAGGAGGAAAATAAAATGATAGATTTAATCTTAGAAGATGCAAGTGAAAGAATGAAAAAAGCAATTGAAGCTTTTCAACGTGATTTATCAACAATTAGAACTGGACGTGCTAACCCTAATATGTTAGATCGTGTTATGGTAGATTATTATGGTTCACCAACACCAGTTAATCAAATTGCTGGTATTTCTGTTGTTGAAGGTCGTCAATTAGTAATCAAACCTTATGATAGATCTAGTATTAAAGATATTGAACATGCTATTTATGAAGCTGGATTAGGATTAACACCACAAAATGATGGTGAATTAATTAGAATTATGGTGCCAGCATTAACAGAAGAAAGACGTCGTGAGTTTGCTAAAAATGTATGGAAATTTGCAGAACATGCAAAAGTATCTATTCGTAACATTCGTCGTGATGCTAATGATGAAATAAAAAAGACTGATGCTCGTGAAGATGAAGTAAAAGATGGTCAAGAAAGAGTTCAAAAATTAACTGATAAATTTGTTAAAGAAATTGATGAAATTGCTAAAAACAAAGAAAAAGATATTATGACTGTATAATAAATAAATTAGGACGCTTAGCGTCCTTTTTATTTTGTTTTTGGTATTGTTTGTATTTTAAATTTTTATAATAATATAGTTTAAAATCAATTATATAAGATTGTTTGGTTGTATTCATGATTTAGCTTAGACTTTTTTTTACCCGCATTTTGTGGTATAATCTCGACGAGTCATACAGGAGGATTAGTAGATGTTTTTTAAAAAGAAGAATAATGAAATAAATTATCAAGATCTTGATATGAATAATATTCCTGGACACATTGCTTTTATCATGGATGGAAATGGGCGCTGGGCTAAGCAAAGAAAGATGCCTCGTACTTATGGTCATCATGAGGGAACTAAAACAATTAGAGATATTGCATTAAGCTGCAATAAATTAGGAGTTAAAGCAATGACTGTCTATGCTTTTTCGACTGAAAATTTTGCTCGTCCTAATCAGGAAGTGCAATATATATTTAAATTACCAAAAGATTTTTTCGAGTCTTATATGAAAGAATTGATGGAAAACAATGTCAAAATTACTACTATCGGTCATTTAGAAATGGCCCCTCAAGAAACCCAAGATATTATTAATAAGGCGATTGAAAAAACAAGTCATAATACTGGCCTTATTTTGTGTTTTGCGTTTATTTATGGTGGTAGAGATGAAATTGTATGGGCAGCTAAAAAAATAGCACAGAAGGTAAAAAATGATGAATTATCAATTGATAATATTGATGAAAATATCTTTAATCATGAATTAATGACTAAGGATTTACCAGATGTTGATTTAATGGTCAGAACAAGTGGAGAGCAAAGATTGTCTAATTTTTTACTATGGCAATTAGCTTATGCTGAATTTGTATTTACTGATGTTTATTGGCCTGATTTTAATGAAGAAGAATTGAAAAAAGCAATCTGGTTATATCAAAATCGAGATCGCCGTTTTGGAGGTTTAAAATAATGAAGCAGAGAATTATTACTGCGATAGTTTTAATGATTATCGCAATTCCTTGTGTGGTTTTAGGAGGATATTATTTTAAAGCTTTAATAGGAGTTGTTTTAGCTTTATCAGTATATGAAATGTTACATATTTGTACTCGACCACGGATAAAAATATATTTATATGTAATTGTTTTATTGTTTTTCTTATATGGATTTATTTTTGATTTAAATGATTTATTTATTGCATCGTATGGAATTTTAGTGTTTATGGTTGCTTTATTTGCAGCTACTATATTTGATGAAACATTAACAATTGAAAGAACTGGTTATATTTTTACTATGGGAGTATTAATTGCAGCTGGCTTACATGCAATGTTAGTAATTCGTAATCAATATGGTTTTCAATATGTTATTTTATTAGCTCTTGCAACGTATGGTAGTGATACAGGAGCTTATTTCACGGGAGTGCTTTTTGGTAAACATAAATTAATACCACGACTTTCACCTAAAAAAACTATTGAAGGATCAATTGGTGGCATTGTTTTGGGTACCTTATTATCTGTAGGATATGCAAGTTATTTAGGTTATCTAGATAGTAATATGATTTTAATTCCAGCATTCTTTGTTTTAACGATTACAGGACAAATTGGTGACTTAGTTTTTAGTGCTGTTAAGCGTCATTTTGGAGTAAAAGATTATTCTAATTTATTACCAGGACATGGTGGAATTTTAGATCGTATTGATAGTATAGTATTTAATTGTGTGGTTTTTAGTTTCTTTTTAGTTATGGTGAGGTTATAAAATGAAAAATATTACAGTTTTAGGAGTTACGGGATCAATAGGAATGCAAACTGTTGATGTAGTAAAAAATCACTTAGATAAATTTAAAATTGTTGCTATGTCCGCAGGCTATAATATTAAACAGGTAGAAGAAATTCTTGAAATGATCGATGTTGAGTATGTTTGCGTTGTTCAAAAAAAGGATGCTCAATATTTACAAGAAAAATATCCTGATTTAAAAGTAACTTATGGTCAAGAAGGTCTGATAAAAATAGCAACTTTACCACAAATTGATATTGTTTTAAATGCAATTGTTGGTTTTGCTGGACTAGTGCCAACTATTGAAGCAATTAAAGCAAAAAAAGATATTGCTCTTGCAAATAAGGAAACATTAGTAGTTGCTGGGCATATAATTACTAAACTGGTTAAAGAAAACAATGTTCGTTTATTACCAGTAGATAGCGAACATTCAGCAATTTTTCAATCTTTAAATGGTGAAAAGCACCAACAGATAAAAAGAATAATTTTAACGGCTAGTGGTGGCAGTTTCCGTGATAAATCACGTGATGAATTAATTGGTGTTACTGTTGAAGAAGCATTAAACCATCCTAATTGGTCAATGGGAGCGAAAATTACAATTGATAGTGCTACGTTATTCAATAAAGGTTTAGAGGTTATTGAAGCTAAATGGTTATTTGATGTATCATATGATCAAATTGATGTTTTAATTCATCCTGAAAGTATTATTCATTCAATGGTAGAATTTGTTGATACTTCAGTAATTGGACAACTAGGTAATCCTGATATGCGTTTACCAATTCAATACGCTTTGACATACCCTGATCGTGATGTTTTGGTTAATGGGGAAAGTTTAGATTTAGCTAAAATAGCTTCATTGACTTTTAAAAAGCCAGACTTAGATCGTTTTAAAGCTTTAGCGCTAGCTTACAAGGCTGGAAGAACAGGCGGGAGCATGCCATGTGTTTTAAATGGTGCTAATGAAATGGCTAACGAATTATTTAGAAATAACAAAATTGAGTTTTTACAAATTGAAGAACTTGTTGAAAAAGCTTTAAAAGCACATCAGGTAATTAGTGATCCTACATTAGAACAGTTAGTTGAGGTTGATAGCTGGGCTAGAAATTTTGTTTTAAAAGAGATAGGAGAAGATTAATGCAGACATTAATAAATATAATTGTATTTATTTTAATTTTAGGAATTGTCGTTTTAATTCACGAGTTTGGACATTTTATAACTGCTAAATCTTTTGGAGTTTATTGCAGTGAATTTTCTATTGGAATGGGGCCTAAATTATTTTCTAAAAAAATAGGGGAAACTGAATATGAAATTCGAGCTTTACCTATTGGTGGTTTTGTTTCAATGGCTGGTGAAGCTGATAATGAAATAGAAGAATTTAAGGATGTCCCTTTTGAAAGAACAATTAATGGAATCAGCTGCTGGAAAAAAGTTGTTGTTTTTTTAGCAGGAGTTTTTATGAATTTTATCTTATCAATTGTAATACTAATTGGGGTATATTCATTCATTGAAGTTCAAGACAATACACCTGTAATTGGTTCGGTTAGTGATAATGGTCCTGCGATGATGGCTGGAATTGAAGCGGGAGACCGTATTACTAAAATTGCTTATGATGGTGAAGAATATATTATTGGTTCTTATGACGATATTCGTGAGGTAATGGGAAAAATTGAATCTGATGATAAAACTGTAACTGTCGAGGTTGAATTAGTTCGTGATTCAAAAACATTAACAAAACAGGTTAATGCCCAATATAGTGAAGAAAGTGGAATGTTTATATTAGGAGTCATTTCAGGAACAAGACAACTTAGCTTTTTTGAAGCGGTAAATTATGCTTTTGATCAGTTTAAGACATTATCACTATTGATTTTTACTACTTTAGGACAATTATTTACTGATACAGCTAATACGATTGGACAATTATCGGGGCCAGCTGGTATTTATTCAACTACTGCTCAAATAACGGCGACCGGTTCGATAAGTCAGTTATTGATCTTTTTAGCATTGATTTCAACTAACGTTGGTATTTTTAACTTATTACCGATTCCAGGTCTTGATGGCTGCCAGGTGATTTTTGCTTTGGTTGAAAAAATGATAGGTCGTGAATTACCGCTAAAATTGCGCTATGCTTTACAGTTAGCTGGTTTAGCGTTAGTTTTTGCTTTATTAATATATGTAACAATTAATGATGTTTCGCGAATATTAGGATAATGGGAATTAATTTTCCCATTTTATTATGTTATAATGATTGCTATGAAAGAAAATAAGGGTGATTAAATGGAAGATAGATTTTTAATACTGTTAAAAAATTTAAAAATTGAACAAAGTACCGATGAATTAAAGAATGGGAAAATTGATAAAGTTGTCGTCGCTAAAGATAATAGTTATATTTTTTATTTATCATTTGAACATATGTTACCTTTTAGTGAATTTCAACTATTAATTACAAATAGAGAGCATTTTCCATATCCAGTTAGTTATCATCTTACTTATCAAGATGATAACTATGATCAAGAACAATTATCATTATACATTGGTTATGTTTTAGAACAATTAAAACAAGAATATCCTGTTTGTGCCACTTTAACAATCGATAGTATTAAAGTAGAAAATAAAATTAAAATTGAAACTTGTAATGAAATCCAATTAGAACAATTAAAACAATTAAATAGTCAAATAACAAAAATGTTTTCTAGAATTGGTATTAATAAAAACTGTGAATATTTTATTGATGAAAATAATAATACTTTTAAAAATATTCAGGCTGAAATGGAAAATCCAGAATTACCAGTAATTGAAAAACCTAAAGAGGTTAAAACAAAACCAGTTAGCCAGGATAATAATTATTATCGAAACAATTCAAGACAAAAAAATAATGCAATTTCTTTACGTATTGAAGAAATTACTAACCAGACAATGGAAAATAATATTGTTATTACTGGTTATGTTTTTAAAACTGATTTAATTAAAATTAAATCAGGAAAACATATACAAAGTTTATGGGTCACTGATTATACTGATTCAATTATTGTTAAAAGATTTGAAAATAACTCTAAAAATACTTTAGAAGAATTAAAATTAGTTGGTAAAGGCGGTATATGGGTTAAAGTTCGCGGTGAAGTTCGTTTTGATAGTTATTCTAAAGAAACTGTAATGATGGCTAGAGACTTAGAAATAATTAAAGGGCCTGCTTCTAGACAAGATAAAGCTGAAGTAAAAAGGGTAGAGTTACATACTCATTCTAAAATGTCAACTATGGATGGTATAAGCACTATTAGTCAGTATGTTCAAACTGCTGCTAAATGGGGACATCAAGCAATTGCTATTACTGATCACGAAAATGTTCAATCTTTTCCTGAAGCGCAAATCGCAGCAGGGAAAGCAGGTATAAAAATGATATATGGAATTGAATTTAATATGATCGATCCAGTATTAAATATTGTCTATAATCCTATTGATACTTCTATTGAACATGCTACTTATGTTTCTTTTGACTTAGAAACAACAGGACTTTCAGTTATCCATGATGGAATAACTGAATTTGGTGCAGTTAAAATAAAAAACGGTGAAGTAATTGATCGGATGCAAACATTTATCAATCCAGAAAAAACTATTTCTTCAAGAATCAGCAATTTAACTAATATTACAAATGATATGGTTAAAAATGAAAGAACAATTACTGAAGTATTACCAGAAATAATCGATTTTTTTGATGACTGTATTTTAGTTGCTCATAATGCAAGTTTTGATATTGGTTTTTTAAATGAAAATTTGCGTCGTAATAATATGCCTGAAATAAAAAATCCTGTAATTGATTCCTTAGCTTTAGCAAGAGCAATTTTAAAGCCATTAAAATCATATCGTTTAGGAAATGTATGTCGTTTATATCGTGTTAATTATGATGATGAAGTTGCTCACCGTGCTGATTATGATGCGCAGGTATTAGCTGATGTATTTACAATGATGTTACATCAGATAATGCAAGGTGGTAAATATAATTTATTAGACTTATGTGAACTAACAGGTGATGATATTTATAAAATAGTTTATCCATATCATATGACAGCATTGGCTCTAAATAAAAAAGGGTTAAAAAATATGTTTAAACTAGTTAGTGAATCAAATACGGTATATTTCCATGGAAGTTCTAGAATTCCTAAAGAACGTTTAGAGTTTTACCGTGAAGGTTTATTGTTTGGTACTAGCTGTTATAATAGCGATGTATTTGAAGCGGCTTTAAATCTATCTGATGATAAATTACAAAAAGCAATGGAATTTTATGACTATGTCGAAATTCAACCGCTTGATGATTATAACCATTTAATTGATCGAGGTAAATTACAAAGTAAAGATGAATTAATTAAATCGCTTTGTCGAATAGTTGATTGTGCTAAAAAGTTAAATAAAATAATTGTTGCAACTGGAGACGTGCATTTCTTGGATCCTAAAGACAAGATATTTAGAGATGTATTTATTTCTAATCCAACGATTGGAATCGGACATCGAGCTCATCCATTATGTAACCGTCATGATCCAAAAGCGCCTAATCCTTGTCAATATTTTAGAACAACAGATGAAATGATGGAATGTTATCCATATCTACCTCAAGATGAGGTTTATGAATATGTTGTTACTAATACTAATAAAATTGCAGATATGGTTGAAGAAATTAAACCGGTTCATGATAAACTGTTTACACCAAAAATTCCGGGTGCTGATGATAATTTAAAGAAAATCTGTTATGATACAGCCCATCAAATGTATGGTAATCCTTTACCATCAATAGTTGAAAAAAGGTTGGAAAAAGAATTAAGTAATATTATTAAACATGGATTCGGGGTTATTTATTATATTTCTCACTTACTAGTAAAAAAATCTAATGATGATGGCTATCTAGTAGGATCGAGGGGGTCTGTAGGTTCTTCGTTTGTAGCTACGATGGCTGGAATTACTGAGGTTAATCCCTTACCACCTCATTATATTTGTCCTAATTGCTGTCATAGTGAGTTTTTAGAAGAAGGTGTTGTCAGCGATGGTTACGACTTAGAGGATAAAGCCTGTCCAAAATGTGGAGCAATCATGAAAGGTGAAGGTCATAATATTCCTTTTGAAACTTTCTTAGGATTTAATGCTGATAAAGTACCGGATATTGATTTGAACTTCTCAGGTGAATATCAAGCTAAAGCTCATGCATTTACTAAAGAAATTTTTGGTGAAGATCATGTCTTTAGAGCTGGAACTATTTCTACGGTCGCTGAAAAAACGGCTTATGGTTATGCTAAGGGATATGCAGAGTTGATGGGTAAAGAAAATTCAATTCGATCAGCTGAATTAGAACGAATAGCAGCTGGCTGCGGTGGTGTTAAAAGAACAACGGGGCAACATCCCGGTGGGATAATTGTAATTCCAGGTGATATGGATGTTTTTGATTTTACACCTTATCAATATCCAGCTGATGATTTAACAGCAGCTTGGCGAACAACCCACTTTGACTTCCATGCTATTCATGATAATGTCTTAAAATTTGATATTTTAGGTCATGTTGATCCAACTGTAATTAGAATGCTTCAGGATTTAACTAGAGTTGATCCTAAATCAATTCCTACTAATGATAAAAAGGTCATGAGTTTATTTACAAGCAGTGAAGCATTAGGATGTAATTTGGATTTTATTGGTTGTAAAAATGGGGCCTTAGGCTTACCGGAATTTGGTACTACTTTTGTTCGTGGGATGCTTGATCAAACTAAACCAAAAACATTTAATGACTTGGTAATTATTTCAGGTCTATCTCATGGAACTGATGTTTACTTAGGAAATGCAGAAACTCTTATTAAATCAGGAACATGTACTCTTTCAGAAGTAATTGGATGTCGTGATGATATCATGGTATATTTAATTGAAAAAGGATTACCAAATAAAGATGCTTTTGATATCATGGAATGTGTTCGTAAAGGTAAGTCACCAGCTGTTTTCCCAGAAAAACAATATGAAGAGTTAATGAAAAAACATAATGTTCCTCAATGGTATATTGATTCTTGTAAAAAAATTAAATACATGTTCCCTAAAGCCCACGCTGTTGCTTATGTATTATCGGCAATTCGTGTTGCCTGGTGGAAAGTGTATTATCCGCGAGAATATTATGCTGTTTATTTTTCAACTCGTTGTGATTTCTTTGAAATTGAGACTTTAATTAAAGGTAAAGATGCGATCATGGCTCGTCGTAATGAAATTATGCAATTACGCCAGGAACACAGTGCTTCAAATAAAGATGAAGGTCTATGGGATGTTTTTGAAATTGCATTAGAAATGATCGAACGTGGCTATCATTTTAGTCCAATTAGTTTAGAGTATTCACAGGCTAACAAATTTATTCTTGATCCAAATGATGAAAAAGGATTGATTCCACCGTTTAGTGCTATTGATGCTTTAGGTGATGCTGTTGCTTCAACTGTTGTTGAAGCTAGAAAAAATGGTCCGTTTTTATCTAAAGAAGATGTGGTAAAAAGAACTAAATTAAACAACTCGCATATTAAAACATTATCAAAAATGGGTGTTTTTGATGGTATGCAGGAAAGAAACCAGCTTTCACTTTTTTAAATATTGCATTGATAAAAAAAGTGTGTTATTATAATTGTAGTTTCATAACGGAGCGGAGTGGGGCAACCCACTCTTTATTATTGAATAGAGGTGAGATGATGGAACTTTTACAAGAGATTAAAACAATAATTGAACCGATTTTACAAGAACATGATGTTTATTTAGATGATATGGAATATGTTCAAGAAAATGGTGAATGGTATTTACGTATTTTTGTCGAAAAAAACTTAGGATCATTAGACATGGATACTTGTGTTGCTGTTAGTGAGGCAATTAGTGAAAAATTAGATGAAACAGATCCAATTAAAGGTGAATATTATTTAGAAGTTTCTTCACCTGGAATTGAAAAACCATTAAAAACATTTGAACAAGTAACAGGAGCTATAGGTAAATATGTCTATGCAAAATTCTACAATCCAACGGCAGGAATGGATGAAGTAGAAGGTTACATTAAAGGAATTGAAGATAAAACGATTGAATTTGAATATTTAGTTAAGAATATTAAAAAGAGTATTAAAATTGACTATGGCAATATTAAATTTATAAGACTGGCTGTTAAATTTTAGGAGGAAATAAAAAGTGGCAGGAAAAAAATTCATGGATGCATTAAATTTATTAATTGAAGAAAAAGGAATTGAAAAAGAAGTCTTTTTAGATATGCTTAAAGAATCAATTGCAAAAGCATATAAAAAGAATTATTTAAGTTCTGATGCAAATGTCCGTGTAGAAATTAATGAAAAAACAGGTAAATTTAGATTGTTTGAATTAAGAACTGTTGTTGATGATTTAGAAGATGAAGATATTGAATTATCATTAGAAGAAGCACAAGCTATTAATCCTAAATATCAAATTGGAGATGTAGTAGAAACTGAAGCTGATGTTGAACATATTGGTCGTTTAGCAGCAATTCAAACAAAACAATTATTTAGACAAAGAATTCGTGAAACAGAAAAAGAAACATTATATAATGAATTTGCAGATAAAAAAGACGATATCATCACAGGAATTGTTGATCGTGTCGAACCAAATTTCGCAATTATTAATATTGGAAAAACTGGTGCTTTTTTAGCTGGAAATAAACAAATTCCTGGTGAAAAATTAGTAGAAGGACAACATTTAAAAGTATATGTAAGTGATGTTGACCGTGGAACTAAAGGTACTCAAATAGTTGTAAGTCGTACTGAACCAAACTTTGTTAAAAGACTATTTGAACTTGAAGTTCCTGAAGTTTATGATGGAACTGTAGAAATTAAAGCTGTTTCTAGGGAACCTGGTGAAAGAAGTAAAATGGCTGTATATACAAGCAATGAAAACATTGATCCAATTGGTTCATGTGTAGGTCCTAAAGGAAGTCGTGTTAAAAATGTTGTCGATGAATTAAATGGTGAAATGATCGATATTATTTTATGGAATAGCGATCCTGTTGTTTTTATCTCTAATGCACTAAGTCCTTCTGAAGTTAAACATGTGTCTATCGATGAAGAAAAACATAGTGCTTTAGTAATTGTACCTGATGATCAGCTTTCATTGGCAATTGGTAAACGTGGTCAAAATGCTCGCTTAGCAGTTAGACTAACAGGATGGAAAATTGATATTAAGTCACTTAGCGAAGCGAAAGAATTAGGTTTAATTGATCTTCCTGAAACAGTAGCTGAACCTGAAACTTTAGTAGATGATGATTTCGAAAAAGAATTTGCTCAAGAAATGATGGAAGAATCACATGAAGAAGAAATCGTTGAGCCTCAAGAAACTACAAATGAAGTCGTAACTGATTCATATGATGATGATTATGATGATTTTGATGACTACGATGATGAATACAGCAAGTATGATGAAGAAATTGATTATGATGAATACGATAAGTACTATGATGATAAATAAGGAGTGGTAGAATGCGTAAAATCCCATTAAGAAA
Organism: Erysipelatoclostridium sp. An173; assembly: GCF_002160495.1. Taxonomy (GTDB): domain Bacteria; phylum Bacillota_I; class Bacilli_A; order Erysipelotrichales; family Coprobacillaceae; genus Thomasclavelia; species Thomasclavelia merdavium. The sequence continues at coordinate 71,596 of NZ_NFKR01000001.1, read as the reverse complement.
ATGTTTAGCGACAGGTGAACAATTACCAAAACAACAATTAATTAGAGTTGTTCGTAATAAAGAAGGGGAAGTATTTGTAGATCCAACTGGAAAAATGAATGGTCGTGGTGCTTATTTAAAACGTAGTCATGCTGCTTTTGAAAAAGCCAAACAAAAAAAACTACTTGCTCGAGCTTTGCAAGTAGAAATACCTGAAGAAATTTTTAGTGAATTGGAAAAATATGCCGATGAATAATGCTTTAAATATTTTAGGTTTGGCTTCAAGAGCTCGTAAAATTGTTACCGGTGAAATGCTGATAACGATGGTTAGAAATAATCGTGTTCATTTAGTAATTATTGCAACAGATGCTAGTGCTAATACTAAAAAGAAGCTAGTTGATAAATGTACTAGTTATAATGTGGAATATATTATTACTAGTAATATTCAAGAATTATCTAGAGTCATTGGTAAGTACAATCGTGTTGCTGTTGGGATTCAGGATGCTGGATTTGCAAAATTATTTAAAGAAAAGATAGGAGGGTGAATGTATGGCAAAACATAATAAACACAATAAAAATAAAAAGGGTGCGCCAAAAAAGAAACAATTACAATCAAATTTTCCAACTAAAAAAGATGAAAAAGAAGTAAAAGATGGTGTTATCGTTTATGAAGAAGGTATCACAGTTGGTGAATTAGCAGAAAAAATTGGACAAACCCCTGCAAATGTAATTAAAGTTTTATTTTTACTTGGAATGATGGTTACTATTAACTCTTCTTTAACAGATGAACAAGTCGAATTGATTTGTTTAGAATATGGCTTTGATACTGAAAAACATGTTGAAGTAAGTGAAGTAAATTTTGAAGAATTAGAAGTTCAAGATGATGAAAAAGATTTAGTGCCAAGATGTCCTGTAGTAACTATTATGGGACATGTTGACCATGGGAAAACAACTTTACTAGATACAATTAGAAAATCTGCAATTGTTGAAGGTGAATTTGGTGGTATTACCCAACATATTGGGGCTTATCAAGTTGATGTAAATGGTAAAAAAGTTACCTTCTTAGATACACCAGGGCACGAAGCGTTTACAGCAATGCGTGCTCGTGGAGCTCAAGTTACTGATATTGTAATTATTGTTGTAGCTGCTGATGATGGTGTTATGCCACAAACTAAAGAAGCAATTGACCATGCTAAGGCAGCAAATGTACCGATTGTTGTTGCAATCAACAAAATTGATAAAGAAGGTGCTGATCCAGAAAGAATTAAAGGAGAAATGGCTGAACAAGGTCTTTTACCTGAAGAATGGGGTGGAGATACAGTTTATTGCGAAATTTCTGCTAAAAAAGGAATCGGTATTGATGAGTTATTAGAAACATTAACAGTTGTAGCTGAATTAGCTGATTTAAAAGCTAATCCAAATCGTTATGCATATGGTAGTGTTGTTGAGGGAAAACTAGATAAAGGCCGTGGACCGGTTGCAACATTATTGGTTTCTAATGGTACTTTACGGGCTGGAGATCCAATTGTTGTTGGAACTTGTTATGGACGTGTTCGTCAAATGTTAGATGATCGTGGTAAAATCATTAAAGAAGCTTTACCAGCTACTCCAGTAGAAATTACTGGATTAAATGATGTTCCTGTTGCTGGTGATAAATTCATGGTTTTTGAAAGTGAAAAACAAGCTCGTAGTGTTGGTGAAGCGCGTTTACGTGCTAAACAGGATAAAGAACGTAGTACTGGAGCAGCTTTATCACTTGATGATTTATTCTCACAAATTAAAGAAGGAGAAATTATCGATTTAAATATTATTGTTAAAGCTGACGTTCAAGGTACTGCTGAAGCGGTTAAAGCTTCACTAGAAAAAATTGATGTTGAAGGGGTTAGAGTAAACGTTATCCGTTCAACTGCTGGTGGAATTTCAGAATCTGATGTTTTATTAGCGTCAGCATCTAATGCTATTATTTATGGTTTCAATGTTCGTCCTAATGCAAAAGTTCGACAAAAAGCCGAAGAAGAAGGTATTGAAATTAGACTTCATAACATTATTTATAAAATGGTTGAAGAAATTGAAACCGCAATGAAAGGTATGCTTGCCCCTGAAGTACAAGAAGTTATTACTGGACAAGCTGAAATTAGACAGGTAATTAGAATTTCTAAAATTGGTAATATCGCTGGATGTTATGTAACAGATGGTTATATTCGTCGTAATTGTGGTGTTCGTTTAATTCGTGATGGTGTTGTTGTTTATGAAGGTAAATTAGCATCATTAAAACGTTTCCAAGACGATGTTAAAGAAGTTCAATCAGGTTTTGAATGTGGATTAAGCATTGAAAACTACAATGATATCAAAGAAGGAGATATCGTTGAAGGATATATTATGGAAGAAGTAGAAAATAAGTAGGTGATATTTAATGGTCTTAAAAAAAGATAAGATGAATGGGATAATTCAACGTGAGTTATCACAGATCCTTCAGTTCGAAGTAAAAAATTCAAAAATTGGATTTTGTACTATTACAGCTGTTGAAACTACTAAAGATTTGTCTATTGCAAAAGTTTATGTTACTTTTTTAGGAAAAGATGATACTAATTATGATAAGAAAATGGAAGCTTTAGAACGTTCTAAGGGATTTATTCGTTCTTTGCTTGCAAAAAGACTAACAATTAGAAAAGTACCAGAATTAAAATTTGTTCTAGATACATCTTTAGAATATGGAAATAGAATTGAAAAAATTATTAATGATTTAAATCACCAGGATAAATCGGAATAGCATTTTTGCTATTCCTTTTTTCTTTATTATCATAGTTGTTTCATCTTGATGTTTTTGTGGTATAATATTTTATATGTAGGAGGATTATAATAATGAAATATTGTATTTTAAACGGGAAAGTTATTTTAAAAGATCAAGTAATTGATGCAAATGTTTTTGTTAGTGGAAGTAAAATAACAGAAATTTCTAAACGTCAGCCTGAAGATGAAACAGTAATTGATGCTAAAGGACGTTATGTTTCACCAGGATTTATTGATGTTCATAGTCATGGTCGTGGTGGTAGTGATACTATGTATCCTACTTTTGATGATATTAATACAATTACGACAGCTTCTATTAAAACAGGAGTTACTAGTATTTTGCCAACAACAATGACAATGTCGGTTGAAGATACTTATGCTGCAATTAAAAATGTTGCTGAAAATATTGATAAAGTAGATGGTAGCAAAATTTTAGGAGTACATATGGAAGGGCCTTTTTTCAATAAAAAATATAAAGGAGCTCAACCAGAAGAATTTATGATTGAACCTACTGTTGAAAATTATCATGCTTTAACTGGTGAATATGACTGGGCAGTAAAAAAATTAAGTTTAGCTCCTGAAAGAGAAGGGTGCATACCTCTAATTGAATATTTAGTTAAAGAAGGAGTAACTGTTAGTATTGGTCATACTGATGCAACTTACGACCAAGCAGTAGCTGGTATTAATGCTGGCGCTACTTCTGGTACACATACTTATAATGCAATGACACCATTAACACATCGTAATCCAGGTGTAGTTGGAGCAATAATGAGTCATGATCAAGTATATGCTGAATTGATCTTAGATGGAATTCATGTTAGTTTCCCAGCTGCAAAAGTATTATTAAAAGCAAAAGGTTTAGACAAAGTAATGTTGATTACCGATTCAATTGAAGCTTCTGGATTACCTGATGGTCAATATAAATTAGGAAATCAGCCTGTATATGTTAAAGATAATGCAGCTAGATTAAAAGATGGGACATTAGCAGGTAGTATTTTAGCTTTAAATGATGCAGTTAAAAATGCTTATAAAAATTTAGATTTAACTATTTATGAAGCTGTTAATCTAGCTAGTTATAATCCAGCAAAAAACTTAAATTTAATTGATTTAGGTGAAATTGCTGTTAATAAAACTGCCGATATCATTATGTTTGATGATGATATTCGAGTTGATTTTGCTATGGTTGATGGCAAAATAAAAATAGGAGGTTAGTATGGTTGTTTTAAAAAATAATTATTTAGAAGTTACACTAGCAAATAAAGGTGCGGAAATTATTAAAATTGTCGGTCAAGAAGATCATATTAACTATATGTGGCGTCGTGACCCTATTCAATGGGCAAATAGTGCTCCGATTTTATTTCCAATAGTAGGTGCTTTAAAAAATAATGAATGCCGTATTGATGGTAAAGTATATTCAATGACGCAACATGGTTTTTCACGTCATAATGAATATGTTGCTAATCAAATTAGTGATGAAGAAGTTGTATTTACATTAACTTCAAATGAAGAAATTGCTAAACAATATCCTTATTTATTTAAATTAGATGTTACTTATAAATTGGAAAAAAATGTATTAGTATGCAATTGTAAAGTTACTAATATTGATGATAAAATAATTTATTTCCAAATTGGAGGACATCCAGCATTTGCTTGTCCATTTATGGATGATGAATCAAGTAATGATTATTATTTAGAATTTAGTGAAAACGAAACTTTATCACAAAAAGTAATTGATGTTGCTAGAAAAGGAATGTCACGTACAACTATTCCATTTTTTGAAAATGAAAGAAGATTTTTTGTCCGTCAACAATTATTTAGTAATGATGCTATTGTTTTTAAAGATTTTAAATCAGAGTCAGTATCATTAAAATCTTTGAATCATAATAAATCAATAGTATTTCATATGCAAGGATTTAATCATTTAGGATTATGGGCTGCTAAACATGTTGGTGGTTTAATTGCAATTGAACCATGGGTTGGTCATAGTGATTATGTTGATTTTGATGGTGAATTTAAAGATAAAGAAGGCATTGTATCATTAGAACCAAATCATGAATTTGAATGTACTTTTAAAGTTGAAATCAACCAATAATGACATTTATTTTAAATGTTATGTAATATTATTTTTACATGAAGGTAAAAATAATTGAAAAGACACATGAATTAGATTTAGAAGATGAGATCAATGATTTTCTAAACGAAAAAAAACCAATTATATTATCAATGCATTATCAAGTGGCAATGACATTTTCAAATGAGTTAGAATATAGTTTTAGCTGTTTGATTGTATATGAGGATAGTTAGTTTTTAAGGCTATTTAAAGATAGCCTTTTTTGTTTAATAATTTGTATAGTTTTAAAATAAAACGGTAAAACTATCTATGGAGGTGATTTCATGGCACGAGGTGTAAGTTGTCAGGTTGATAGTTGTGTTTATAATGATAATTGTAGTTGTAATGCTAAAGAAATCGTTGTATGCAATTGTCATTGTAATGAAGCAAGAGAGGTACAAGAAACTGCTTGTAAAACATTTAAATGTAGATAGGAACGTCAAGTTCCTATTTTTTTATAAAACTTTAAAAGATTTACTATTGATACAAAATTCATGATATAATGATAACGGTGATTGCATGAAAAAAATATTATTAGTTATTATGAGTTTATTGATTTTAACAGGCTGCAGCAATGAAAATAAGGAAGTTGAAATAGATAATAAATATTATAAACAATATCAAAAATATGAAGAAAAGTTAAATGAAGCTAAAGATTTTGAAACTGAAATTACTGATTTTTCAATTAGATTAGTTGTTAACGAAACTGATCAAAATGAATATCGTTATGATGTTATTATTGACAGTCCTAATGTAAATATGTATTATTTACAAGCAATAGCAAAAGTTGAAAATGATGAAAATAGTAGTTTACCAACCCTTGGGGTATTAGAGGAAAATAATTTTTCTTTAGTACCTAATGTAATTGATAAGGAAAAAGGAATTTATAAAGGAGTAAATTTATCGGGAATTACTAATAAATCAGAATTTAACGTATATGTTTATTTAACATATTATTTAAGTGAAAATGATACTAAAAAAGTAGAAAGGTATATAATGTTATATGGAAATGCGGCTTGATAAATTATTAGCAAGTTATGGAATTGGTTCTCGAAAAGAGGTCAAAAATTATATTCGTAAAGGTTTTGTTACTGTAAATGGTAAAATTATAAAAAATGATGATTATAAAGTAGATTACCAGCAAGATGAAATTATTTTTGATGGTGAAGTAATCGAATATCGTCCTTATGTATATTTGATGCTGAATAAACCACAAGGTTATGTTTGTGCGACTAAAGATAATTTGCATCCAACTGTTTTAGATTTAATTTTTGGTTATGAAAACTATGATTTGTTTCCAGTTGGACGTTTAGATTTAGATACTGAGGGGCTTTTGTTAATAACAAATGATGGTGATTTTGCCCATCGATTATTAGCACCTAGCAGACATCATTCTAAGGTATATTTTGCTTCAATTGAAGGTAAAATGAACCAGGAGGATGTTGCAGCATTTAAACAGGGAATTGTTTTAGATACTGGATATCGCTGTAAAGAAGCTAATTTAGAAATTTTAGAAGAAACTGAAACAGGATGTAATGTAAAAATAGAAATATTTGAAGGTAAATTTCATCAAATAAAAAAGATGGTGGCTGCATGTAATAAAAAGGTCATCTATTTAAAAAGACTTTCAATAAAAAATTTACAATTGGATCGAACATTGGAATTGGGGGATTTTAGAGAATTATCTCCTATGGAATTAGTCGACTTGATGAATGATTTATGATAGAATTACTTTATATGTAAAGGGGAGTTGTAATGCGTTTAAGAAATAATCCAAAAGCTTATGATATTATGAAAGAAAATGATTCTTTTGTAATCATAGAACCAGAAAAATGTAAAAATAAATGGCACGAGGTATTTGGTAATGATAATCCGATCTATATCGAAATTGGGATGGGAAAAGGAGATTTTATTTATCAAAATGCTTGTCGTTATCCTGATATTAATTTTATAGGTATTGAAAAGTTCCCTAGTGTTCTTGCTGCTGCAATCAACAAGGTGAATAAACAGGAAACTAAAGTAAGTAATATGAAATTAATTCATTATGATGCAATTGAATTAAAAAATATTTTTGCTAATGGTGAAGTTGATCATATATTTTTAAATTTCAGTGATCCTTGGCCTAAAAATAGACATGCTAAAAGAAGATTAACATCGAAACAATTTCTTTCAGTGTATCAGGATATATTAGTTTCAAAAGGAGAAATTGAGTTTAAAACTGATAATCGTGGTCTTTTTGAATATTCATTAGTTTCTTTAAATCAATATCCAATGGATTTATTATATGTAAGCTTAGATTTACATAATAGTCCTGAAAATGAAACTAATATTATGACTGAATATGAAAAAAAATTTTGTGAGAAAGGACCAATTTATAAATTGGTAGCTAGGTATCGAGAAGATGGATAAATTAATAGAAATAAAAACTATTGAAGAGTTTGATAAAGTACGGGTTGGTAAAACAATTTTTATGTTTACGGCTGATTGGTGCCCTGATTGTATGTTTATAAAACCATATATGGGTGAAATTGTTGATAATAATCCAGAATTTAAGTTTTATGTAGTTAATCGTGATAATTTGATTGACTTGTGTAAAGATTTAGATATTTTAGGGATTCCATCATTTATTGGATATAATGATCAACAAGAAATTGGTCGTTTTGTAAGTAAATTACGTAAAACAAAAGAAGAAATACAAGCATTTATTGATAGTTTAAAATAAGAGGTGTAGAAATGTTATTTCATGGATTTTATAATTTAGAACATGTAGGCGATATTTTATTAGCTAGATTAGGTGAGGGAAAGACTTTTTCGTATGATAAACATGATGATCTTGTAGTTTTAAAAGATCAAAAAAATAATATTATTGGTTACAATTTATTAAATGCAAGTAGCCATTTAGGAAAAATAAACGATGGTTTAGTAGAGTTTAGTGATGATCAAATTGAAAAATTTAATCAGATTTTAAGCAAATACGATCTACAAACAGTTACTATTGATCGTAATCCGAAATTTATCGTTGGAAAAGTAGTTGAAATTGAAGATCATCCTGATTCTGACCATTTACATATTTGCCAGGTTGATTTGAAAAATGAAACTAAACAAATTGTTTGTGGTGCACCAAATGTAGCACTAAATCAATTAGTTGTTGTGGCAACAATTGGTGCTATTATGCCAAGTGGTATGATCATTAAACCTTCAAAGCTAAGAAAGGTAGATTCATATGGAATGCTTTGTTCAGCTCGTGAATTGAATTTACCAAATGCCCCACAAGTTCGTGGTATTTTAGTTCTTGATGAAGATAAATATCAAGTAGGAGATTCGTTTTTTTAATTGAAAGGAGGAATTCTTAATGTTTAGAGGTTTGTTTAAAAAACATGAAGAAGATGACGATATTTTCGAAGTTGATCCTGTTGTTGAACAAAGACGTAAAGAAAAATTCAGTTCTCCATTAATTTATGATGAGGAATTTCAAAGAGATGAAAATCAAGAGGATGAAGTAATTCCTAAAGCTAAACCAAAAGAAAAAGCAAAACCAGTAGAAAAGAAAGCAACTGTTGAAGAAAAGCCTAAAATGGTTTATCAAATGAGTGAAGTAATTTCACCAATGAATGGTTTGACTAAAAAAGATATTGAAAAAAAACCATCTAAAACAGTAACTGCTAAACCATCGAAAAGAAAAAAGACTGATCAGTTAGTTCCAGTTATTAGTCCTTTCTTTGGTGATTATGAAGAGAAAAAACCAATCGAATCACAAGCAACATTGACTTCAATTAATGAAACTAAAGATGAAGAAGTTATTGAAGAAAAAGTGGAACAAATTGAAAAACTACCTACTGTTGAAGATAACTTAAGAAATATTGCTAAAATTATTGAAGAAGAACAAGATCAGTTAAAAATAATTGAAGAACGTACTGGTGAATTTAAATTAAATTTTGAATCTAATGATAGTAATGATAAAGATTCATTAATTGATGAAATTGACGATAATATGTCATTGGATGAATTGATGAGTCTATATGAAAAGAAATTTAAGGATTAAACATGGTTATTGGAATTGGCTGTGATATCGTAAATTTAAAACGATTGAATATTAATGATGAAAAACTAGTAAGTAGAATTTTAACTAAAAACGAATTAGCTGTTTTTCTAAATAAAAAAAATGATAAACATAAATGTGAGTACTTAGCAGGGCGTTTTGCCGGTAAAGAAGCTTTTTTTAAAGCTTATGGTATCGAACATCAGATGGTATCATTTCATGATATTGAGATTTTAAATGATGAAGCTGGAAAACCCTTTATTAATTTTCCTAATACATTTATCTCAATTTCCCATGATCAAGATTATGCTATTGCTTATGTTGTTGTTGAAGATGAAAAAAAATCACCGTTATGGTGATTTTTTTTAAATATTTTTAGCCAAATTTATAAAGACCAAATAGGACTATTATGACATTTCTGGTCGTTATTTTGACATATTCGGTTTCAAATGTTTCAAATATGCTACATTTTTATAATATGTGATAATGTGGTGATTTTAGGGGTGTTGAAATACTATTTTCCCTCGCTTATAATCGTGTGATGAAGGAGGTATGTTTAGATGTTGAATACAGTTGCTTTAGTGGGAAAATTAGTAGATATTCCAGTAATGCAGACGACTTTAGGAGGTGTAAAAGTTGCTAATGCGACAATCCAAATTGAAAAGGGATATAAAAATGGATTAGGTATCTTTGAAAGTGACTATATCGTTGTTTCTTTATGGCGTGGTATTGCAGAAATGATTATTGATTGTGCTAAACCAGGTAGTATGATAGCTATTAAAGGACGGCTTCACTCTCGAAATTTGGAATGTGGTGATTCAAAGCAAATTACAACGATTGAAGTAGTGGCTGAAAGAGTTTCTTTACTTGATAAATATTTTAAATACTAGTAAGAAATACTGATTGTCTTTGGTATATATTTTTGCTATAATTACTAAACGAAAGTGGGTGATTAAATGGCTATTGACCAAAGTAAAATTAGAAATTTCTCAATCATTGCCCATATTGATCATGGTAAGAGTACTTTAGCTGATCGAATTTTACAAATCACAGGTGCTGTGGCTGATCGTGAAATGAAAGCACAATTACTTGATAGTATGGATTTAGAACGTGAAAGAGGAATTACAATTAAGTTAAATGCAGTACAGTTAAATTATACTGCAAAAGACGGCCAAACATATTTGTTACATTTGATCGACACTCCCGGTCACGTAGATTTTACTTATGAGGTATCAAGATCGCTTGCTGCCTGTGAAGGTGCTGTTTTAGTTGTCGATGCTGTTCAAGGTGTTGAAGCGCAGACATTGGCAAATGTTTATTTGGCTTTAGATAGTAATCTGGAAATTTTACCAGTAATAAATAAAATTGATTTACCTAGTGCAAATCCTGAACGGGCAATAAAAGAAATTGAGGATGTTATCGGTTTACCAGCTGATCATGCCCCTTTGATTTCTGCTAAAAGTGGTTTGAATGTTGAAGAAGTTTTAGAAAAAATCGTTCATGAGTTCCCGGCTCCAGGAGGTAGTATCGATAATCCAACACAAGCTTTAATTTTTGATTCTTATTATGATAGTTATCGCGGAGTAATTGTTTTTGTAAGAATTAAAGAAGGAAAAATAAAAGTAGGCGATACGGTTAGATTCATGGCTACTGGTGCTACTTATGAAGTAACAGAATTAGGGGTACGGACACCTCGTGAAGTTAAGAAAGATGAATTGGTTACTGGTGAAGTAGGCTGGTTTGCTGCATCGATTAAGTCAATTCAGGATATTCATGTGGGTGATACAGTAACTACTTTAGAAAATGAATCATTTACCCAATTACCTGGTTATCGTCAATTAAATCCAATGGTTTATTGTGGATTATATCCAATTGATAATGCAAAGTATAAAGATTTAAGAGAAGCTTTAGAAAAGATGAAATTAAGTGATTCATCATTAATGTTTGAACCAGAAACATCACAAGCGTTAGGTTTTGGTTTTAGATGCGGTTTTTTAGGATTATTACATATGGATGTTATTCAAGAAAGATTAGAACGTGAGTTTAATCTTGATTTAATAGCAACTGCTCCTTCAGTAATTTATCATTGTTATTTAACAGATAAAACTGAGGTTATCGTTGATAATCCAGCAAAAATGCCAGAACCACAAGTAATAGATCATATTGAAGAGCCATATGTAAAAGCTTCGATTATGACACCTAATGAGTTTGTTGGAGCAATTATGGAGTTATGCCAGGCTAAACGTGGGGAATATCAAAATATTGAATATATTGATGATACTCGCCAAAATATTATTTATGAAATTCCTTTATCAGAAATCGTTTATGACTTTTTTGATAAATTAAAATCTAGTACTAAAGGTTATGCTTCTTTAGATTATGAAATAATCGGTTATCGTACAAGTAAGCTTCAAAAAATGGATATTTTATTAAATGGTGAAGTTGTCGATGCTCTTTCAACTATTGTTCATAAAGATTTTGCTTATAGTAGAGGAAAAATAATTTGTGAAAAATTAAAAGAATTGATTCCACGCCAGATGTTTGAAGTTCCTGTTCAAGCAGCTTTACAAGGGAAAATCATTGCTCGAACAACAATAAAGGCGATGCGTAAAAATGTTTTAGCAAAATGTTATGGTGGCGATGTTTCACGAAAGAAAAAATTATTAGAAAAACAAAAAGAAGGTAAAAAACGAATGAAAGCAGTTGGTTCAGTAGAAATACCACAAGAAGCTTTTATGGCGATTCTTTCTGTTGATGATGAATAAAAATAAATATTAAAATTTTAAAATATTAACCGTATGAAAAAATTCGTACGGTTTTATTATAAAATTATAAACAATTATGGGTGGATTCTAAATTTTATGGTAATTATCGGTTTTAATTTACTTAATATCTAAATTAGTCTATAATAAGTTCGTAATATGGAGGTATCTAGATGAGATTAAATTTTAAAAAGAAAATACCTAAAGTACGTTTTTATGGCGCTTTGGAACAAGAGCGTGATCAAAAAAATAAACAAGATAATATCGTAAGTCGTCGTTTGATAGGATTACTTTGTGTAGTGCTTGCATTTACATCTATCATGGCTTTTCGATTAGGATATATCCAATTTGTTCAAGCAGATGAATTAGAAGTCAAATTAGAACAATATGGAACAACTACTTATTCTACTGATGCTCCTCGAGGTGAAATTGTTGATCGAAATTACACTAAATTAGTAGATAATGTCAATGTAATAAGTGCTACATATTATGCACCTAAAAAAATATCTGATGATGTTTTAAAAGAGTCAGCAAATTTTTTGGCTAAAACTATTAATTTAGATGTTAATAATGATGATATAATTAGTGAACGTGCAAAAAAAGATTATTTTATTATGTTTCATGAAGATGTGGCAGATTCATTAATTACTGATGAAGAAAGAAAACAGGCTCAGGGTCAAGATAACTCTAGTAAAGTAATCTATAATTTACAGATTGAACGAATTACACCAGAGTTAATTAATCAATATATGGATGCAAATGATATTAAATATGCTCATTTTTATTATCTAATGAATAACTGTACTAGTGGTTCTACAGTTTTAGCTGAAGGATTAACAGATGAAGAAGCTAGTATAATTGGTGAAAATTCAGGAATTTTGCCGGGTATTACAATTACTACTGACTGGTCAAGACAAAAATTATATGGCTCTTCATTTTCTCAAGTTTTAGGAAGTGTAACAACTAAAAAACAAGGGTTACCAGCTGAGCTAAGAAATGAACTATTAGCACTTGGATATCAAAATGATGCTCGTGTTGGTGTTTCTGGATTAGAACAACAATATGAAGATATTTTAAGAGGTAATGATAGTAGTTATACTTTAGATTATGATAGTGACGGTAATCCCGTTATTACTAACGTTACTTCTGGAACGGCAGGAGCTAATATTCGTCTTTCAATCGATTGGGAATTGCAACAATTTGCTGACCAGGTAATTGAAAATGAATTAAAGGCTTGTAATGCCAATAATAAACATTTTAATAAGATGTTTTTAACACTAATGGATCCTCAAACTGGTGAAATTATTGTTATGTCTGGTAAAACTATAAATAAAGAAACCGGTGAAGTATCAGACTACGCCGCTGGAAATTATTTAGATGCCAATTTGATAGGATCTACTATCAAGGGCGGTTCTTTATATGTTGGTTTTAAAAATAATTTAATTACTCCAAATACGTATTTTATGGATGAACCGATTAAGATAAAAAATACTGCAGAAAAAAAATCATGGAAATCATTTGGAAATATTAATGAAGTTGATGCAATTGCTTATTCATCAAACGTTTATATGTTTAGAATTGCTATGTTATTAGGTGGTGCTGAATATATTTACGATGGACCATTAAAAATTAATCAAGAAGCCTTTGATACGTTACGTCGTGATTTAGGTGAATTAGGTTTAGGGGTAAAAACAGGTCTTGATGTTCCTAATGAAGCTCTTGGATACCGCGGTCATAATCGTGCTAGTGGTCTATTATTAGATGCGATGATTGGTCAATATGATGCTTATACTAATATCCAATTGGCACAATATGCTTGTACTTTAGCCAATGGTGGTAAACGTGTGCAACCAAAATTATTTTTAGATTCTTATACTACTGATGATGAAGGTAATGTTGAAACCAATTATTCATCTGATACTACTGTTTTAGATGATGTAAGCAATCAAGCTACAGCATTTGGTCGAATTAAAGAAGGAATGCGTGCTTGTGTAACTCGTGATCAAGGAACATGTCATTCTTATTGGAGTACAAAATCATATACAACTTGGGCTAAAACTGGTACAGCTGAAATATATGATTACCCTGATACTGAAAACGATTATCCAAACCATTTACAAATTGGTTATATTGCAGCTGATGAATCATCAGAACCAGTATTAGTTTTTGCTTGCTTAGCATTTCGTCAAACTTATGCTTCAAATGGTGGAAGTAGCTCGGCACCACTAGTTTCAAGCCAGGTTGTTGATAAATATGTAGAAAAGTATGGCGTAAATTAAAAAAAGTGCTAGTAATTATTAAAAGACTATGATATTATATATGTCGAAAGTTTACTGATGGAGGTGTAAATAATGAGAGAAAATATTATTTATAGATGTACTGAATGTGGTGAAGAAAACTATATTAATACAAAAAATAAACGTAATCATCCAGAAAGAATGGAAATCAACAAATATTGTCCTAGATGTAACAAAAAAACTGTTCATAAGGAAAAGAAATAAGCACTTGGGCTTTTTTTCTTTATTGGAGCATTAATTATGAAAATAAAAACTTTTGTTTTAGGAGTTATGCAAACTAACTGTTATATTGTTAGCAATGATGAAAATCACTGTATGATAATTGATCCGGGAGCACAAGGAAAAAAAGTAGCTAAATATTTAGAAGAAAATGAATTGGTTTTAGATGCTATTTTATTAACTCATGGGCATTTTGATCATATTGGCGCTGTGGATTATTTGTATGATAAATATCATTGTCCAATTTATATTCATCATGAAGATATTGAAATGCTTACAAATTCGCGTCTAAATTTATCGTATTTAGAAAAACCATTTAGTTTAAGCGCTCCAGTGACTCCAGCTAGTGAGCATATGGAAATTTCCGGTTTTAAAATTTGCTGGTTTCATTTGCCAGGACATTGTCCCGGTGCTTCAATGATTTATCTTGAAGATGAAAATGTTATTTTTTCAGGAGATGTTTTATTCAATGGTTCTATTGGCCGATTTGATTTTCCAAATTCATCTAAATATGATACATTAACTTCAATTGAAAAAATTAAAACATTTAATTTTGATGCAACTTTATATCCAGGACATGGACCTAGTTCCACTTTAAAAAGTGAATTATTATCTAATCCATATTTACAAAAATCGTAATTTTTACGATTTTTTTTATTTTAAGCAAGTAATTTTATAGTTTGGGGTGTAAATGATAAGTAGGAGGTAGAATTTTATGGATGAACTTTTTGAAAAAATTCTAAATCGAGCAATAGAAAGCAAAACAACTGATATCCACTTTTTAAATAAAAATCGATGTACAATTTCTTTTCGACAGCAAGGAGATTTGATTTTGCATGATCAAATTGAAACTAAAATCGGAGCTAAATTATTTAACTATATTCGATTTAAATCGAATATTGACATGAATTATCGTTTACGCCCACAAACAGGTCATTTAAATTATACGTATGAAAATAAAGTCTATTATTTAAGAATTTCTAGTTTACCAGGTAAAGATTTAGATAGTATCGTAATTAGAATTTTAAACAATCATAAAATATTATCGATTGAAGAATTAACTATATTTAATGATGTTATAGAGTTTCTAAAATCAATTACTTTGCAAAATACTGGTTTATTTATTGTAAGTGGGGCAACAGGTTCTGGTAAGTCTACTACACTGTATGCATTGTTAGATACTATTAATCAATATCGACGCAAGAATATAGTTACACTAGAAGATCCTATTGAAATAAAGAAAGACTATTGTTTGCAATTACAAATAAATGAAAAATTGGGAATTACTTATCAAAACTCTTTAAAACAGATTTTAAGACATGATCCCGATATAATTATGATAGGTGAAATTCGTGATGAACAAACGGCTAAATTGGCAATTACGTGTGCATTGACTGGCCATTTAGTTTTAACTACACTTCATTCAAGTGATTGTTTAATGGCAATTAGAAGATTATTGAATTTAGGAGTTTTAAAAATAGATATTGAAGATGTTTTGGTTGGTGTTTTGTCGCAAAAAATGCTTTATCATAAATATAGTCATAAACCATTGATTTTACCTGAGTTTATTGATCGTAAAAACGTTTTAAATTATTTAAATAATCAGGATTTTAAATATCATACTTTTAGTGAAAATGTAAAATATTTATTAGAGAAGGATTTGGTTGATTATCGCCAAGTAACCGGTATCGGATATGAATGATGATTATCGATTATTAGAAAATATAGCGATATTTTTAAATCAGGGTTATTTAATTGAAGATATTTTACAATTATGTCAGGCAGTTTCTAAAAATCCAAATATTAACTCAATAAAGAAGGCTTTAAATGAGGGATATAGTTTAGATGAAGCGATTATCCAAAGCAATTTTAATCATTTATTTATAGAATTTTTTAAGTTCTTTCGTTTAGATAATAATATTTCTAAAGCAATATTACAAAGTTTAAAAATATGGAAGAAAATGAGTGAAACAAAAACAAAACTAAAAAAACAATTAACATATCCATGTATTTTGATTATTTTTTTAGTTGCATTTTCAATTTTTATCGTCTATGGATTATTACCATCGGTTAGTCAGCTCTTTCTTGAATTTGATATCACACCTGGTTTTTTTACAAATCTTATTTTTACCTTATTTAAAATAATTCCCATTTTAATTATTTTTGCAATTTTAATACTTATTATAGCTTCATCAATAACGATATATGCTATTAAAAAACAGTATTATCAATTATTGGATTTTTTAGTTCAACACGTGTTCATAACTAAAGCAACTATCCAAAAGTATTATTCATTAAAATTTGCCCTTTATTACAATGAACTTTTGGAAATTGGTTATGATTCAACTGATATTATTGTTATGCTTTATCAAAAGATAGATGATAGTGATATTAAAATGTTAATCTATGAAATCTATTTAAAAATTTTAGAAGGTGAAGATCTCGAAAAGATAATTAGTGAATTTATCTATTTTGAACCATTATTAGTTACATGTTTTAAGTTATTGTATCACGATAATCGAAAACAAAAATCAATGAGCAATTATTTGACTTTATCACTTGATAATTTAAATCATCATATTAGTAAAATTATTAAAATTGCAGTTGTTTTTGTGTATTGTTTTACTGCGGTATTTGTAATAATGGTTTATGTTTCCATTATTATTCCAATGATGAATGTAGTAAATAATTTATAAAGGGAGCGATGGAAAATGAAAAAGATGCAAAAAGGTTTTACTTTGATTGAATTGATTTTTTGTATTTCAATTATTTTAGTAATTTTGTTATTGGTTATTCCTAATGTAACTAGTAAAAATCGAGTTGTTAAAGAAAAAAGTTGTGACGCTCAAATCGAAGTGGTTAATTCACAGATAATATTGTATGAGATCGAGCATGGCAGATTACCAACTAGTATTTCTGATTTAACATCAGGTGATCATCCTTACTTAACTCAAAAACAGGCTACTTGTCCTAGTGGTTTATCAATTTATATCAGTGATGGTCAAGCATATGCTAGGTAAAAAAGGATTTACCATGGTTGAGATGTTATTTGTATTAAGTATTATGATTGTCTTAAGTGTCTTTACTTTACATTTTAGTATCTCTAATCGTCCTAAAATTGCAATAGAACAGCAATGTAGTCAGATTATATCTTTATTAGAGGAAGCAAAAATGTTAGCTTTAACTAGTCACGATCAAGTAGATATCAATATTTCATCAAATCAGATATCGTATAGTCAAGGTAACAAAAGTCGTACACTGTTATTAAATTTTTCTTATTACTTTAAATATTACTATGATTTTCATTTTAATAAAAATGGCAATATTAGTTCAGGCGGTCGGATCGAACTAGGCAATACAAATGAAATTAAAACAATTATTTTAAATGTTGGTAGTGGGGCTTTTTATGTTCGTTAAAAAAGGAACTACTTTAGTTGAAACTTTACTTGCGTTTAATATTTTTGTAAGCTGTGTTGTAATTATTTTAAGCTGTTACAATTTGGCTTTAAATCATTATCAAGATAATCAACAAGAATATAAGCAATATATAGAACAGCAAAAAATCAAGGAAAGACAGTTATGGAGTGGCAACAATTTGTACACAATGATAAACGAGGTTTTACCTTAATAGAGGTATTGTTTTCATTATCGATATGCTTGTTGATTATTTTAAATACAGTACCAATTTTAAAAGTTATTACAGTTAAAGATAACCTTGAAATTACTACAAGCAGCTTTTCACTAGGTGCCAATCAAATTAGTAAAATTTTATTTACTGCTAAAGATATTCAAGTATCTGATAGCTTAATCTATACTAATGAAGATGATGAGCAGTTTACAATATCGCTTGATAATGGTCGGGTTGTAAAAGAACCAGGATTTGATATTTTGATTCATAATGTAGATGAGTTATCTTTTTATCAAAATGATAGAAATATTTATATGGAATTAAATCGTGATGATAATAATTATACTTATTTGATTGCCTGTGATTATCAAATAAGCGAGGAAGAAAATGAAACTAGTGCTGAAATCGAAGAAAACTAAGGGAGCTATTTTACAAATTGTTTTAATTATCTTTATGGTCATTGTTTTAAATATTACAACATTTTTTTCTAATGTAATAGAAAATAGTCGAAGTATATCAAGAATAAAAGCAATTGATGAAAATCGTCTGATTGAATTGGCAATAATAACTTACTATAAAGAAACGATAGCTAATAGTATTTTATTTAGCGATGAAATTAGTGTTGGTGATTATCAGATTAATTATACTGTTGATGATATGGGGAGTTATTATTATATTGTAACAAAAGTAATTCGAGATAGTGATGAATATGGTTTTGAAATAGAAATTGATTTAGAAAAACTGATTCTAATTTCTTTTGAGTATCAATAATTAGTAAAAATACTTCACTTGAGATAATATTTTTGATATACTTACAAAGTAATTTACATATAAGGAGAATTTTAAAATGATAAGTGTTGGAGATTTAAGACCAGGAGTTACATTTGAATATGATGGAAATTTATTCGTAGTATTAGATTATTCTCATAATAAAACTGCTCGTGCAGCTGCAAATATTAGAATTAAAATGAAAAATTTACGTACTGGTGCAACTACTGAAATTACTTTTGGTGGAAATGACAAAGTAAAAAAAGCTCATGTTGATAAAAGCAAAATGCAATATTTGTATAATTCTGGAGAAGCTTTAGTATTCATGGATAATGAAACATATGAACAAATTGAAATTCCTGCAGACAATTTAAAATGGGAAATCAATTTCTTAAAAGAAAGTGATGAAGTTGAAGTAACTAGTTATGAAGGTGAAGTTTTAGGAGTTGCTTTACCAATTAACGTACCATTTAAAGTTATTGAAACTGAACCTGCTGTAAGAGGTGATACTGCAACTGGAGCAACAAAAAACGCAGTTATTGAAACTGGTTTCCAAATTAAAGTACCTTTATTTATTTCAGAAGGTGAAGTTGTAATTGTAAATACTGTTGATGGAAAATATCAAGGTAGAGCTTAACACTAGTTTAAAAACTAGTGTTTTTTCATATTTTTTTCTTTTATGCATATAATAAAATAGTGATAAAGGAGAAATAATATGAATAGACAAGCTATTACATTTTTGACATTATTTAGTCTGATTTTAGTACTTTCAATTTATTATGTTCTTCTACCTCCAGAAACAGAAACTAATGAAGTAGCAGTAAATAGTGGTGAATTATCGCAAATTGAAATTTTACAAGAAGAACTTGATCAAAAGCGAGCTGATTTGATTAGTGAAAATAATGCAATCATTGCTTCAAGCGAAAGTAGCAGCGATGAAATTGCAAGTGCTCTAGCATCTATTAGTGAAGCTAAGGAAACAGCAGCTTTAGAAAAAGAAATTACTAAAATAATTAATGATGCTGGTTTTAAAAGTGCTTTTGTAGAAGTAGAAAATAAAACAATTAAAGTTGTTGTTGATAAAAAAGAAGCCAATAGCAGTGATGCCAATAGTATTATTAAAACAATAATGGAAAAAACTAACAATGAATATCAAGTAGAAGTCAAGTTTATTAGTGACACTTGAATTTTGTCTTGATTTTATATACAATTATAGTATATAAAAGGAGTAATTGATATGAATCAAGAATACTATTCAGTAAAAAATGAATCAAATTTAGGAAAATTGAATATCGGATTAAATGTTTTTCAAACTATTGTTGAAAAAGCAGTAGATTCTATCGAAGGTATTCAATTTGAAGGAAATATGATTCCTATTCCTGGAAATGGACCAGTTAATGTAACAATCAATAAAAATAATCATGTTTCAATTACTGTTGCTATATTGGTAAATTATGGTTTAAATGTTACTACATTAACAACAACTCTACAAAATAAAATTGCTCAAAGTTGTTTTGAAATGACAGGAATTAAAAATGTTAAAATTAACATTGATGTTAAAGGAATTAATTTCTAAAGATTATCGATTTGATAATCTTTTTATTTGCTGTAAATTCGTTTATTTTAAATGCCAAATATGGTAAAATCATGATAGATATTTTGGAAGGACGGTTTTAATGAGAAAATATAGAAAAAGATTAATACGTGAAAAAGCTGTGATTGCAACTTATCAAAAGTTGTTAGTTGATACAAGTGAAGAAGAAATTAAAGAATATTTAAATAGTGATAAAGAATTATGTGCTGATCGTAGCGATTATGATTATTGTTTATTAATGATCACTAGTATTGTAAATAAAATTGGCAAGTATCAAGATGAAGTTGCTAAACATTTAAAGAAAAACTGGTCAGTGGATCGCTTGTCAAAAATAGAATTAGCAATATTAATTGTAGCTTGTTATGAGTTATTAGAAACTGATCAAAGTCGTGAAATAATTATCAATGAAGCAGTAGAATTATCAAAGAAATATTGTGATAATGATTCATATAAATTTATTAATGGATTATTAAATAAAGTCGTGAAATAGTGGAAAGAAAATATTTAACGGTTACTGCTTTAAATCGCTATTTAAAAGCAAAAATTGATGCTGATAGTCAATTACAAAAAATTTACATAATGGGTGAGATTTCCAATTTTAAGCATCATAGTTCTGGACATTTGTACTTTACTTTAAAAGATGAAAACTCTCGAGTTAATGCTGTTATGTTTTCTTCAAAGGCTCGAAAATTGCCATTTGAGCCTGCTAACGGTATGAAAGTATTTATTCAAGCAAGTGTTTCAATTTATGATGTTGCCGGAACATATCAGCTTTATGTAGATAAAATGGAACAAGATGGACTAGGAAATCTTTTTTTACGATATGAACAATTAAAAAAACAACTAGCTGGGGAAGGATTATTTTCACCTGAAAATAAAAAACAGATTCCTAAGTTCCCTAGTAGAATTGCTGTATTATCAGGTTATCCAAGTGCAGCGTTGGCTGATGTTGTTAGGACGATCAAGTTAAGATTTCCTGTTGTTAGAATTGTAGCTTTTCCAATACCCGTACAAGGAAAAGATGCATATATAAAAATTTGTCGAATGTTAAAGTATGTCGATAGTTTAAATTTTAATACGATTATTATTGCCCGAGGTGGCGGTTCGTTAGAAGAACTTTGGAATTTTAATGAAGAATTGTTAGCTCGAGCTATTTTTGAATGTAAAACTCCTATTATTAGTGGAGTGGGTCATGAAGTTGATTTTACTATTTGTGATTTTGTTGCTGATTATCGTGCAGCTACGCCTACTGCGGCTGCAATTAAAGCAACTCCGGATTTAATGGAATTGAAGCAAAATGTGGCAAACGTTGAGTATACTTTAAGTACATTAATGAAACAAAAAATCAATATATATAAAGAAAATTTTAATCGTTTAAGTTCGTTTTACTTGTTTAAAAATCCAAATAAATTGTATGAGGATAAAAAAGCTAAAGTTGATTATCTATACGATAAACTTTGTTACGCTTTTAATGATAATTTGAATAGTCAAAAAAATAAGACTACTAATTTGATTCAGGTTTTTAATCATCAAACTAACCTTTTTTTGACAAATCAAAAAAATCAATTAAAAGTTATTGATCATACTATGAATATGGAAATAAAGCGAAAATTGCAAATCAATCAAGAAAAATATCGGTTTTTAATTTCAAAATTAAATACTTTATCACCATTAAAAACATTAGAAAGAGGATATGCTATTGTTTTGAAAAATGAACAAGTTGTTGCTTCAAGTAATTCTTTAAGCAGTGGTGATGAAATTGAAATTAAAATGAAAGATGGTTCGAAAAAAGCAGTTATAAAATAGGAGGGATAGAATTGGAAAATATTACTTTTGAAGAAGCAATGAAAAGATTAGAAGAAATAGTTGCAGCTTTAGAAAATAATCAGGTTTCTTTAGAAAAAAGTGTTGATTTATTTCAAGAAGGTATTAAATTATCAAAGATTTGTAATGATAAACTTAATAATATTGAAGATAAAGTAGCTAAAATTTTAGTTGATGATAAACTAGAAGATTTAGAAATAGAGGATAAAAATGGATAGTATAGTTGAACAAATCAACACTCGATTAGAAACAATTTTAAATCCATATCAAGATTCTAGAGTTAAAGATGCAATGATGTATTCATTGCAAGCTGGTGGAAAGAGAATTCGCCCTGCTATGATGCTTCAAGTTATTCGTAGTTATGGATTAGATTGGCATCCATATCTAGATATTGCTTGTGCTATTGAAATGATTCATACATATTCATTGATTCATGATGATTTACCAGGTATGGATAACGATACATTAAGACGTGGAAAACCTACATGTCATGTACAATTTGATGAAGCAACAGCTATCTTAGCTGGAGATGGTTTGTTGAATGAAGCTGTTAATATTATTTTAAATACTAATGTTACAAGTAATCAAAAAGTTGCATTACTAAAAATCTTATATCAAGCAGCTGGTATCAATGGAATGATTTTTGGACAATCATTAGACTTAAAATTTGAACACCAAAAAGCAAACCAGCAAGAACTAAATATGATCCACCATCATAAAACAGGTGACTTAATTAGTGCTGCATTAATGATGGGAGCTTGTATAGCTAATGAAGCTGATCAAAAAATCTGGCAAGAGATTGGATATAAAATAGGTTTAGCTTTCCAAATCCAGGACGATGTTCTTGATGTAGTTGGAAATAGTGAAATTTTAGGAAAAGAAGTAGGAAGTGACATAGAAAATCATAAATCTACTTATGTTACTTTAATGGGAGTAGAACAATCTAGTCAGGAAGTAAATAAATTATTTAAAGAGGCAATGGAGTTAATATATAAATTAAGGATTAATCATGGCTTAATTTTAGAAATTATTGAAAAATTACAGAAAAGAGTGAAATAATGGATCTAAATAAAATTAAAGATCCCTCTTTTTTAAAAGAGTTGGATATTAGACAATTAAATGAACTAGCTGGAGAAATACGCCAATTTTTAATCAATAGTATTTCGCAAACTGGAGGGCATCTTTCTAGTAATTTGGGGGTAGTTGAATTAACAATAGCTTTGCATTATGTTTTTAATTCGCCAGAAGATAAAATATTTTTTGATGTTGGACATCAATCATATGTTCATAAAATTTTAACTGGTCGTGCTAACCAATTTGCCACATTGCGTAAGTATGGTGGACTTTCGGGATTTCAAAAACGCTGTGAAAGCGAGCATGATTGCTTTGAAGCCGGACATTCTTCTACCGCATTAAGTGCAGCAATAGGAATGGCAGTAGCTCGTGATTTAAATCATCAAAATTTTCATGTTATTCCCGTTATTGGTGATGCTGCAATGGTCGGTGGAGAGTCATTAGAGGCATTAAATCATTTAGGTTCAATTAATAATAAAGTGATTATTATCTTAAATGATAATCAAATGGCAATTGGTAAAAGTATCGGTGGTTTTGGTGAATTTCTTTCTTCTGTTCGTATTAGTGGGACTTATAATAATTTAAAGGAAGATTATCGTAACTTAACATCACATAATAAATTTGGACAAATGATTTTTAATGTTTCTAAAAGAATCAAAGATTTTGTTAAACATGGTTTAATTGATGATACAATTTTTGAAGATTTTGGTGTTGAGTATTTAGGGCCGGTCAATGGTCATAATTTTGATGATTTGATTAGAGTTTTAAATTTGGCTAAAAATAGTAAATCAAGTGTCGTTGTTCATGTAGTGACTAAAAAAGGACGTGGTTATAAATTTGCAGAAAATGATAAATCAGGAAAATGGCATGGTATTGCTCCATTTAATATTGCTGATGGTACTTTAAAAAATCCTGAAAAGAATGGCAAAGTTAGCTGGTCTAAAGTTGTCGCTGATTATATTGAAATGAAAATGGCTAGTGATCAGGATATTGTCGCTATTACTCCAGCAATGATTCATGGCTCAGCAATGGATAACTTATTTAAACATTATCCTGATCGTTGTTTTGACGTAGGAATTGCTGAAGAACATGCATTAACTTTTACTTGTGGTTTATCATTAGCCAAGAAAAAGCCGTTTATTTCCGTTTATTCTTCTTTTTTACAACGTGCCTACGATCAAATAAATCATGATCTTGCTAGAATGGATTTAAGTTGTTTGATTTGTGTTGATCGCTGTGGTTTTGTTGGTGCTGATGGGCCAACTCATCATGGAGTATTTGATTTAGGAATTTTAAATCAATTACCAAATGTTATTATTTGTGCTCCTAATGATAGTGCTAATACTAAAAGATTTATTAATACATATTTAAAAAATAATGATCACCCTTATATTTTAAGAATTCCTCGTGGTGAAATTGAAAACAATGAAATTGAAGAGGATGAAATTTTACCGATTGGTAAATGGCAAATCGACATAACAAATGACTATGATGTTACAGTTATTAGTTATGGCCAAAATGTAACACGTATTAATGAATATTTTAAGGATAAAGAAATAAAGATAAGGTTAGTAAATGCTTTATATATTAAACCGATGGATACACAAATGTTGCAAGATATTGTTGATGACAAGCCATTAGTTGTATATGAAACAGATTTAAAGATCAATTCGCTTGCAAGTAATATAGCTTATTATTATTCACAAAATAAAATTTTGAAAAATATCTATAGTTTTGGTGTTGATGATCATTATTCTACACAAGGTACTATTGATGAAATCTTAAAAGATGAAGGTTTAGATATGGATAGTTTTTATCAACGGATAAAGGAGATTATTAATGAAGAAAGAACGAATTGATGTTTTATTAGTTGAACAAGGTTTTTTTGATTCACGCGAAAAAGCTAAAAGAGCGATAATGGCCGGAATAGTACATGATGAACATGATATTATAGATAAGCCAGGCACTAAAATACCAGTTGATTCAAAATTATATGTTAAAGGTAAAGTTTTGCCTTATGTTTCTCGTGGTGGCTTAAAGTTAGAAAAAGCCATAAAAGAATTTAATTTAGATTTAAAAGATAAAATCATGGTTGATATTGGTAGTTCTACGGGTGGCTTTACTGATTGTGCGCTGCAAAATGGTGCTAAATTAGTTTATGCTATTGATGTTGGAACTAATCAATTAGTTTGGAAATTAAGAAATGATCCTAGAGTTGTCGTAAAAGAACAAACTAATTTTAGATATGCAACAAAAGAATTGTTTGAATATGGTATACCATCATTTGCAAGTATTGACGTATCCTTTATTTCTTTAAAATATATTTTTGAACCACTTAAAGACATTTTATCTAAAAGTGATCAGGTTGTTGCTTTAATTAAGCCACAATTTGAAGCAGGAAGAGAAGAAGTTGGAAAAAAAGGAATTGTAAAAGATGCTAAGATTCATCATCAGGTTATTGAAAATGTAATTGAGTTTGCTCATAACAATAATTTTGAATTAGAACAGTTAACATTTTCACCAATAACTGGTGGTGAAGGAAATATTGAATTTTTAGGTTTATTTGTTAAAGACGGTATTTTTAATAGTGACATAAATATCGATGAAGTAGTAAATAATGCGCATGATTGTTTTAAAAGGTAGGTGAAAATATGCTAGAAAGTATCTATATTGAAAATTTTGCTATAATTGATCGTTTAGAGGTGGATTTTTTAAATCATATGACAGTTTTAACTGGAGAAACTGGAGCTGGAAAATCAATTATTATTGATGCTATTGGTCAATTAATGGGCAATAGAAGCCAAACTAGTTTTATCAAAGCTGGTAAAGATGAGTGTTTTATTGAAGGTGTTTTTACTATTGCTAAAAATTCACCAGTTTTAGCTAAATTAAAAGAATTTAGAATTGAATTTGATGATAAACTAGTAGTATCAAAATCATTTAATCGTGATAACCGTACAGTTATTAAAATCAATTATAGAAATGTATCAAAGATGGTATTGCAATCAATTATGAGTGAGTTGATTGATATTCATTCACAGTTTGAAACTCATAGTTTATTTGATTCTAATAATCATTTAGATATTTTAAATCATTTTATTGGTTCTTCAATTGAATCTTTAAATAAGCAATATAGTTTAGCATATCGTACTTATCGAGAAATAAATCGGGATTATCAAAAAGCTTTGAATGAGGAATTAAGCGATGAGCAATTAGAATATTATCAAAGCCAATTAGATGAGATAAATAGTCTTGATCTAGATACAATTGATGAAGATAGTCTTGACTATGAAAAGAAACAATTACAAGAATATGAAAAAATCAAAGAAAAAATTAATAATTATCGCCAATATATTAATGGTGAATACGGTGTTTTAGCAAATTTAAATAATGCCGTTAATGAATTAGAAGCGATTAGTGATAATCCTAATTATAGTAGTATCTATGAAAAAATGTATGATTTATACTATAATTTAATGGATTTAGATGATGAAGTAATAAGTGAATTTAATAGCACTAATTTTGATGAGTATCGTTTAAATGAAATACAGGAAATTTTATTTAAATTAAATCGCTTGAAAAGAAAATATGGACCATCAATTTCAACTATCAAAGAAGCCAAAAAAGAAATTGAAATGAAAATTGCAACCTTTAATAATCGTGAAAGATTTTTAAATGATCTAAAAAAACAATTATCAATTGCATTTCAAGAAGCAAAAGAGCTGGCTGATGCTATAACTGAGCTTCGAAAACAAGAAGCGCAAAAGTTTACGGATGCTGTAACTAATGAGTTAAAATCATTATATTTAGATAAAGTTGTGTTTAAGATTGATTTTAAAAAAATTGATTTGCAAGCTAATGGACAAGATAAAGTAGAGTTTTTAATCTCAACTAATGCTGGTCAAACATTGAAACCATTAAATAAAGTTGCTTCTGGTGGGGAAATGTCACGTATTATGCTTGCAATTAAGATTTTATCTTTAAAAAGCAGTTCTATTGAAACTATAATTTTTGATGAAGCTGATACTGGTGTTAGTGGTAAAGTTGCTGAAAGTATTGGTGCTAAAATGAAAAAAATAGCTAAAGATCATCAGGTTTTATGTATTACTCATTTAGCACAAGTTGCTGCTTTTGCTAAAAATCATTATTTAATTAAAAAAGTAGCTAATGATAATGATACTAACGTATCAATAACTAAATTAAATTATGATGAAAGTATTATGGAAATTGCTAAATTAATATCTGGTAAAGAAGTATCTCATGAATCGATTGAACACGCTCGAAAATTGAAAGAAAATAGCGAATAAATAATTACATAATAGCCAAACTAAAATGTAGCTAATGCTACAAGGAGGTTTTTATGCTTTTTAAAAAGCTATTCCTTTCTTTGATCCTGGCTTTGACCATTATTAATCCAGTTGCCGCTTATGCAATATCACTAATTCCTGGTGGCGATTCAATTGGAATTGAATTAGATTATCAAGGTGTTGTTATTACTGGTGGATATGCAATAGAGATTGATAACAAAAGTTATAATCCAATTAGTAATGATTTTCAAGTTGGTGATTTAATAACAGCCATTGATGATCAAAAAGTAACTTGTATTGAAGATTTAACATATGTGATCAAAAACAAAACTGATGATTTAACATATGATTTAACTATTAAACGTGGTGATAATGTAATTCATCAGGGTTTAAAAGTTGTTTATGATAATCAACAGTTTTCAACTGGACTATATGTAAAAGATTCTATTAGTGGAGTAGGGACTTTGACCTTCTATAATCCAGAAACACATTCATTTGGGGCTTTAGGCCATGCTATGAGTGATTCTAAACTAGATAGTGAAAGTTTGCTTCAAGAAGGAAGCATTTATGAAAGTAATGTAACTAGTATCAAAAAAGCAACAAGTCAATCTTCAGGAAATAAAATTGCAGACATTTCCAATGTTGAAATAGGTAGTATAAACAGCCATAGTCAATTTGGTATCTATGGAACTTATAATTATGATATTTCCAATCGTGAAATGATGGAAACTGCAACTATTGAAGAAACGAAACTTGGTAAAGCTTATTTCTTGACAGTTTTAGAAGGTAATGAAATTGTAAAATGTGAAATTGAAATCACAAAATTAAATAGTCAAGATACGGTTAAAGAAAAGGGCATTGAATTTACAGTAACTGATAAAGAGGTTATTGAAAAAGCTAATGGTATAGTACAAGGAATGAGTGGCTCACCAATTATTCAAAATAATAAGATAGTTGGTTGTGTAACTCATGTATCAGGAAATAATCCAATGACCGGATATGGTTTGTATATTGATTGGATGTTAGAAATGGATAGTCAGGAATAAACAGGTGCTCTTTTAGAGCACCTTAATATTTAGATAAAGGAGGCAAATGATGATGCAAGTAATATTTCACATTGATTTAAATGCTTTTTATGCTAGTGCTGAAATTTCTAGAAATCCTTCGTTAAAAGGGAAACCAATCGTAATTTCAGGAAAATCTAAAAGAAGTATTATTACAACTGCTTCATATGAAGCTAGAAAATACGGGATTCATTCAGCAATGCCTCTTTTTCAAGCTAAACAATTATGTAAAGACTTAATTATCTTACCCGCTGATTTTGAGTTATATCATCGTTTATCAAATGAATTTTTTACAATAATAGCATCATACAGTGAAATATTAGAGGTAGCTAGTATTGATGAGTGTTATCTTGATGTTACATCAATTATTCAAGAGAAAAAAATTCATCCAGTTGTTTTAGCTAAAGATATCCAGACTAAAGTTTATGAACAATTAAATTTGCAGTGCTCAATTGGTATTTCTCCTAATAAGTTTTTAGCTAAGATGGCTAGCGATATGAAAAAGCCAATGGGAATTACTGTTCTTACTAGAAATAATTTAAAAGAAGTAATGTGGCCATTAGATATTAAAGATATGTTTGGTATAGGTAAAAAAACACAGCCTAAATTAAGAGCGGTTGGTATTAATACTATTGGTGATTTAGCTGATTATAAAAATTATGATAATTTAAAAAAGGTTATTGGTAAAAATGCTTTACTAGTTTATCGAAAAGCTAATGGTATCGATACTAATCCGGTTGATTATGGACATAATGAGTTAAAATCAGTTGGGAATTCAACAACTTTACCAGCTGATACTAACGATGAAGTATATTTAAAAGAAGTTTTAAGTAATTTAGCAAAACAAGTATCTACACGAGCTTTAAAAAGAAACCTGGTATCTAATTCGATTTCGATAACAATTAAATATACTCGCTTTGAAAGTGTTACTAGACAAACAACTGTTTCTAAATATATCAATGATTATGAAACAATTTTATCAACTGCTAAAATGCTATTTGATAGTAATTATAACGGTAGACCAGTTCGATTATTGGGGGTCAGTTTAAATAACACTATTAATAAGAAAAATTTAAAAGAGCAGATCAGTATTTTTGAAGTTGAGCAACAACCAAATATAAAAAATGAAAATTTAGATAAGTTAATCGATAAAATTAATGAAAACTTTGATCATCCATTAGTTACTAAAGCTTCTGCTTTGTCTAAAAAAGAAAAACAACCCCAAAAGAAATATTTAAAATAAAAGAATAAAATTTTTAAAATGCTCATAAGTTATATAAACGGAGGAACACTTATGGGTATTTTAAACAAAATATTTAAAAATGAAAAATTAGTAATTAATACGTTTGCAGCAATTTTATTTATTTGTGGATTATTATTTGGAATTGTATTTTATTTTTATGGTAATGAAACAATAGTCCAATTAAATAAATATATATTTTTTTATAAAGATAATACAGCAACAAATAATTACAATCTTTATTTAACAATAACTAGTTTATACATACTTTTATCATTAATAATATCAACAAGTTTTTTAGGAGTTATTTTAAATAGTTTTGTAATTTTTTCAAAGGGAATGCAGATTGCAATTGCTACTATTTATTATTTTACTTTAAACAAATTTAGTGCTTCAATGCTTTTTTTTAGCTTTTTTCCACAACTTATTTTAGAACTAGCCTTATTATATGTAATTTCAATAATTGCCATTAGATTGTCATTAAATTGCTTTACAATATCATTTTTAACAACTGAAGTTTTTAATAGTCGTAAAATAATTAATTATATATTAGATTATATTATTATTATTTTAATCATTGTAAGTCTGTCAATGGCATTTAAAGTTTATGTACTTTAGTTACCAAATCATTGGCAATATTATTTTTAAACGTGTTATAATATCCAAGTAGGCAGGATGTGTTGATAAATGGAAGCAAAAGAGGTATTAGATGAATATAAGCAATACTTAATAGTTGAAAAAGGATTAAGCAAAAATACGGTGAGTGCGTATGATAGAGATCTTAAAAAGTTTTTTAAATATATAAATGAAAAATTTGAAATAGATCAGGTAGAAAAAATTGA
The DNA here is from genome assembly GCF_002160495.1 of Erysipelatoclostridium sp. An173. Lineage (GTDB taxonomy): Bacteria > Bacillota_I > Bacilli_A > Erysipelotrichales > Coprobacillaceae > Thomasclavelia > Thomasclavelia merdavium. The sequence goes on along the minus strand of NZ_NFKR01000001.1, from coordinate 41,059 downwards.
TAAAGAACATATACGCCTATATTTAAAAGAACTAGGCAAAATTCAAAGTACTAATTCTGTTTCTAGAAAAATTGTATCTTTACGGATGTTTTATCTTTTTTTAGTGAGAGAAAAAATTGTTCCTAATAATTTGATGAGTAGTTTTACGCTGCCAAAAAAAGATAAAAAATTACCAACGGTATTATCTAAGTCAGAAATGGCTGAACTTTTAAATAGTATTGAAGTGGTTGATGCAATAAGTTCTAGAAATCGCTGTTTAGTTGAATTACTATATGCAACAGGAATGCGTGTTTCAGAATTATTAAATTTAAGAATGTCTGATTTAAATATTAAAATGGGGTTTGTAAAAGTAATTGGTAAAGGTGATAAAGAGCGACTAGTTCCAATAAGTAAATATGTTGGTAAATTATTAACGCAGTATATCAATGAATATCGTGATGAATTAAATTTAAAAAATGATTCATTGTTATTTTTCAATCAACATGGTAATCCATTAAGTCGCCAAGAGTTTTATCATATACTTAAGACAATTATTAATACAACAACGGTAAATAAAAACATTTCTCCCCATACTTTTCGACATACTTTTGCTACTCATTTATTAGAAAATGGCGCTGATCTTCGTTCGATTCAAGAGTTGCTTGGACACAGTGATATTTCAACAACTACTATTTATACGCATATTTCTAATCAGAAAATTAGACAAGAATACCAGCAGTTTCATCCAAGAATGAAAAAGATAATTGATAATGATAAATAGTTTACATATGGAGGGTAAGATGAAATATAATCGAATTTTTTTAATAGTTTGTGATTCTTTAGGGATTGGAAATGCTTGTGATAGTGCATTATATGATGATTATGGTGCTAATACATTAAAGCATATCTGTGAAAAATGTAATGGTTTAGATGTAGTGAATTTAGAAGGACTAGGATTAGGTAATTTAGGTGACTTTAAAGGTATTCATCAATTAAGCTTACAATTAGGATATACTCTTTCTTTAAGTGAGATTTCTAATGGTAAAGATACTATGACTGGTCATTGGGAAATGATGGGATTAAAGACAGAAAAACCTTTTATCACTTTTACTGATACTGGTTTTCCTGATGAATTTATTCGTTTATTTGAAGAAAAAACAGGACGAAAATGTGTTGGTAATAAAGCGGCTAGTGGAACTGAGATTATTCAAGAATATGGTGAACACCAGATTAAAACAGGCGATTGGATTGTATATACATCAGCTGATTCAGTCTTCCAGATAGCAGCTAATGAAGAAGTAATACCGCTAGAAGAATTATATGAAGCTTGTCAAATTGCTCGTGAACTAGCAATGGATGAACGATGGAAAGTAGGTAGAATTATTGCCCGTCCATTTATTGGTAAAAAAGCAGGGGAGTTTGAAAGAACTGCTAATCGCCATGATCTAGCCTTAGCCCCATTTGATAAAACTGTATTAGACACTTTAAAAGAGAATAATTTTGATGTAATCGGTGTAGGTAAAATTCCTGATATTTTTGTTAATCAGGGAATAACAAGAAGTGTTAAGACTATTAGCAATAAAGATGGTATGGAAAAAACTATTGAATTAGCTAAAACTAACTTTAACGGATTATGCTTTGTTAATCTTGTTGACTTTGATGCTAAATACGGTCATCGTCGTGATTATCAAGGATATGGTCAGGCAATTGTCGAATTTGATGAACAGTTAGGTGAATTGATGAAATATTTACAAGCCGATGATTTATTAATGATAACTGCTGATCATGGTAATGATCCAACATACAAAGGTACTGATCATACGCGTGAACAAGTTCCTTTGATCATTTATTCTAAAGAATTATTGCAGCCACGTTGTTTAGCACCAATGGAATCATTTTCAGTAATCGGAGCAACTATTGCAGAAAACTTTAATGTTGAACTACCTAAAATTGGAAAATCAATTTTAAAGAATATAATTTAAGGAGTATACATGGAAGATAAGACTAAAAGATTAATTGTAATGTCAATATTAGCATATGGGATTGGAACTTTCTTATTTGCAATAGGAATATTGACAAGAACTTTTGTTGGTACATTTCTATTTTATATTATTGCGATTGCATTGATTGTTTGTGGAATATTAGCTTTATTTAATAATTATCGAAAAAATGAAAAATTTAAGATATACATATATTTAATTATCGTAGGAATATTTTTCTTTGTTTTAAATACGGTTGTATTTATTAATACAATTTAGGAAATCTAACAGATTTCCTTTTTTATTCACATTGTGCACATTTTATTCACATTATTCCATACATAAAAATTTCATAATATACATTATGCGAAGTTATATATATAATTATAATAAGAACAGGAGCGATTTACTTTACCCCTGTTCTTTATAAATTAAATATTTAATCCTGCATAGAATGCTTCATGTATTGCTTGATCTACTTTTCGTGGTTTAACAGCATCACCAACTGAGACTACTCGAATTCCTTATTTTTTACAGAAATTCTTCCGATAGCAGAAATTATTGTATCAGCTTCTGTAAATATTTTTTTATCCATATTATCAACTGTTAATACTTTGTCTTTAAAAATCTCTACAATTGGTGTATGAGCATGGAATTTAATTTGATATTGATCAAATAATCCTGTTGGTCGATATAAAGATATTATTGGTACTCCACCTGTAGAATTTAATAATAATGGTGCTTGTTTAAGCACCATTATTATTATGTAAATTAATTTTAGATTTTTCCTTTTTTCTCTTTATCATGTTCAAAAGCATCATAAATATCAGTTACATAATCGCCATTGAAACATGCTAGACATAAACCACATTTATGTTTTTCTTTGTTGAAATGAATTGATTTATCAATCCCTTCTTCACTAATAAATGCTAGTGAATCAGCTTCAATATATTTGCACAATTCATTAACTGATAAGCGATTGGAAATTAATTCATCCATTGTTGACATATCAACTCCATAAAAACATGGATATTTAATTGCTGGTGAAGCGATTCGTACATGAACTTCTTTGGCTCCTGCTTCTTTTAGTAGTCTTACAATTCGTTTAGATGTTGTTCCCCTAACGATTGAATCATCTATCATGATTACACGTTTGTCTTTTACAATTGATGAAACAGCGGAAAGTTTCATTCGTACACCTTGTTCTCTCATTTCTTGAGTCGGTTGAATAAATGTTCTTCCAACATATTTATTTTTTATTAATCCCATTTCGTATGGTATTCCTGAAGCTTCAGAATAACCAATAGCTGCAGAAATTGATGAATCTGGAACCCCAATTACTAAATCAGCCTCAACTGGAGATTCAATAAATAATTGTTTTCCTGCAAGTTTTCTAGTTGTATGGACATTTATACCATCTAGATTACTATCAGGGCGTGAGAAGTATATATACTCCATTGCACATATTTTATCTACAACATCAGTTGTATATAATTTTGATTTAATTTCACCATTTTTTACACGAACAATTTCCCCTGGTTCTAAATCTCTTAAAAATTTAGCCCCTACTACTTCAAATGCACAAGTTTCTGATGAAAATACATAAGCACCGTTAGGAAGTTGTCCAATAGAAATTGGTCGTAAACCATATTTATCACGAGCGACATATAAAGCATTTTCTATTAATATTAAAAATGCAAAAGCGCCATCTAATTTATTTAATGAATTACAGATTCGATCAATCATATGCCCTTTTTCACGCATAATAAGATGACCTAAAATTTCTGTATCAGAAGTACTAGAAAAGATACTTCCTTTTTTTTCTAATTCACTTTTTAATATATTAGCATTTACAATATTACCATTATGAGCAATTCCTAATGAGCCATTTAATGTTCTAAATAATAAAGGTTGTACATTAGCAATTCCTCCACCACCAGCTGTTGAGTAGCGAACATGACCAATTGCATAATCTCCAATCATCTTAGAAATCTTTTCTTGATCAAATACTTCAGTAACTAAGCCTTCACCTTTTTGAATTGATAATGCTTCTTTATTTTTTACAATAATACCAGCGGCTTCTTGACCACGGTGTTGCAAGCTATGTAAACCATAATAACACATTGCTGCGGCATTTTCGTAACCACATACAGCAAAAACACCACACTCTTCATGTAATTGACGATCTTGATAGTCCATTAACTAACCTCCTTTAAATCTTTTTTATTTTATAATGTAGAAGTTGGTTAGTCAATAAAAAATTATCTCAGAGACACTCGTTGATATAAAAATTATTATCTTGACAACTATTTTTTAAGAAGTTTGTCAACATTGTACAAATAACCTGGCTTTCACCATTAATATTTGTAAGCATATCTGATTCAATTATTAATTCTTTATCATCATTAATAATTGCTGCAATCATTTTATTCAATGCAGTGTCATTTTCATAAATCAATTCAGAAACCTTAATTTGATTTTCATCTTCGCTATAGATCATGTAGCCGATGGCATTAGTTTTATCATAAAATATTTTCAATGATTCATCATACGCTAAACAGCGAGCAATTAAATAATTTTTGTAATAATCTAAATCACGTTTTCGATAACCGTTATATTTTTTGGTAAATTTTTGATATAAAGATAATGACTTAGTACAATCATAATCAGTTATAATATTTAAATCACTATTATTTTGATAGTACTCTTTATTAACTTTTGTTATCTTATGAAAATAATCTTCTTTAAATCCAAAATTATAATATATTTCTGGTTGATAAGCTTGTAATAGAATTTTTTGTCCTTGATATTGTGGTAAGTTTAAAACATAATTCATTAATTTTTTCATTAAACCTTGTTTTTGGTAATTCTTATCAGTAGCCACACCTAAAATAAAGTATGCCAAACATTCCTTATTATCTAGTATTATTGTATAAGGGACAATCTGTACCATTGAAACAAGATGATGGTTATTTTTCAATAAATAAGTATTTTCATTTTGATAACATTTATCAAAATAAAATTTAGTTGATTGCTCATTTTCATCTTTAAAACTTTTTTTCCATAAATCAATTATTTGTGGAATATCGCTATTGTTTGCTTTAACAATTGATTGATTGTTTGTAACGATTGTATATTTATGAATCATTTTAATTGGATGAAGCATTTTTTTAGCTCGTCTTAAAGAATCTAGACCCATATCTTCTTCTCTGTTTACAAGTTCATAATCGGCATAGTTTTGCTCTAAGAAAAATTTGCCGATTGCAACATATAAACCGCGAATTTCTTTATTTGCTTTTTCAACATGAATTTGTACTGTTTTATGCTTTAATGGTGATCCAATTATAAAAGCTTCTAATTGACCATTAAGATAAATACAACCTGTTTTGATATTTAATTCTTTACGATGTACTAAAAGATATACGATACCAATAAATTCAGATACGACACTGTTTTCATTGCTATGATCAGTATCCCATTTTTTAAGACAGTTTAAAACATTATCAATATCTTCATCTTCAATTTCTTTATAAACGTAATCAGGATGTTCTTTTATAAAAGCATTAAAATGATTTCGTCTTTTTTGCATTTTTTTACCTGATAATGTTTCTAAAGATTTTTTTTCGTAAACATAATCATCGTTATCTTCATTATGTAAATATAAGAATTTATCTTGGTAAATTTCTTTAATTTTATCGACAAATTTATCTACTGCTAGATCTATTCTAAAAGCAAAATGATGATTATTTGCATACTCCATCATATACTCAATAGCTTCTTGATAATATTCTTCTTTACAAAAAGGCATTGAGAAAAAGTGTTCGTTTAAATATGTGTGTAACATAATTAAGTAATGATCATGAATTTCATAATAGATCTCATATTCATGATCCCACATCATCATTGTTACAAAATTAGAGTTATAGCCTTCATAGTTAGCATCATCTAAATATTTTTTGATTTTATCATAATCACTTATTAATAATTTTTTCATAATACCTCGACTCTATTTTCCAAGCATTGCATGAATAAACTGTTTAGCTGTTCTTCCTGAAAAACCGCCATGACGAATTTCCCATGTTAATGCTTTTTGATGTAATTCGTCACGATCCATTTTTAAACCATATTGCTTAGCTAGTCCATCGACAATGTTTAAATAATTAATGCGATCAGGATGCATAAATAATATTTTAATACCAAATCTAGAACTTAATGAAGTTTTTTCTTGTTTAGCATCGTTAATATTAACCTCATCTTTGTCTTCACGTTCACTCCATGTTTGTTTAACAATATGACGACGGTTACTAGTTGCATAGATTAAAATATTATCTGGTTTTTTCTCTAAGCCACCTTCGATAACAGCCTTTAGATATTTGTATTCAATTTCAAATTCTTCAAATGACAAATCATCCATGAATAAAATAAATTTATAATTACGAGATTGTAATTGTTGAATGATTTTAGGTAAATCTTTAAATTGATGTTTATATACCTCTATCATTCGTAATCCATCTTTATAATATTCATTTAATAAAGCTTTAATACTACTAGATTTTCCAGTTCCACTATCACCGTATAGTAAAACATTGTTAGCTTTTTTACCCGCTAAGAAAGCTTCTGTATTGTTTCTTAGGGTTTGTTTTTGAGTTTCATAGCCAATCAATTGGTTTAAACGACCGTTTCCAATATGTATTATAGGCACAATTTTTTTATTTTCATAGCGAAATGCTTTATTTAATCCAAATTTTCCAACGCCGTATGTTAAAAAGAATTTTTCTAATATAGTATAGAAGTCATCTACATTATTACATTTTGTAAGATTTTCTTGTAAAGTTGTTGAGACTTCAAATAATTCTTGATTAATTACTGGTTTAGAAGGTGTAAAACTATTGATTAGATTTCTTTGTAATGGTTCTAACATCTCAAAATTTGTATTAAACATGTTAAATATAATTTTAAAATCATTCATTACTACTGCTTTTAAGTTGCTAGAAATTGGTTTTTTTCTTTCTAAAGCAAGTGTAAATGAATTTTCATTATTAATTAATAGATAAGTTAGTAAGCTATTAAATAAATTATCATATAAATTATATTTTTCAGCTAATTTTATTAACAGTGATACAAATTTATTACTGTTTTTAAGATTCCCATTAATTAGTTCGTTATACATGTTAAAACATGATTCAATTTCATCATCTTGATATAAAGGATTAAAAACGATCAATTCATCCATATTATATTTACTCCTTTGTGAATAATTTAAAAAGACGATAATTCGTCTTTTAATTTTTAAAACTATGAATTGGGGCAGGAATTCTACCACCACGATTTACAAACTCTGCACAATCAAATTTATTGACTGGCATAATTGGAGCATAACCTAATAAACCACCAAATTCTACCACTTCACCGACATCTTTACCGATAACTGGAATGATTCTAACAGCAGTTGTTTTTTGATTGATCATTCCAATTGCCATTTCATCAGCAATAATTCCAGAAATTGTAGCTGGTGATGTACTACCAGGAATAGCTATCATATCAAGTCCTACTGAACATACACAAGTCATTGCTTCTAATTTTTCTAAAGTTAAAGCACCACGATTAACAGCATCGATCATCCCTTGATCTTCACTAACTGGAATAAAAGCACCGCTTAATCCCCCAACATAAGAAGAAGCCATAACGCCACCTTTTTTAACCTGATCATTTAAAATTGCAAGGGCTGCAGTTGTTCCAGGTGCTCCAACACTTTCTAATCCCATTCCTTCTAAGCAATCAGCAATACTATCTCCGATTGCTGGAGTTGGTGCTAATGATAAATCAATAATTCCAAAAGGAATACCTAGTTTTTCAGATGCTTCTAAAGCTACTAACTGTCCTACTCTAGTAATTTTGAAAGCTGTTTTTTTAATGATTTCACATAACTCACCAAAATCTTTACCTTTAGCTTTGTTTATTGCATTCTTTACAACACCAGGACCGCTAACACCTACATTAATTACTGCATCAGCTTCACTAACCCCATGGAAAGCACCAGCCATAAATGGATTATCATCAGGAGCATTACACAATACAACTAATTTAGCACAGCCGATTGAATCATTTTCTTTAGTTAAATCTGCAGTATCATGAATAATTTCCCCCATTAATTTTACTGCATCCATATTAATTCCAGTCTTTGTTGATCCAACATTGACAGAACTACAAACATTGTTTGTTACTTTCATTGCTTCAGGAATAGAGCGAATTAGTAATTCTTCAGCTTTTGTCATTCCTTTAGAAACAATAGCACTGTATCCACCGATAAAATTTACCCCTGTTTTTTTAGCACATTCATCTAATGTTTTGGCAATTTTTACAAAATCATCAGTGCTTTTACATGCATTTGCACCAATAAATCCTATTGGTGTTACAGAGATACGTTTATTGACAATTGGGATACCATACTTCATTTCAATTTGTTTGCCTGTTGCCACAAGATCTTTGGCCACTGTTGTAATTTTATTGTAAATATTTTGACATAAAACATCGATATCATGATCCATACAGTCTAATAAACTAATCCCTAGTGTAATGGTTCTGACATCAAGGTTTTCTTGTTCAATCATTTTATTTGTTTCTGTAACTTCAAATAAATTAATCATCATTAATCTCCTTAAATACGGTGCATTTTATTAAAAATATCTTCATGTTGTAATTTAATGTTTACACCTATTTCTGCCCCTAAATTATTTAATTCATCACAAACAGAACCAAATTCATCAATTACAGATGTTAGTTCAACAATCATCATCATATTAAAATATCCTTGAATAATAGTTTGTGAAATATCTAAGATATTTATTTGCTTTTCAGCTAGAAAAGTACATACTTTGGCAATAATTCCAACTTGATCCTTTCCTACTACTGTAATTATACCTTTTTGCATCAATCATTTACCTCCTAATATTTAGGATATTATATCATAGTAACAAATATTATAAAACCCCAAATAAAAATTTGAATAAAATTTAGTAAAAATAAAAATGGGTATTGCCACCCATTTTAAATTATTTACCCATCAATTTTTTTGCAAATTCGTAAACAGCTTTACCATTCATCATTCCGTAATCTTTCATTTCAATTACATCATAAGGAATATCTTTACCTGTTTCTTTGATGATTTGCTCTACTTCTTTTTTTGCATATCTTACTTGTGGGCCAAGTAATACACAATCTACAGTGTTAATGATTTTTTCACCTTCAGATAAAGGTAAAGCAAAGATTTCTACTTCTTCACCGGCTTCTTTTGCAGCTACTTCCATTTTAGTTACTAATAAACTAGTAGACATACCAGCTGCACAAACTAACATAATTCTAGTTGCCATATTTTTTCTCCTCTAAATATAATAGAAAAGGTATTATAACAATACCTTTTCATTAATTATCCAATCATTTTCATTGCTGATTCGAATACTGCTTTACCGTTCATTGTTCCATAATCTCTCATATCGATTACGTCAACAGGGATAGGACCAGCTTTACGTCCTGCAGCTAATTTTTCGATTGCAGCTTTTTGGAATCTTACTTGTGGACCAAGTAAAATGCAATCAACTTCTTCTAATACTCTTGGTGCATCAGAGAATGGTAATGCAAAGATTTTACATTCTACACCAGCTTCTTTTGCAGCAGCTTCCATTTTTGTTACTAATAAGCTAGTAGACATACCTGCTGAACATACTAATAAAATAGTTTTCATAATTATATACACTCCTTCTTTTCAACCTACGTTAATTTTACACCGAAAAAATGAGAATGTAAACACTTTCTTGTTTCTTTTAATCTATTTTTATAAACAAAAATACAAATTATCTTGATTAAATCATTTAATATTTACAATAAAAAATTTTTAATAAAACATGTAAATATTTCAATTCTAAAAAATTACATGTTATTATATATAAAGAATAATTATAAATAAAGGAGGTTTGTTTATTAAAATGAAATTGTTAGTTGTTAGTGATACCCATTTACAAAACGATTTATTTGAGCAGATAACAATGAAATACCCAGACATGGATTTTTATATCCATTGTGGTGATTCGTCGCTAGAACGTGATAATAAACTGCTTAAAGGTTATCTTACTGTAAAAGGAAATCATGATGAGGCAGATTTTCCTTTAGAAATTGAGTTTCAAAAAGATAACTATCGTTTTTTAGTTGTTCATGGACAACAACATCAAGTATATCAAGGAGATGATTATTTATATAATTATATGGTAGAGCATAATATTAATATTTGTTTTCATGGACATACTCATGTCCCTTCTTTAAGCAATATAAATAATCATTATATCATTAATCCTGGTAGTGTGATGATAAATCGGGGTTCTTATGGCTTTGGAACATATGCAATAGTTACGATTGAAAATGAAATTGTAGATGTTAAATATTATAATAGTGAAACTTATCAAGAATGTACTGATCTAGTTTTAAGTGACGGTAAATTGGTTTTAGAAGAATTTAAAAAGTTGTTAAAGTTATAAAATAAAAAAGCTGGATCTTGAAATGAACCCAGTTTTTTTAAATTTAAGTAATGCGTTAAATTACTTCTTCATTTTTTCTTCGTTTCTTTTTCTTTTATATTCAATAATAAACATAATCTCTTTTAAATCATCATCAGGTAATTCAGTTAAAAGACGTGCAATATTTGCAATATTATAATAATCATACTTTTTCCCGCTCATTATTTCTTCTACACTTCTACCATACAAGTTAGAAAAAATTCGTAATTCACTAACAGTAATATCTCTTTTCCCGTTTTCTATATCAGAAATAGCTGAATGAGGTACTTTTAAATATGCTGCAACATCTTTTTGTGTCAAATGTTTGAAATTCCGATAAGATTTTAATCTTGCTGCTAAATCTTTATCTATCATTGGTACACCTCCGCTAAATAGATTTTAGCATTTTCAATAATCAGTTGCAACAATATTTTGAATTAAACTAAAAAATTAGAATTATAGTAAATGTTTTTTATCTTTTTTAGATAATAAACTACATAAACTGTTTAAATATTACAAGTTTATATTTTAAAATTGTCGATATATATTTTAAGAGTTTATACACCCATTGGTTCTTAATCATCAACAGTAGTGTAGTTTATAAAAATTAAATATGATATCATTTTGCCAAAACAATCAAAATTTAATCACTAATTGACAAAAACTCTCTTAGTGTTATTAACATGCTAAGAGAGTTGTAATTAATTAGTCTTCTCTAGTATATTTTTTTAATAAATAAGAATTGTATAAAGCCATAACTGCATCAAGTTCATCTTCAGTTGTTTCAACATCAAAAAATTTTTCCGCTTCAATAGCATTTTCACCATATCCAAAATTATCGATTGTATCAATTTTTTGATAACTAATATATAATTTTTCTTCTTTAAATAATTCTTCAAGTTCTTCTTTTGTATATTTTTTAGAATTTATTTCGTTAATTTTATTTTTTACTTTTTCATAGCATTGATAACTATCATTCGTTCTTTTTATTTCTATGATATCCTGATAGAGAATTTGGACACCACCGATTAGTTTATTTATATGATAATGTCCTGCAAACCAGGCATCAAAATTTACTGATTCTAAAATATTTTGAAGAAAGTTACATAAGTGAATATATTTTCCATGAGTGTAATAATCCATGATCGGTATATTATATCCTAAATGCATATTTATACTAGAAGGAACATCATGAGTGATAATGTAATTGATTTGATTATGATATTTTTTTAAATTTGCAATAGCATTGTCTATTTCTTCTTGAACTGGTAATTCATCTTGCCACCAGCTAATATTTTCGATGCGATATTCAATGTCGTGAGAAAAAGCACCACCAAAACAAAAATAAGTTTCGTCATTGATCGTCATTATTTCCCCTCTTTTAATATGAAATAGCGAATCGCTTATTTTATGAGCTTTTGCACCAAAAAAATCAATGACTGGATATGTTTTTAACAAATTATGGTTTTCATGGTTACCATCAACATAAACAGTAGTCCAAGGTCTTCTAGAAATCCATTCAATCCATTTTTTATCACGGTTACCACCATTCCATACAAAACCAGCATCTCCACAAATAATTAAGATATCATTTTTAGTTAAATTATTACCTTCATCAAAACATTTAGAATTAAGTTTATCAATATCTATTGGACAATGAATATCACCAGTAATAAATACTCTTGACTTTTTTGTTGTCATATTAATCCCTCTCTTTTTGATTAATAATTATTATCTTTATATTATTATACAATATAAAAGAAAAAACAGAAGTATAGTCCTTACTTAATTAGTAATTTCTATTACTCTGTTTTCATGTTAATCATAAAAATATCCGTTTGTTGGTCTAGTTTTAAGTTTAATTTGACGTGGCTTACCTAAAATAATATTGTTTTGAAAATCATAAAATACTTTTTTACATTCTTCACAATTTTCATCACTAAAAGATAGTAAAATATAGTCAACATCAACATCACTAATGTTTTCCAAATATAAACAATGACTATTAAAGACAAGGTTATTACAATTATCATCTGTTAAAATTGTAAACTTTTCATTTTTTCGATCTACTAAATTATAATGTCCCTGATGACATAAATTACATTTTTCTTTTTTACAGTTAAAATAATAATCACTGATTATACAATGTTTTAAATGCATATTAATAGTTTTTCCATAAGCAACAAGAATTAATTCTTGATTAATATCATTTAAATTATTGATCATATTTTTACTCATCTCTAATGATAATACAGCTGCATAGTTATTAAAATAATTTAATGAATAACTATTATAAAGATTAAAGTTGAAATCTAAAAGACATTTTTTATCATTAAATATTTGTAAAGCACCATAATCCCCTACTAATATTTCATCAACTTTACAGTATAAGTCACTTTCTTTAAATTCATTAAGTTGTTTTGAATTAGATAAAAAACCAGTAAAAGGAACGATTTTTTTATTAAAACCTGTTGCTAAATCAATTGCTTTATCTAAATCTTTAGAAAGTGGAAAATAGTAGCGATGAATATCTTCATTAATTAGTGCTTCAAGCTGTTTTAAATTATAGACTCTTACATCAATTCCTTTTATTCTTTTTGGAACATGGTGTAATGATACTTCAGGATATTTAATATTAATTTTGTTTTTAAGTGTTATTTTTTGAATTAGCTGTTCAATTCCTTGACGACGCATTTCGTTAATTTCTTTAATCGGGAAAAAAGCGTTATCAGGGAAATCAATATCAATTTTATTGGCATTAAAAACAGTATTTCCTAATTTAGTTAATTGTTTAAAAATTCTTTGTGTGTCTAATGGTACATTTGAAGCTGATTCGATTTTTTGATTTGATTTTATTGTTATAATCAGATCTTGGTATTTTATTGTTAAAAGCGGTGTAGAATTTAGGGATCCTATAAATATCATATCGATTGGATTTTTAATATTTTCATTGTTGTAGCTGGCTTTTGCTTCTTCAATTAAATTATTATCGATAATTTTAAAAACTTTTTCATTAGTTTTAACCGGTTGATTTAATTCGATTTCTACAACTTTTCCCTTTTGGCTTGAATTTACAAGTCGTCCTTTTTCAAATAATTTTGTAATTGTTCTCGTTAATTCAATACTAGCAAAATTAATGCGATCACCCTGTTTTAATTCATTTAGCAATTTTAATTTAACAATTCTTTTTTTACCATCGTAACTAATAACCTTTGCTACTTCAATACCACGATTACCAGGAAAATCCTTCGCCATAAAACTTTGATCATTTAATAAATAACCACCTGTAAAACCTCGATTAAACATTTTTTTCATTTTCAAAATTCTTTCAGGTATATTATTTAATTTTTTTGAATGACAATAAGCATCAATTGCTTCACGATACTGTTTAACTACAATGGCAACATATTCAGGCCGTTTCATTCGCCCTTCAATTTTAAATGAAGTAATCCCTGCTTCTATTAATTGATCAATATTTTCAATCGTGCATAAATCTTTTGGCGATAATAAATATAAAGGTTGTTCATTTAAATCTTGACCATTTTTTTGTAATTTGTAAGCTAAACGGCAAGGCTGACCACAAGCACCTTTATTACCGCTTCTTTTAGCAATCATACTTGACATCAAACATTGCCCTGAATATGACATACAAAGAGCTCCATGAACAAATACTTCAATATCTAAATCAGTATTTTGGCATATATTTTTGATTTCAGCGACTGTGTTTTCTCGAGCTAATACTACACGGTCAACCCCTTTTTCCTCAAAATATTTTACCCCTTCTAAATTATGAACACTAGTTTGCGTTGACATATGAATTTCAAATTGAGGAAAATATTTTTTTACATAATCCATCAAACCAATATCTTGAATAATTAATGCATCAACGTTAATATTCGCTAAAAACAAAAGATAATCATGGAGTTGTTTAAATTGATTATCTTCATATAATGTATTAACAGTGACATATATTTTAACATTTCTTAAATGACTATAATCAACTGCTTTTTGTAATTCCTCACGGTTAAAATTAGTGGCAAAAGCTCGAGCACTAAACTCGTTACCACCTAAATAAATGGCATTAGCGCCGTTTTGAATAGCAGCAACTAATGCCTCATAACTACCTGCTGGTGCTAGTAATTCTATATTTTGCATTTATTTATGCTCCTTAACTAAAGTAAAACAAAATTCTGCTGATGTTGAAGCGGCTTTTTTCAAATATTCATCAAATTGGATTGATGAATCACCTTTTCCATAAACATCACTTAATGATCGAGTAATTATAAATGGAACATTAAACTTATAGCATGTTTGTCCAACAGCTGCAGCTTCCATTTCAGCACATTTTGCATCACTGAAATTTTTCTTAATAGTATCTACTTGAGCTTCTTTAGCAATAAACTGATCACCAGAAACAATTAACCCTGTTTCACATCTTTGATTAAGTTCTTTTAAAATATTTTTAGCTGTCGCAATTAAATCTTTGTTAGCAGGAACACGTGCTGGCAAACCAGGAACTTCACCAATGATTCGATTAGGAAAAGCAGTTATATCAAAATCATGCTGACAAACTTCATTTGAGATAATAATATCTCCTACTTCTTGATTTAATGATAATCCACCGGCAGATCCAATATTAATTACATAATCAATTGGAAAATTTGTAAGTAATAATGTAGTACAAATAGCTGCATTTACTTTCC
Source organism: Erysipelatoclostridium sp. An173 (assembly GCF_002160495.1). Lineage (GTDB taxonomy): Bacteria > Bacillota_I > Bacilli_A > Erysipelotrichales > Coprobacillaceae > Thomasclavelia > Thomasclavelia merdavium. The sequence continues at coordinate 25,852 of NZ_NFKR01000001.1, read as the reverse complement.
CGATTCCACCTTGTAATAATACTACTTCTTTATTAGCCATTGTTCCTTGATAAAAGGTACAGTCAAGAATCGTTTTTTCTTCATGAATTTCAAGAAAATCTTTTATAGCTGCAACTTCTTCTTCCATTGCACCAATAATACCTATCATTTAACTTCCTCCCTTGTTTTATGACAAACAAAAATAATTCGTTGACTTTCTTGGTGATATGGTTCAAATTCACCATAATATTCAACTTTATTAAAACCAGCTTGTTTTAATAGATTTAAATATGTGTCAATATCATAAGTTTGTTGATGATGGACTTCTTGAACGTGATCATTGTTTTCTTTATCAATAATTTCAACGTAATGTTCTACTTTTCCTGGAGCCACTTTTTTTACAGCCCATTTAAAATAAAAATCATCATCATTTTCTTCTTCAAGATAATTATCTAAAATCTGGTCTGTTTTATATAGACTATTAACATCAAAAATAAAAGCGCCATTATATTTTAAAGAATCATATACGTTTTTAAATGTTTTTAAAACCTTTTTCTTACTTAAAACATAATTTAAGGAATCACATAAACATAAAACCAGATCAACTGCCTGATTAGTTTCAAAATCAGTCATATCAATTCTACCTAATAGTAAATCAACATTAGCATCCATTGCTTTCATTCTAGCAACTTCAAGCATATCCTTTGATAAATCAGTTGCATAAACTTGTTTTTTATCTTTAGCCAATAAAATAGCTATTTCTCCTGTACCACATCCTAGTTCAAGAACACTTTTAAATTTAGCGTGCTGATTAATGAATTGATAATAATCTTGATAAAACTGGTCATCCATTAAACTATCATAATAGTAAGCAAAATTTTCATATGACATTATTGTAAATACCCAGAAATATCAATTTTTGGCATGTCAGCCCATAATTTTTCTAAATTATATACTTCACGTTCATCGATATCGAAAATATGAACAACGATATCACCAAAATCCATTAATAACCATTTACTATTGCGACGTCCTTCAATTCTTTTAACTTCGTATCCATGTTCATGACATTTTTCTTCAACACTGTCACGTAATGCGTTCATTAATCGTTCATTTTCAGCTGAACAAATAACAAATGTATCATACATTGGACTTGCAAGCTGCATATCAATAGCTACAATATCTTTACCTAATTTATCATCTAATGCTTTTACAATTATTTCTAATTTATTCATTTATATCTCCTTTTACATATTTGTTATAAATTTCAAAAAAGCTTTTATCAATTTCTCGTCCTTTTTTAGTAGAAAAATCATAAAAATCTTGTAAACAAGCCTTAAAACCTGCAACGATATCTTTTTTGCATAATGCAATTTCCTTTGATGAATCGTAATCACGGCTAGGATCATATTTATCAGCTGTATAAATACACATATCTAATTTAGACATATTTAATGATGCTGTTGTGTGATGTCTAATTGCTTGTAATATTTCTTTATCATCTACTAAATATTCAGTTTTAGCAACATATTCAGATAACCATTGATGCCAAACCGGAACTGGTTTATCGATATATGCTGGATAATGGTCTTGCATTATTTGTAAAGCTTTATCATATTCCATTTCTTTAGCAATATCATGTAACATACCAGCAACATAAGCTTTTGTTTCATCTAAATCATTTTTTTTAGCAAATTTTTTAGCTAGTTTAGCCATACTTACTGTATGACGATAACGTTTTTTAGACATTTTACTTTTTATAATAGTTTCTAAATAGATCCCATTATTTACTATGTATTTCAATACTTCAGGATTTAAAGCATGTAAATTACCATTTCGAATATGTTTACTAGCATCATCGGTTGCTACTAAATCTAACTTAATAAAATGGTATTTTTTAATATTTTCATTTGTTTGATAACCAATTCGATCAAATACAACTAACTGGACTAATTCGCTTATTTCCTTTGCAGCTAACCATTTATGAAAAAGACTAGCTTGATCCATTCCCATAATAAAGTATAGCTGATCGTTAGGATAAATTGTTTTTAAATATTTTATTGTATCAATTGTGTAGTTTTTTTCTTTGTTTTTTTGTTTTATTTCATAATCACAAATTTCAACTTTAGAATAACGTTCTAGCGCAATTTCTAACATTGCAAGGCGTTGTTTTTTAGTTGCTCCCGATGAATCTTTCCAAGGATTATTAGCAGTAGGAACAACTAAAATTTTATCTAATTCTAATTGTCTGATTGATTCTTCAATTACGCGAACATGAGAACGGTGGATAGGATCAAAACTACCACCAAAAATACCAATTTTCATTATGGTAAACGATAAATTTCTTTTTCGCTAGGTCGATATAATAAAATAGTGCGACCTAATATTTGAACTACATCAGCTTTTGTTCTCATGCTCAATTCGATTGCAATTTCATTTTTTGATTGCATACAAGATTCTAGAATTTTTACTTTAATTAATTCATGAGCTGTTAAGGCATCATCAATACTATCAACTTGACTTTGATGAACACCGTCTTTACCAATTTGAAAGATTGCATTTAAATTATGACCAATCCCTCTTAAATATCTTTTTTGTTTTCCTGTTAACATAAATTCTATCCTTTCTATATCAATGCTTCTCTTATAAATACCCCAACACTTTTAGGTGCATGAATTTTTATATTGCCACCAGGACAATTTATACTTACAAAACCTAAACCAGAAATGACAATATCAACTTTATAATTTGGAAGTTTAAATACATGAACAGCCATGTCATTAATATCTTTTATTGATTCAATTTCTGGTTGTAATGTTAAATGTCGATTGTATAAAGCATCACCATTACTTAATTTTGTACGATTAATTTTTAATCGTTTTGGGAAAAAACAAGTAAATGAAGTTTTTTCACCTTTAATATAATCTAAACGAGCTAGACCACCAAAGTACAAAGTTTGTTGAGAATTTAACTGATAACTAATTGGCCGCAACTCACTTTTAGGAATAATTATTTTCAAATCTTCATCTTTAACTAAATGAGCAATTTGATGGTCATTAATTATTCCTGGTGAATCATATAAATAACTGTCATCATCTAACGGTATTTCAATTAAATCCAATGTAGTTCCAGGAAATTCACTAGTTGTAATTAGATTTTCGCTTTGACTATAATGTTTTAATAATGCATTTATCAATGATGATTTACCAACATTAGTAACTCCAACAACATAAACATTTCTGTTGTTACGATATTGTTCAATTTTATCAATTAATAAATCAAGATTATAATTTTTAACAGCACTCGATAAAATAACATCTACCGGTTTAATTCCTGATTCTTTTAATTGGCGTCTTAACCAGTGTTCAATTTTAATATCTTTAACTGATTTTGGTAAAACATCACGTTTGTTACCTACTACTAAAATATCATTGTTGTTTAAATGTCTTGTTAGACCATTGATGATACTGCCATTATAGTCAAATAAGTCAACTATATAAACAACTAAACAATTATGGTTTCCTATTTCTTGCAATATCTTTAAAAAATCATCATTAGTTAAACTAGTTTTTTGTAATTCATGATAATTTTTCAAACGAAAGCAGCGTTTACAAAGAATTACATCTTTATTTAAAGCATTTTTAGGAACGAATCCAATTTTCTTTTCATCTTCACTTTGAATAACGGCTCCACAGCCAAAACATCTAATTTCTTCTGTCATATACTCTCCTTTTTAAACCACAACCATTGTACCTTATTTTAGTATGATTTTAAAGTACAAGAATTAAAAATATATTTACTAATAAAACTAAATTTGTATTATTATGTCATAAAAACTGTTTGCTTTCGTAAAATGTATCAGAGGTGGCAATAATGTTTTCAATGTTATTACAATTATTAACTAATGGCTTTTTTTTATCTTATATCAAATCTAAATCATTTGAACTACCCTTGAGTGCTAAAGAAGAAGAAAAATATTTAGAGCGCTTTTTTAATGGTGACCAGGATGCTCGAAATGTTTTAATTGAACGTAATCTTAGATTAGTAGCCCATATTGCAAAAAAATATGAGAATAGTAAAGATTTACAAGAAGACTTAATTTCCATTGGTACAATTGGACTAATTAAAGCCGTTGATAGCTATAAACAAAATCATAAAACCAAGTTAGCAACATATGCTTCTAGATGTATTGAAAATGAGATTTTGATGCATTTAAGAACTAATAAAAAAACTAGTTTAGATGTATCTTTAAATGAAACCATTGGTATTGATAAAGATGGCAGCGAAATAGTTTTAGGTGATATTTTAAGCAGTAATCAAGAAGAATTTATTGATATAGTTGATCGTAATGATACCATCGATAAGTTTAAAACATATTTTAATATTCTTGATGGTCGTGAAAAAGATACTTTAATAATGCGTTATGGTTTAAATAATACCAAAAAATATACCCAAAAAGAAATTGCTAAAAAATTAAATATATCACGTTCTTATGTTTCTCGCCTTGAAAAAAGAGCGTTAATTAAATTATTGCGCGAATATATGAAAGAAAAACCGTAAAAATAAATTTACGGTTTTAAAAATCATCTTCATTCAAAAGATCCGCTAAACTAATCTTTTCATATTTAGTCTGATTATTATCTTGCGATTTTTTTTCATCAGCATTATCTTTTAAATCATCTAATAAAGTTCTTTCTTTTGGTTGTTCAAACACTTTTTGATCAACTTCGATTTTTTGTTCAAGATGATAATCATCGGTTGTAATTGGTTTATCAATATATACATCCCCAATCATTTGTATTTTTGTAAGTTTATTGCGAACAGTTGGTTTTTGAACTAAATTAGCATAATTAAAGTCAGTTGCTTTATAACTATAAACAGTTTGATCATTTAAAATAATTGAAAATTCTTGATTATTATCAACTATTTTTGCATCTTTAACATTAATTATCTTACTTTTAGGATTTTTGTATAATAATACACCTTTTTTAGTACGACTTGATGGCGTAATATCACTTATTTTAATTCGTTTAATGCCATTTTCATCACTAATAACAATTAAAGAACAATTAGCCATTGGATTAAATATATTAAGACTAACTAATTCATCATTTTTCAAATTAGCAGCTTTAACTCCAGCAGCTTTAATACCCACAGTAGAAACTTCCTGTTCAGAATATAAAATACCATAACCAGCTTTAGTTGTTAAAACAACTCCTTGATTATTATCAGTTAATTTAACCCCGATTACTTGATCATTATCTTTTAATTTAATACATTTTAATGGTTTTGTATAACGAGATACTTTAAATTCTGATAAAGCCGTTCTTTTTATTTGACCATTTTTAGTTGCGAGTAAAACATATAATGGTAAATTAAAATCTTTTACTAAAATAGACCCAATTATTTTTTCATTAGAATTTAATTTTATCAAATAGCTAATATGTTTACCGGCATCTTTCCATTTAAATTCATCAATTTTATAAACAGGAACAAATAGATAGTTACCAGCATCAGTAAATAATAATAAATGATCAAGGGTATTAGCTTTATATAGTGCTACTAAATAATCGTTTTCTTTTTTACCAAATGGCGTTCCTTCGCTTGCTTTTAAAGAACGGGTACTAATTCTTTTAATATAACCATCTCTTGTAATTGAGACATTAGTATCTTCTGATAAAATCATTGCTTGTTCATCAATTTTAATTTCTTGAATTTCATCACGGATTTTTGAAAGACGTGGCATTGGATATTTTTTCTTTACTGAATTTAAACGATCAATAATAACTTTATGTAAAACTGATTCGCTATTTAATATACTTTGTAAATATGTAATTTGTTCATCTAATTGCTTATTTTCATTTTCTAAAGTTACAATATCAGTATTTGTTAAACGATATAATTGTAACATCACAATAGCTTCTGCCTGTTTTTCAGTAAAATCATATTTAGCAATTAAATTTTTCTTAGCATCAGCTTTATCTTTAGATTGACGAATAGTTTTTACAACATCATCTAAAATAGAAATTGCTTTAATTAAACCTTCGACAATATGTTTTCGATTATTAGCTTTATTTAAATCATATTGACAACTACGAGTTACAACATCGATTTGATGAGCAATATATCCATCTAAAATTTCTAAAATACCCATTAATACAGGTCTTTTATCTTTAATTGCAACCATGTTGTAATTGTAATTTTTTTGTAAATCAGTATTTTTATATAAATAGTTTAAGGTATTTTGTACGGAAATATCTTTTTTTAAGTCAACAACGATTCGTAAACCACTACGGTCTGATTCATCACGAACTTCGATAATTCCATCAACATGACGATTAAAACGAATTTCATCAATTTTTCTAACTAATTCGCTTTTATTAACTTCATATGGGATTTCACTAATGACAATTTTGTTCATGTTTTTTTCTTCAACGATTTCTGTTTTACTACGAACAATTACTTTGCCTTTACCAGTTTTAAAAGCTGATAAAATTCCTTGTTTCCCTTCAACAATAGCTCCAGTTGGGAAATCAGGTCCTTTTATATAATCCATAATTTTTTCTAAAGTACATTTAGGATGTTTGATACGATAAATGGTAGCATCAATTACTTCTTCTAGATTATGAGGTGGTATTTCAGTTGCATAACCAGCTGAAATACCAGTTGCTCCATTAACTAATAAATTAGGGTATGCTGCTGGTAAAACAGTTGGTTCGTATTCAGTATCATCAAAGTTTAATGACATTAATACAGTATCTTTATCTAAATCCTGTAATAATTCTTCAGCAATTGGTGCTAATCTTGCTTCAGTATAACGCATTGCTGCTGCAGGGTCATTATCAATAGAACCATTATTACCTTGCATATCTACTAATGGTGCGCGCATTTTCCAATCTTGAGATAAACGAACCATGGCATCATATACTGAAGTATCACCATGAGGATGATAGTTACCAATAACATTACCGACTGTCTTAGCTGATTTACGGTATGGTTTTGAATGTAGATTTCCTTCTTTATACATTGAATAAAGGATTCGACGTTGAACTGGCTTTAACCCGTCTCGAACATCAGGTAATGCCCGATCCTGGATAATATATTTAGAATATTTACCAAAACGGTCCCCCATTATGGTTTCTAATGACATAATTATTTTTTTATCCACAATATCAATCTCCTTAATCAATACTATAATTATCTTCTAATGTAAATTGAACATTTTGTTCAATCCATTCTCGTCTAGGTTCTACTTTATCACCCATTAATACAGATACTCGTCTTTCAACAATAGCAGCATCATCAATAGTTACCTGGATTAGTGTTCTTGTTTCTGGATTCATCGTAGTTTCCCATAATTGAGAGGCATTCATCTCACCAAGACCTTTGTAACGTTGAACAGTATATCCGCGGCCAATTTTCTTTTTAGCCGCTTCTAATTCATCGTCTTCCCAAGCATAAATAATTTCTTCTTTTTTACCAGTTTTTTTAGAAACTTTATATAATGGCGGTAAAGCGATATATACTTTTCCGGCTGTAATTAAATCGCGCATATAGCGATAGAAAAAAGTTAATAATAAAATTTGAATATGAGCACCATCAGTATCAGCATCGGTCATAATAATAACTTTATTATAATTACTATCTTTTTCATTAAAGTCTGGGCCTACTCCAGCTCCGATAGTGTTAATAATTGTTGCGATTTCTTCATTTTTTAAAATATCAGCCATGGCTGCTTTTTCAGTATTTACTACTTTACCACGTAACGGCAAGATTGCCTGATACTTACGATCTCGTCCTTGTTTAGCACTACCACCAGCTGAATCCCCTTCGACTAAATATAATTCTTTTAGTTTTCGATCTTTAGATTGTGCTGGTGCAAGTTTACCACTCAAGATTTTTTCCTGGCGATTTCCTTTTCCTTTACGAGCTGCTTCACGAGCTTTTCTAGCCGCATCACGTACTTGAGCAGCTTTAATCATTTTTTTAACTAATGTATCTGCTGTTTCTTTATTTTCTTCTAAATAGTAACTTAATTTTTCATAAACAACAGTATCAACAACATTTCTTGCTTCCGGTGTTCCTAATTTTGATTTAGTCTGTCCTTCAAACTGTAAAAAATGTTCTGGAACTTTAATTGAAATAATAGCTGACAATCCTTCACGTACATCGTTACCTTCTAAATTTTTATCTTTTTCTTTTAATAGACCGTATTTTCTAGCGTATTCATTAAAAGTACGTGTTAATGCTGTTCTAAAGCCAGTTTCATGAGTTCCCCCATCACTAGTTCGAACCAGATTAACAAAAGATAATGTATTTTCCTGGTAACCACTTGTAAATTGCATTGCTACATCGACTTCAATTTCATTGTTTATTCCTTCAATACTAATGATTTTATTTAAAGTTTCTTTTTCATAGTTTAAATATTCAACGAATGCTGTTAAACCATTTTCATATTGAAAAGTTTCTTGTTTATCAGTTCTTTCATCAAATAAATCAATTTTAATGCCTTTTAATAAAAAAGCACTTTCCATTAATCGTTCACTGATAGTTGAATAATTAAATTCAGTAATTGAAAAAATAGACGGATCAGGTAAAAAATGAATTGTTGTACCTGTTGTATTAGTTTTACCTATTACTTTTAATTTACCAATTTTGCTCCCACCATCTTCAAAACGCTGAAACCAGATTTTTCCATCACGGTGAATTGTTACTTCTAACCATTTTGAAAGAGCATTTACAACAGATGCCCCAACCCCATGTAAACCACCTGAAGTTTTATAACCACCATCTTCATTAAATTTACCACCTGCATGAAGAATAGTTAAAATAACTTCTGTAGCTGGTCTTCCTGAAGCATGCATACCTGTAGGCATTCCGCGCCCATGATCAGCTACCTTTATACTATTATCTTTACCAATAGTAACCTGGATATTGTCACCGTAACCAGATAATGCTTCATCAATTGAGTTGTCAACAATTTCCCATACCAAATGATGTAAACCACGGCCATCGGTAGAACCAATATACATCCCTGGTCTTTTTCTAACTGCTTCTAACCCTTCAAGGATTTGAATATTAGACTCATCATATTTCTTCTTATTTGCCATATAATTCAATTGCCTCCTTTAATCGCTTGTTCTATTATACCTAAGTTCAATGTTTTTTTCAAAGATTATTGCATTTTTACAACGATAATATATAATAGGTTCAGGTGATAAAAATGGATATAATAATTTCAATAATTTTAATTATTTGCGGATATCTCTATGGTTCGATACCTTTTGCATTAGTAATTGGTAAGCTATTTTATAAAACAGATGTTCGTAATTATGGTTCAGGAAATCTAGGGGGAACAAATACTGGCCGTGTTTTAGGGAAAAAAGCAGGTGTTGGTGTTATTTTACTTGATGCATCAAAAGCATTAATTGTAACTTTGTTAGCACGTTATATTTTAAATGCTCTAAATTTAAATAGCGATGTTGCCTACATATGTGCATTGGCTTGTGTAATCGGGCATTGTTACCCAATATTTGCTGGTTTTAAAGGTGGTAAAGCTGTATCAACCGCTATTGGATTTTTCTTTACAGTTACACCACTTGGATCAATTTTAGCTTTATTAGTTTTCTTTATTGTTCTAAAAATCAGTAAGTATGTATCGTTATCTTCGGTCCTTGCATCGGGATCAGTATTATTTGCAGTCCCATTTTTAGATATTTCTTTAGTGGGAAAAATTGTTGTCGCAGCAGTTATTTTAATTTTGATTTATCGACATCGTTCAAATTTAAAACGAGTTATTAATGGAACTGAATCTAAAATCAAGTGGATGTAATATTAGAAGCTAGTAATTAGCTTCTTTTTTTACAAAAAAATAAGGGTTGCCCCTTATTTATATTGTGCCATAACCGAAGACATAATTCTTTTGATTTGTGCTTCACTAGGTTTACGACCCATTTCCATATACATAGCACGAATCATCTTTTCGTTAATTGGCGGATTTTTTTGTAATTGTTTTTTAAACACATAACGTGCACCAAAGAATCCAACAATGGCACCGATTATAAGTCCAATAATGGCATTAAGCATCTTCATACCTCCACATTTTTAGATTGCTCCACCATTATAACATAACTTTTTGATATTTGGTATATAATGTCCATAAATATGTTTGTTTTTTTATTTGCTTCAACAACTATGTAATAATCATAAACAATACAAGTAAGACGTTCTTTAGTTAATTGATTATCTATATAATGTTTATTTTTTTCGCGATGATAATCATAACGATTTTTTAATTTATACTCAATATAATCACTAACTCCCTCATTTGGTTGAAAGAAACATTCCATTTGTTTAGAAAAAAAATTATTTTTTGGTTCTAGATTAATAAGCATTTCTTTTATTTGGGGATATTGTTTTAATAGTTCATGGACATTATGATTCAGTTTATATATTTTATATCTTTTCATTTATACCACCATTTATAGCTTAACAAAAAGAAAATAAAAATAATGTCAAAATAGCAAAAAATCGGAGTTTAACTCCGATTAAATTATTTCTTTAATATTTTTAATAACGTTTTCAACAGTAAAACCGTATCTTTCAATTACAACATCAGCAGGAGCACTTGCACCAAATGTATTTACTGACATAGTTTTTCCATCTAGACCAACGTATTTATACCATCCAAAATCGCATCCCATTTCAATTGATAAACGAGCGCGTACATTACTTGGTAAAACACTTTCTTTATATTCTGAATCTTGTTTATCAAATAATTCCATAGATGGCATTGAAACAACTCTAACATCAATGTTTTCTTTTAATAATTCATCTTTAGCTTGCATTGCTAAGCTAACTTCACTACCGCTAGCGATGATAATTGCATCAATACGATTTTGTTCTTTACCAACAATGTATGCTCCTTTACAAACTCCTTCATAAGAAGAATCTTCTAAAGTAACAACATTTTGCCTAGTTAAGATTAATGCTGTAGGAGTTTTTTTAGATTCAATAGCAATTTTCCATGCTGCTACCATTTCTTTAGCATCAGCAGGACGAATTACTTGAATATTTGGTAATGAACGTAACATTGTTAATTGTTCAATTGGCTGATGAGTTGGACCATCTTCACCTACGGCAATAGAATCATGTGATAATGGTAAAATAATTGGTAAATGCATTAAACAAGCCATTCTTAAAGCTGCTTTAAAATAATCTGCAAATACTAAGAATCCACCAGCTGAAACTCTAACGCCTTTATGTAATGTCATCCCATTCATCATGGCAACCATTGCAAATTCACGAATCCCAAAAGCAATATTGCGTCCATCATAATTTTCAACACTAAAGTTTTTTTCAGAAGCAATAGTTGTTTTTGTAGAAGAAGCTAAATCTGCTGTTCCTGATAAAAATGTTGGATTTTGTTTGGCAATTTCTTGAATTGTTTCTAATGATGTATTTCTTGTAGCATCATTATGTCCAGCAGGATATTTTTTAATTAACTCTTCAATATCTAATGAGTATCTATCATTGATCGCGTCATCAAATTCTTGAGCTAATTCAGGATATGCTTTTTTGTATTCTTTCATTAATCGGTTCCATTTATTAAAGCGATTACGACCACGTTTAATACATGTATTTGCAAAATCTTCATAAACTTCTTCAGGAACGTAGAATTCTTCATGATCAAAACCATATGATATTTTAGCATTTTTACCATCTTCATATCCTAATGGGCTACCATGTACTTTGCTTGTTCCTTCATTTGCGGAACCATAACCAATTACAGTATTAATGATGATTAATGTTGGTTTATATAATTCTCTTTTTCCTTTACGAATAGCTTTTTGGATTGCATTTACATCATTACCATCGTTTACTTTGATAACTTGCCATCCAACAGCTTCAAAACGTTTTTTAACATCTTCACTAAATGACATTGATAAAGGACCATCTAAAGTAACATTATTAGCATCATATAAAACAATTAATTTACCTAATGATAAGTGTCCCGCTAAAGAAGCTGCTTCATAAGTAACACCTTCTTGCATATCACCGTCACCACATAATGCAAATGTGTAATGGTCAACAATATCAAATCCTTCACGATTAAATTTTGTTGCTAAAAACTTTTCAGCTAACGCCATACCAGCTGCCATTGGGATCCCTTGACCTAAAGGACCTGAAGAAGCATCTACACCATCAGTGATATCACATTCTGGATGACCAGGAGTTACAGAACCCCATTGTCTAAAATTCTTAAGATCATCAATAGAAATATTGAAACCTGATAAATGTAAAACTGAATATAAAAGTGCTGATGCATGACCAGAAGCTAAAACAAAGCGATCACGATTGATCCAATCTGCTTGTTTATGAAAAATATTCATTTCTTTAGTAAATAAAGTATACATAGCTGGTGCCGATCCTAAAACCATTCCTGGATGTCCAGAATTAGCTTTGTTAATTGCATCAATACCTAATGCACGAATTGCTGCTATTGATAAACTCGATCTTTCCATTAATTTTCTTTTCTCCTTTTTTCACAAAAACTCAACTCTATTATACACAAATAAAAAAATAACGCAATATTAGGTTATTTTAAATGTAGAAAAATATTAAGAAAGCATTAAGATAAATTAGTTAATTAAAATTATGTTGATTATTACTACCAAATTAAAAAGCGAACTAAAAAAAATTCGCTTAATTTAATTTTTTAGACTGTTCACTTTTTAATTTTTTTGGAGTTACATCATTACCTTTTTCATCAACAATTTTAATACCCATTAATTGCTGTTTAAAATTACCACGAAAAGCTTTTAAATATTCTTGTCTTAATTTAGCTTGTTCGTCTAATTCTTTTTTTGTAATAGTACCCTCTTTTTTCTTTTTAGCTAATTCATTAATTCTAGCAATTAATTTTGGATCTATTTGACTCATAATCTTTCTCCTTAAATAAAAAAGGAAGAGAGTTTTTAGATATTTCCCTGTTTTGTACAGGTGGGCACCTTTAAATTAGCTTTAGGATCCCTATTCGAAGACAGGTTTTCAACACCACCATTTAAGTCAGGTTCCCTTATCTATGATGTGGAAATTTATTTACTCTCTTACCACCGTTATTATAACATAAGCACTTCTTGTGTCAACTATTTTAGATTTAACGTTTACCTTAATGATTTTTTTTCACGATACAAACACTAGTATATTGCAAATCAAAATATTTAAAAACATCGTAAATATCATCTATTTCTAATTTTGCAACTTCATCAACTAAATCAAAAGCATTTGTTCCTTCAAAATAGTAACGACTAAATAAATTAGCAATACTTTCTGGACTATTAAACATATTAATAAATAAACCAATATTTTTCTTTTTAATACGATTAAAGTCTTCTTGATCAATTTTAATTGTATCAAAATCTTTGATTAAATCTAATAACTTTTCTTTTAGTGTTTCATAATCATTGCAATCACAACCAATTTGAATAAATGCATAATCACGTTCTTGCGTAAAACTTGCGCTAAAAGAATCATTAATAATGCCTTGATTTAACCAATCATTGTATAATTTTGCACTTTTAGAAAATAATAGATCAAATAGTAAGTTTAACGCTAATTCTCTTTTGATTTTATCTTTAGGATTTTCCAGAATTTCATTAACTTTAATTGAAACAATTATTTTATTCATTTCAACATCCATAGTTAATACTTTTTCTTTTGTTTTAATTTCCTTAGGCTCATTTACTTTTTTCAAGACAATTGGGTTAGCTAAACTAAAATTCTTTTTATCCTGATTTTCTTTAATTGTAGCCATTGCTTTATCTGGATCAATATTTCCAACTACAAAAATCATCATGTTACTTGGATGATAAAAAGTGTTGTAGCATAATTCAAGCATATCCTTATCAGTACGATTTACTGTTTCTACAGTTCCAGCGATGTCAACAGCAACTGGGTGTTGTTGATATAAATTTTGAATTGAACCAAAATAAACTTGCCAGTCTGGATCATCATCGTACATTTTTATTTCTTGACCAATAATCCCCTTTTCTTTTTCTACACTTTCAGGGGTGATTTCTAATTTTTGAACAAAGTCTAGTAATAATTCAATACAAGCATATTCGTTTGAAGTAGTACTAAATAAATAAGCTGTACGACTTGAAGATGTAAAAGCATTAGTACTAGCTCCTAACTTAGCAAATTTTTCTGAAGCATCACCATCACTCATATCAAACATTTTATGTTCTAAAAAATGAGCAATTCCGTCTTCAACTTTAATCATTTCATCTTTATTTAAAGGAATAAAAGTTGTATCAATAGCTCCAAACTTAGTTGAAAATAACCCATAAGTTTTTTCAAAACCCATTTTTGGTAGAAGATAAACTTGTAATCCATTGGCCATTTTTTCATGATATAAAGTTTCTTTTAATGTTTCAAAATATATCTTTTCCATTATTTATCACTCCCTGTAAGTAAAAAGATTGTATCTAAATGAACTTTTTTACTAGCTGCAATTATTTCTTCTTTAGTAACGCTCATTAATTTTTCTAAATATTCATCATTAGTTTCTTGAATATTAGTTAAATCACGATTGTATGCTAAAGTAATTAAACTAATTGGTTCATCTTTAGTTTTAGTTAATGAACTTTTTAACATTAATTTAGCCAAATTAATTTCATCATCATCAAATTTACCGTCTTGGAAGTTTTTAAGTTCTTGAGCGATTAAATCTAATGTTTTTTGATAATCTTTTCCTTCAATTCCTGCATTAACAGTCATAATACCACTAAAAGCACCATAGCTTGAAGAAATATAATAGCATAAACTATGTTTTTCTCTAACTACTCTAAATAATCTTGACTGTGAAAAACCACCAAACATGGCATTAAAAACAGTCATTGCATAAGTTCCTGGATCACTAAAGTTGCAATCTACTACATAACCAATATTTAATTTAGATTGAATAATGTCTTGTTTTTCAATTACTTCTAAAACTTCTTTTTTTGTTGATTTAAAATTAGTAACTGGATAAACAGCAGCTGGGTTAGTTTTAAATTGTAAGTTTTCTTTAAATGTCTCAACTATATTTTCATTAACATCACCTACAACATAGATATGTTTTGAATCATTTTCAATGCATTCTTGTAAATATTGATACAATTCTTCATTAGAAATTTGATCGATTTCATCGATATAGCCATTATTACGAATTGATAAAAAGCCACCTTCACCCATATTTGTAAATAATTGATCAATACCATACATGAATTTATCATCATTTTGAGCAATTAAGCGTTCTTTCAATTCTTTTTTCTTAATATTAAATGTTTTTTCATCAAATTTGCCATCTTTTACATTAGGATTAAATAATACATCGTTAAACATTTTTATCTGTTCTTTTAATAAATCTTCTTGATATGGTAAAAAAGCTTCATTAATACAAACACTAGAAATATTTAACACTTGCCCTATTCCTTTTGTTGCAAGATTTGTTCCAAAACTCATTCCATATAAATCTTCTAAATGTCTTGATAAAGCTTGGGTTGAAGGATAATTTTGAGTACCACCTGTCAACATGAAAGCCAATAAAGAACGTTTAGTAACATTTTCTCTTGTTAATTTGTTTTCTAATTTCAATGACATTGTTATATTTTTAAACTTTTTAGTTGGAATTACATGTAATGTATATCCTGATAATTGATAACTTTTTTTCATAAAACACTCCTTTACAAACATATATGATATTATACACCAATTTAATAAAATTAAAATTAAAATACAAAAAAATAAGACCGTAATTAAAATTAATCAAGCACTATTAAAATAAAAAAGACTTCGCAAAATGAAGTCTTAAATCATAAAATAATAAATTAAATATCTTCTTCTTGATAACCACGTATATACACTTCTCGTGGTTTAGAACCTATTTGAGGCCCAATAACGCCCTCAGCTTCTAGCTGATCAATAATTCGAGCAGCCTTATTATAGCCAATTCTAAATTGGCGTTGTAATAGCGAAGTACTCGCTTTTTGAGCATTGATTACAAAGCTACGACACATCTCATATTCAGCATCTTCCTCTTCTTCTTTAGATGAAGAAGCAAAAGTACTAGTATTTAATTTAACATTTATATATTTTTCATCATAATTAGCTTCCTGCTGACTTGAAGCATAGTCGACAATTGCACTGACTTCTTCATCAGAAACAAAGGCTCCCTGCACTCTTATCGGTGAACTTGATCCCATTGGTGAAAACAGCATGTCTCCTTTTCCTAATAACTTCTCAGCTCCAGAAGCATCTAAAATAGTTCTCGAATCAACGCCAGAAGAAACAGCAAAAGCAATTCTTGATGGAATATTAGCTTTTATTACTCCAGTAATAATATCAGTAGAAGGTCTTTGCGTCGCCACTATTAAATGTATACCTGCAGCCCGGGCCATTTGAGCAATTCGCATGATACAGTCTTCAACCTGTTTACTTGCAACCATCATTAAATCAGCAACCTCATCTAATATAACAACATGGAATGGTAATAATTCTAATTGTTCATCTTGCGATAATGCATTATTCTTTTTATTAACATATGTATTATAAGATTCAATATTTCTAACATTTGCTTTGGCAAATAAATCATAACGGCGTTCCATTTCAACAACTACTTCTTGTAAAACTGCTGCTGCTTTTTTAGGATCAGTGACAACCGGTGCTAATAAATGAGGAATACCATTATAGTTTGTTAATTCAACTTTTTTAGGATCGACAAGAATGAATTTTACTTCATCTGGACGAGCACGCATTAAAATACTACAAATTATCGTATTTACGCAAACTGATTTTCCACTACCAGTAGCTCCGGCAATTAAAAGATGAGGCATTTTATTTAATTCAGCATAAATAATTTTTCCACTAACATCTTTACCTAAAGGAACTAATAATTTACTATTTTGATATTCTAATGGAATATCTTTAATTACTTCTTTGAAGCTTACTGTAGTAGCAACACTATTAGGAATTTCAACACCTACAGCCGCTTTACCTGGAATCGGTGCTTCAATTCGAATATCTTTAGCTGCTAAAGCTAATTTAATATCATCTTGAAGCTGCATAATTTTATTGACACGTGTTCCTGTTTCTAATTTTAATTCATATTTAGTAACTGATGGACCAATAAAAATATCACTAATAGAAGCATTAACACCAAATTGATGAAGAACATCAGTTAAGGTTTCAGCTTTGGTTAGCGCATTATCTTTATTTTTAGTAGTTTTCTTTGCTGTTGAATTTTTTAATAAATTAAGTGGTGGTAATCGATAATTTTTATTAACACTTTTTTTATTTTTTTCTTGTGATTCATGAACTTTAGGTTGTTTATCTTTGATTTCCAATGTCATTGATTCATCGTTAAACTCAAATGTTGAAGGAATATTATCATCTTCTTCTAAATGTATCTTTGCTGCTGGTTTAGCACTTTTTTTAGTTTTCTTCTTTTTATTTTCATCTTCAAAAATTTCTTCTGGAAAGAATACTTTTTCCTGCTCTTTTTTTCTAGAAAAGAAATCAACAAATTTACTGTTTGTCTTATTATTTACGTCTTTAACAGTCTTGTGTATTTTGTTTATTTTTTTGTAATGATCAATATAAAATTTACTTCCTAGTAATGCAATTCCAATAACTAAAATAAAACCTGCAGCAATCATTGCACCAGTTTTATCAAACAATGCGCTTAAGATACCATAAAAGATAGCACCTAAAAAACCACCACGATTACATGAGGATGTATTTATATATTGATTGATAACTTTTATTCCAACCATTGTATCATCATTAAAAGACGACATTAATGTTAAAATTGCACCAATTACAAGATATAAACCAACTGCTCGGGGATTACTTAGTTTTGGCATTTTGGCTTTATAAATAACATAACCACTTAACATAATTAATAATATATAGCCAATTCCCACAAAATTACCAATTAAATAAGTACATAAAAAATTTAATTGTTGTCCAATTGGTCCTAGCTTCATGGCACTTACAACAATTAAAAACAATCCAACAGCAGCAATAATGCGCATTTTTAGATTTTCACTTATTTGTTCTTGTTTGGATTTTTTTGAACGACTTGTTTTTGCCATAACTCTTTTCACTCCCAACTTAACTTCATCATTATAACACAGGCAACCACTATGAAAAAGAAAAAGCAAGAATAAACTTGCTTAAACTTCAATTATAATTGGTAAAACAACTGGTTTTTTTCCGGTTTCTTTAGAAATATATTTATTAACTTTATCCTTAATTGTCTGACGAACTTCAATCGCTTCTAATTTAGGATTGTTTTTCATTTCAGCAACACATTTTTCAGAAATTTCAATAATTCCTTTAATTATGTATTCTGAATCTCTTAAATAAACAAATCCACGTGTCTGGACATCAGTATTAGCAATAATATCACGAGATTGACTATCAATCGTAACGCCAATAACCACAACGCCATCATTAGATAATTGGATGCGATCATCAATTACTTTATCACCAACATCACCAACCCCGATACCATCAATCATAACATCTTCAACTTCAATAGTATCACGGTAATCTTGTAATTTTCCATCGATAAATGTCAATATTTCCCCATTATCAATAATTCCCACATTTTCAAAAGCTATTTCCATACTTCGAGCAATATCTAAATTAGAAATAAAGTGCTGATATTCCCCTTTAATTGGAATAAAATATTTAGGTTTGAAAATTTGAATGATAACTTTAATATCTTCTTGTGAAGCATGCATTGAACACAATTCTTTATTTTTCAAAACATGAATATTAGCATCAGTTTTATATAACTCATTAATTGCTTTATTAGCGATTTTTTCTGTCCCTGGTATAACTGGTGAAGCAACAATAAATGTATCATTTTCATTTAATTTTAATGATTCATCGCCACCATCAATTATATCTAAAATATCATGATAAATTCTTTGTGGGGTTCCACTTAATAATACAACTAAATTATCATCCACATTTTTCTTACCAATATCAGTTGAAAAAGCAATAATTTCTTTAGGAATTTCAATAACTGCTTTTTTTAACTGTTGTCCGATACGAACAATACTATTAGTGCTATCGTATTTATCGCGACCATAGAAAACTATTTTACGACCATATTTTTTGGTCAATTCAACAATTTCTTTAGTTCTAAAAATATTTTGGGCATAGCTTGTAATTATGATTCGCCCTTCACTATCTTCAAAAATATGATCTAATTTGTCAGTTAATTTATGCTTTGGTGAAGTATATCCGGAATTTTTAGAATAAGATGATTCGCAAAGTAATGCTAAAACACCTTTTTTTCCAATTTCCATCATTTTCTGAATGTCGCATCTAAATCCTTCAGGAGCACCAAAATCAATAATGAATTCACCGCTATAAACAATATAACCATTTTCACTCCAAATAGCTACTCCTACACTTCCAGGAATAGAATGAGTTACTGGGAAAAATTCAACTGGAATATCACTAATGATAATAGAATCATTGCGCTTTACTCTTGTAATATTGTAATTTAATTTTAAATTATTTTGTTTTTTATACCGTTTCAACATTTGTTCAATCAAATCAGCTGTTAAAGCTGGTGCATAAATTGGCACATCGATTGTTTCTAATAAATATGGCAAGGCTGCCATAACATCATCATGACCGTGAGTAATAATTACTGCAACTACACGATCTTCATTTTCTTTTAAAAAATCAAAACTAGGAATTATTATATCAACACCTAATTTACTAACTTCTGGGAAACGAAATCCAGCATCGATAATAAAGATTTTTTCATTTACTTCAATGCAATACATACTTTTACCCATTTCCGCTTGGCCACCAAGTGGAATAATTTTTACACTTTCTTTACTCATTTTTACCTCCATTATTATATTATTAGTCATTTATTAGTACTTTATTATTGTGTGTGGTTTAACCATATTATCATATTTAACAAATGTTTACTAATACTTTCTATTCTAATTGTAACAAAATTCTTTCTAAAATTAAATTAATTTGTTTGGTATATTATTAACCGCCTTATATATTTTAGTAAACAAAGATCAATTAATTGTCATTTTTAATAATCTATCGATATTATTTTTTAATTCTATACTGATATTTGATAATGGAAGTCGTGTAAAACATTCAATATTTTCACTTTGACTAAGAGCATATTTTAAGGTACTAGTAATATTTTCCTGATAAAAATATTTTAATAATAACATTAAATAATCGTGATCTACTTTATTTGAAGAAGTAATTAATTTTTTTATATTTTGATAATTCAAGTTAGCTAAACTACTAATAATTCCTGATTTTATCTGGTGATGAAAATCTTTTAATAAAGTTTCATCATAAAAAACATCAAAATTGTCAATATGGTCTATTACATGATATTTACATATTATTCCAGCAATATTTTTGTGTTCCTGGACTAATTTAGAAATAGTCTGTTCATTAATTTTAACCTTTTGACAATCTTTAATAATAATTTTTTTATTAGTTGTTAAAGCGATAAAATTAAAATGTTTAAATATTTCTTGTTGTTTTAAACCAGAAACTTCTGGAATTTTAATAATAAAACCATTTAGATTTTGTAAATCACTTAGGTTATTGATTTTTCGAATTACTTTTTTGGTTGATAAATCATTGATAACTGTATAAATATTTATTTGTGGATAATGAAAACAAAAATAACGTAAAAAATGTTTCAATTCTAAAAAACTTAGTGTTGCTCCTTCTCCAGTATTACCACCAATAACAAAATTATTACACCCCTGTTCAATTAAACGATCAATCAATTCTTTAGTTTTATCATAGTCAATAGTATCATCAGCTTTAAATGGGGTTAGTAAATTAATAAATATTTTTATTTTTAATCACTCCTAACAATTATATCATGCAGTAAGTTTAAATCCTGGTGCCAGTTTTTTTCTTCAACATAATAACTAGAAGTTTCATTTTGAGATATGATTGCAAATTTATCAAGAAAATTACGATATATTTCATCTTTATCAAGACCACAGCCAACAAAATGAACTTTGGCATAGTTTTTGATTTTAATAAAAGGTGTTTCTAATTTTTTTAAATTTTCTGTTGCAACAAAATAATTTTTACCATAACAATCATTTAAATATTTAAGATCATTAGAATTAATTGTTTTTTCAAAATGAATCAAACAATAATCAAAGTCAATTGACATTGTCCTAATACTAGTATCATCATGATTAATCAAAGTTCCAATTTGATCATTTAAATAAGAACGAAGTTTAATTTTAAAACCAATTTTTTTATATCCTTCATTTAAAGCTTTATAACAAATAATCCTTGCTTTATGTTTAGCTAAATCTAAAGCCTGTTTATAGCCAACATGACAAATTAATTTAGAATCATAAATATATTTAGGATCTCCAGTATATATTCCACAAACATCACTAAAAATATAAACTTCATCAAGGTTTAACCGCCGCGCTAAATAAGCAGCTGTATAATCACTATCACCTTTTTCTAAAATCTTTAAATTACCACGATTATCAATTCCTTGAAAACCAGGAACTATAATAATATCATACGTTTCAAAATATTTTTTAATCCTGTTTTGGTTAACATTTACTAATTTATTTTTATGAGTTTTTAATTCAATTTGTCTTGATGATACGGAAATAGCTTTTAAATGCTGTTTTTTTAGTTCATTAGACAAAATTATACTACTAATGATCTCGCCACAACTAAGCAAACGACTATATTCATCACTGTTTACCTGGCTAACTAACGATTTTAATGTATCAGTTGCATATGGGTCAGGATAACGACCCATTGCACTAGTAACAATTAATAATTTATCATCAGCATATTTTTTAATTATTTCGATGACCTTATCAATAGATTCTTGATTTTGTAAACATGTTCCACCAAATTTTAAAACTTTAATCATCTTTATTCCCTTCTAATACCGGTTGAATCTGTTTGTTATTTAATGCATTTATTAATGTAGGAATAACAAGATTTTCATCAAAAAGCATACTGTTTGGTTTTTTTATATAATCATCTTGATACATTGGTACTAAATAGAAATGCTTTGTATTTAATAGTTGCATTATATTTTTTCCAGAGTTGCTTAAAGCATCATTAGTTGCTATTGCTAGTACAACATTATGTTCATTTCGTAGTGTTGATTTACAAGCCATAGTTACAGCGTTATCATTTAAACCATATGTCAGTTTAGCTAAAGTATTACCACTACATGGCATTACTAACATGATATCCAAAGGAATTTTAGGACCGAAAATTTCACTATCAACAACATTATCAATTATTTTACGTTTGGATAATTTTTCTAATTCTTCAATTAATTCATCAGCTTTATCAAAGCGAGTATCACATGTTAATATTTTTTCACTTGCAAAAATATATAAATCACACTTTAACTTACTTAAATCTTTTATTACCGATAATGTTTTTTCTAACGAGCAAAAAGATCCAGTTAATCCAATTCCAATTTTTTTATTTTCCAGCATAACGATCAACAACTTTCTTAATAGCCTGATATAAAACTAAAGCACTGCTTTGA
This sequence comes from Erysipelatoclostridium sp. An173, assembly GCF_002160495.1. Classification (GTDB taxonomy): domain Bacteria; phylum Bacillota_I; class Bacilli_A; order Erysipelotrichales; family Coprobacillaceae; genus Thomasclavelia; species Thomasclavelia merdavium. The sequence goes on along the minus strand of NZ_NFKR01000001.1, from coordinate 3,261 downwards.
TAAGCATATTTTGTTGGTAATTGTTTTAATAGATGATAATTTTCATCACGATCTTGAATGTTCATACCATATGGTTTAGAAGCAATATCATAGATCTTGCAACCTGTTTTTTTGGTACTTAATATTTGTCTAGTTAAAATCTGCTTTGGAATAGTATTAATAACATAATCATATTTATCTAGGTTCAAATGATTTAATGAATGATATGAATATCCTTTTTTTATTACTTCATCAAAGTAACGGTTATTGTGATTAGCAATAGTGATCTTAGCTTTAAAAGCTTCTAATTTATTAGCTAAATCTCTACCACAATGACCATAGCCTAAAATCAATATTTTAGCATTCGCTAACGAAATTTTATTATCTATAATCATATAAGCTATTAATGCTTCATCACAAATAAAAGTATTTTCCCAAACAAAATCATCATCATGATATAAATATTCATAATTAAAACCTTTTAATTTACTTAAATAAGATAATCGTTGATTTTTTAATAAAGTTATTACAATAGCATTGGGCTTAAAATCAACTTGTTCAAATCCAGCACCATCACGTCCTAAATACAGAATGTGACATACATCTAACATATTAATATTAGTTTCAACGCGATGACCATCTGCTTCTATTAACTTAGCTAAATACTTACAGCGATTATCATTTCCATTAATATAAACTATCATATTCCACCTCTACTATAAAATATGATTATTTTATTAGTTTGTTACTAAGTTGACTAAATAAAAGTCAACTTAGTAAGTTTATACCAATTTCATCGCATAGCATTCCTAAAATTAATTCAATTCGCTTTTCTAATTGACTAACAGCTTTATCAAGCATATCTTTTTCATTATTTTGATTAACCGTTTCTTCAACTAAATAATTAATTTTAACAACAAAAACATTTTTGTTATGCTGTATTAATGAAATATGATAGTCAATTTCTAACTTTTTATCCTTGTTATAGCTATAACCAACTTTTATTAGTGCGCTAATTTTAGAACCATCAATTACTTCACTTTCATTAACTACATTGGCATGGATACTTTTTAGTCTAATTATCATTTTAATTCCTCCTTTACTAGTATTTACTTTTTAAAATATATTTTTTCTTTTATTATTTGCTTTTTTTTCTATTTTTATTAGAATGTTTTTATTGGAGGAAAAAAATGTATATCTTATTGTTTATCATAACCATACTGTTATCTTTAAAAACATCATGGACTTATAATAATTTTACTTATTTATCTTATCAAAATGATTTACGTATTTATTATTTATTATGGGTCAGTTGTATTTCGATATTTTTATTATATAAGGTAGTTAAAATATATCGGCAGTTTACATATTTTACTAAATCAGATTGGATCTTAATTACTACTAGTTTTATTACTATGCTTGTAGGGTCTTTTTTACCATATCATCCTGATAGTGAAGATTTATTTTCATCGTTACATATTATTTTATCGATGCTTGGTGCTATTACTATTTTATTGATTATTTTTATCTTGATTAATCGTTTGATGAATTTTGATTTTTCTTTATATCAAAAAATGACTTCTTTATATCGAAGTCAATTACTTATATTAGGAATGTTGATTGTGATGTTTGGCAATATTAATAGTATAATTGAGTTATATTTTACGGCTATAGTATTATATAATTTAGCTAAAATAGAAAAAAGTACGACATAACATCGTACTTTGCAAAGATCTTTCTTTGAAATTTAGCCATTATAATTATCATTCTTTGCATTGGTAATTATACTCCAAATTTCTAATAAAAGAAAGAGGTAAAATTTAAATATTTTTTTCTAAGTATTTATATTGCATACCCTCTTTTAATTCATCACTATCATACCCTAGTTGTTCTAATAATGTATAGCCAAAAGCCAGTGCTGCTGCCGGCCCTTTTCCAGTAATAATATTACCATCAACTTGTACCAAAGCTTCTTGATAATTGGCACTAGTTAGTTCATCTTCAAATCCTGGATAACAAGTTACTGTCTTATTTGCGATAACATCAGCTTTTTGTAATACAATTGGTCCAGCACAGATAGCACCAATGAATTTATTATTTTCATTAAATCTTTTTACTAATTCAATAACTCTATTATCATCGCGTAAATTTGTTGCCCCTGGTAGACCACCTGGTATAACGATCATATCATAATCATCTAAGTTATTATCATAAACACAATCCATTGAAATTTTAATTTGATGTGAACTTGTAACCACTTCTTTATCCATTCCAACCATTGTACATTCAACATTAGCGCGACGCATAATATCAACTACGCTTAAAGCTTCTAATTCTTCAAATCCATCATGAAATAATACTGCAACTTTTTTCATTTAATAAAACCTCCTATACTTGTATTTTACCACTTATACTAATTGATAAGCAATTTAAATTATTGAATTATTATATAGATAGTAATATAATTACTTTGTTATTAAGTAAATATTTAATAGTGACTTGACACTAATTATCTAATTACAAATAACGTTTAATATATTTTAACACCGTATCTTTATGAACGGTAGTGGAGGTAAAAATGAAAAACAAAAAAACTAAAAATCTTGTCTTGTATGCAATGTTTATTGCCATTGAAATGTTACTAGTATTTATTCCCTTTCTAGGATATATTCCAATTGGCCCTTTGCGTGCAACAACATTACACATCCCAGTTATTATTGCCGGAATTACTCTAGGTAAAAAAGGTGGTTCATTAATTGGACTGGTTTTTGGACTTTCAAGTCTATTTTATAATACTATTAGTCCAACAATAACTTCTTTTGTTTTTTCACCATTTATTAGTGGAAATATCCTAAGTGCAGTTATTGCTATTGTCCCTAGAGTTTTGATTGGTTATATTGCTGGAATTATTTTTGAAAAATTCCAAAAAGCTAAAATTAATAACAATATTGGTATAATTATTGCTGGTTTAGCTGGTTCTTTAGTTAATACCATTTTAGTTTTAGGGGGAATTTATTTTATTTTTGGCCAAAGTTATGCTATTGCAATTGGTCAGGATTTTAATCTTCTTGTTACATATTTAATTGGAATTATAACAACTAGCGGTATTTTAGAGGCAGTAGTTGGAACAATTATTGCTTTATTTGTATGTAAGCCGCTATTAACATATACTAGGTAGTGTCAAATAAGTTATGAAAAAATGAAATTTATTCATAACTAGAATTCCATAGTTGATTCTATGAAGTAATTCAATGCTTCATCTAGCAGTATGTTCCATTTGTT